>NZ_CP113343.1:2219322-2536368 GCF_026683955.1 Arthrobacter sp. MMS18-M83 | reverse complement strand
CGTCGTGCTCCATCATGGCGAGCTCAGCGTCTTCGACTGCCTTGGCGGCCGCAGCAAGGGCCGGCGGCGCCGCGGAGACAAGAAGGTCGCGCACGGTGGACTCATCGCGGACCTGGCCCACGAACTGGCGCATGATGCCCATGGTTCCGGAGCGTCCCACCACGCCTTCGTCCGGCGTGAGATCGCCGGCGATGATCTTGAAAAGCGTGGTCTTGCCCGTTCCGTTGGGGCCAATCAGGGCGGTTTTGCTGCCGTCCGGGACCTTGAAGGTCACGCCGTTGAGCAGCTGGGTACCGTCGGAAAGGAAGTAATCAATACCGGAAACGTCAATATGGGCCACACGCTCAATCTTCCCACGGACCCCGGGAGACTCCTTAGTCGCCGGGTTTGGTGATCCAGTCCGACAGTCCACCGCTTACGGCACCGGTCAGATACCGCTGAATTGTTGGCCCTAGCGCTTGGACGACGACGGCGTGCGGGGCCGAAGCGATCGGCTCCAGTTTGATCAGGTAGCGGGTCAGGATGAGTCCGGAGAGCTGCGATGCCACCAGGCTTCCGCGCCACGAAGCCTCTTCAGCGGGGACACCAAGGCCGGCCAGCAGCGGTTTGGTAGCCCGGTTGAGGATGAACTCGCGGACCAATGCCGCACTCCATTCGTGTTGCATGGACGTGCGGAGAACCGCGACGCCGGCCGCCCCCGCGGGCGAGTCCCAAACTGTCAGGAAGCGCCATACCAACCGCTCCCCGACGCCGTCCCGCGGCCCGTCAAGGACAGCCGTCAGGTGTTCCTTGGGGTCCACAGGAGACTCTAGCGCAGCCATGAACAACTGTTCTTTGGTGCCGAAATGGTGGTTGATCATGGACGGGTCCACGCCAGCCTCGGCGGCGATGGCCCGGACTGTTGCGGCGTCATATCCTCTGCGGCTGAATTGTTCGCGGGCCGCGCGAAGAACGGCGTCGCGGCTGCTCACTTGTCCTGGGCGGCGACCCCTGCTCACGCCGCATCCTTGCTCGTTGCGGCCTTCCGGCGCGCGAAGTCCGGGGCGTGTTCCGGCCGGGGCCCGAAGGCGATCATGAGCGCTGGGAGTCTTCCTAACCACGGAACGTGGCGGGCGACAAAGACCAGCGAACTCGGCGGACCGCCCAGTTGCCCGGACAATGCGGGGCCGAAGACCGCTTTCTGGATAAGGAGCTGCACGTTCTGGATCATTACGGTTGGGAACCAGCGGCGCTTCTGGACCGAAGCGAGATCGGCCTCGTCCAAGGTACCCTGAAGCAATGGGCGGGCGATGCGCTGGGCCGCGGCAACCGCGTCCTGGATGGCCAGGTTGATGCCCACGCCTCCAGCAGGAGACATGGCGTGGGCCGCGTCGCCGATCAGGAGGAGCCCGGGTTTGTGCCACTGCTTGATCCTGTTGAGCTTCACGTCCAGCATGTGGAGATCGTCCATGGACTTGATCTCGTCCATGCGGTCCGCCAGGTCCGGGCGGAGCCGGGCGACGCGTGCGCGGAAGCTCTCTACCCCTTCGGCACGCAACTTGGCATCCTTGCCTTTCTCCGCGATGTAGGCGATCTGGTAGAAGTCCTTGCGGGTCAGGCTGAGGAGAACATCCTTGCCGGAGAAACGGGGCATGATGGAGGCCAGCTGTTCCTGTTCGTCGGCACGCCGGGAGAGCCTGAACCACCAGGTGTCGAACGGCACGGGGAATTCGTGGGGGACAAGTCCGGCCTTCTGACGGAGTACCGAACTGCGGCCATCACAGGCGACCGTCAAGGTTGCGCGCAGCTCGCCTGTGCCGGTTTCCGTTCCCGACGCCGCGTCGCGCGTGCAGTACGCCGCCCCGGCGACCTTCGCGCCGTCGTCGTACAGCAAATCCGTGGCTTCAGTGTTCATCCTGAGCGTGAAGTGCGGCTCTTGCTGCGCGGCGTCCACCAGGAAGTTCAGGAGGTCCCACTGCGGAACCATGGCTACGTAATCGTAGGGCGGCTTGAGGCGATCGAAGGCGGCCAGGGTCACTTCTCCGCCACCCGTGGGGAGCTTGAAATTGCCGAGCTTGCTTTGGGGCAGGGCCCGGAATCCTTCGCCCAGCCCGAGCTCATCCAAGAGCCGGATGGTGGAGGGGTGGACGGTGTCGCCGCGGAAATCGCGCAGGAAGTCGGCATGCTTTTCGAGGACGGTGACCTCGACTCCGGCCCGGGCCAGCAGGAGTCCGAGCATCACACCAGCGGGGCCGCCACCCACAACGACACATGTGGTGCTTTCGAACTGGTCCATGGCCACTCCCAGCGTCGCAACTAATTCAACAAGCGTTGAATTAAGTGTGCACCCGCAGGCAGGGCGTGTCTAGGGATCCCTGGCGTCAACACCGGCGCTCGCTCACATATAGGCCCCTTTCCGGCGACCCTCGCTCACATATCGCCTCAAGATGCCCGATCCTCCTGCGTATATAACGCGCGGCCCGGGGGGCGCGGGCGTTATCCTGCCGCCGTCAGGAACGACTTGAGCAACGGGCCACTGGTGGTGGCCCCGAGGCCGCCGTCCTCGACAAAAACTGCCACTGCCAGATCGCGGTGGACCGCAACGATCCAGGCGTGCGTCTTGGGCGGGTTGTCCTTTCCGAATTCCGCCGTCCCGGTCTTCGCTCCCACCGGCGCTCCGGGCACTGACGCGAGGAATCCAGCATGGCCGGAGGTCACCACGGCACGCATCATGTCGCCCAGCGCGGCGGCCTCTGCCGGGGTAACCGGCTTGTCGGGAGTAGCCGACGACGACGGCGAGCCAGACGCCGTCGTCGTGGCACCGGCAGAGGGCGAACCTGAGCCGGGGTTCAGGACGAGTTGCGGCGACACCGGAGCGCCGTGGGCCACCGAGGCGGCCATGATTGCTGCGGCAAGCGGGGAAAGCAGCACTTTGCCTTGGCCAATCATCGAAGCAGCGTGTTCGGTGCCGTCAGCGCTTCCTGGGACCGAGCCCAAGAAGGCATCGGCCCCCAGCTTCGGGGCCTGGACGGCCAGTCCAAGGGACGTTGCCGCGGATTCGAGCTGGGCCTGGCTGACCTTGTCCCGGGCATTGATGAAGGCTGTGTTGCACGAATGCGCAAAAGCGTCCCGCAAAGCGATGGAACCCAAGGACGATTCCGGATAGCCTTCGGCGTTCTTGAATGTCCGGCCATCCACCGTAATTGTTGGCGTGCATTCAACCTTGGAATCCGGTGTCATTCCGTTGCGGAACATGGCAAGGGAGTCCACGATCTTGAAGGTGGAGCCCGGCGCATACTGGCCCAGCATTGCCGTGTTGTATCCGTTGCTTCCAGGCCCGGAAGCGGCCGCAAGGACGGCGCCGGTTGACGGACGGAGCGCTACAATTGCCGACGCCGGGCCAACGCCCGCCAAGGTGTCCTCCGCGAGTTGCTGCAAGCGCGGATCCAGGGTGGTTTTCACCGGCTCGCCGGGCTTCGCGTCAACGGCAAAGAGCACTCGACGGGGATCGGGCTTCGCGGCCTTGATCTGGTCGTCGGTCATGCCTTGTGGCCGGGCCTTGATGGAGACTCCATCGTGGCCTCGGAGTTGGGCGTCGTATTGTTCCTCCAGGCCGCCAGTCCCGACGATGTCTCCCAGTTTGAGGGCACCCCCGGCCTTTTGGATCTGTTCGGCGCTGGCTTCTGTCGCAGCACCCAACACAGCGCGGGCGAAGGTACGCGTCGGTGCCAAAGGCAGGGAATCAGGAATGCCACGGGCACCCGGAATCGACGCAATCTGCTGGTCCGTGATCGTCCGGCCGTCTTGACGCAGGGTGATGGCACTGACGAAAGCCTGTGGGCCGGACGCCTGGACCTGTTTCACGTACGCGGCTTCGTCCACACCGACCAATTGCGCGAGCTTCGCCGCCGAAGCGGCAGGATCTGCCGATCCGATCGTGGTCTTGTCGATGCCGACGTAGACCACAGGACGGTAGCTGATCAATTTGGCGTCCCCGGCACCTAGGATCTCGGCCCTGGAGGGCGCTGTCACCGTCTTGTCCAGGACTTCACCGTCCTTGAAGTCGGGCTCCAGGAGTGCCGAAGTCCATTGGACCGTCCATTTGTCGCCCGATTTCTTCAGCGCAGCCTGGGAAGTGTACTTCCATTCTGCGGTTCCGATCTTCCACGTGTAGTTGAGCGGGACGGTGGCTTTGTCGCCGTCGAGCTTCACCGCTCCGCTTTCGACGGAAGGTTTGGCTGGGTCGAGGGCTGCAAACACAGCCTTGAGCTGCTCATTCGCCGCGGCGGCGTCCTTGCCGTCAAAGGCGAGCGAGCCGACGTCGAGGGCTGCCAACGAGGAAGCGAGTTGCTTGGCCGCACCTTCCGCCCCGGAACGGCCGTCATCGCACGCCGATAGCGAGCCAGCAATCATCAGGGCTGCAAGCCCTAGGACAAGATTCTTGGTTTTCCCCATTTGCGACATTATGCCTTCTACGCTTGGCTCTCTCGACATTTGTGGCGCGAAAACCTACCGCCGGCCACCCGCTGCGTGCGGAGCTATTGGCCCCGGATGATCCTGCGCTGTGTTGCCACCGCGATGGCCGCCGTCCGGTTGTCCACGCCCAGCTTGGCGTAGATGTGCACCAAGTGCGTCTTCACCGTGGCCTCGGAAATGAAGAGCTGCTTGGCCATCGCGCGGTTGCTCATGCCGGTGGCGAGGAGCTCTACAAGTTGGACCTCACGGGTGCTTAGGGCGGCCGCAGGGTTTCGGATCCGCCCCAGGAGGCGCGCCGCAACCTCGGGGGCGAGTGCAGTCTGGCCCGCCGCTGCAGACACTACGGCCTGCCGGATTTGCTCCGGCGGTGCATCCTTCAGCATGTATCCGCTCGCGCCGGCCTCCACAGCGGCGAGGATGTCGGCGTCGTTGTCGTAGGTGGTCAGGATCAGGACCGGTGGCGGGGGAGTCCCGGCTTCACCGGCGTTGATCTTGCCGGTGGCGGTGACGCCATCCATTCCCGAGCCCATTTGCAGATCCATGAGGACCACGTCCACGGGCTCGCCGAGGGCATGGAGCTTCGAAAGTTCTGCCAACGCGGCGCCGCCGTCGGAGGCTTCCGCCACAACGCTGACGCCCTCGAAGTCGGCAAGCATAGCCCGGAGCCCCGCCCGGACCACGGGATGGTCATCCACCAGCAAGACCCTGATGTTGTCGGTCACTCGGATGCCTCCTGAGCTGGGTTGCGGGTACCCAGCGGCAGCCGGATAGCCACCACGGTCCCCTCCCCGGGAGCAGACTCGACGTCGAGCGTTCCGTCCAGAGCCGCAAGGCGCTCGCGCAGGCTCTTGAGCCCGATGCCGGTCCCGTCCCCACGCGCTTCCGCCACGGCGGCCGCGACGGAATCGAAGCCCGCACCGTCGTCGAACACGTCCATGGTCACCTCGGCGTCCAGAAAAGACAGGGTAACGACGGCGGTGTTCGCGTGCGCATGCGCCCACACGTTCGCCAGCGAAGACTGTGCGGCGCGCAGCAAAGTGGTCTGGTATGGATTGGGCAGCGGCACCGGCGTGCCCTGAAGCTCGAAGCGGCAGCGCAGCATGGCTCCACGCGCAGCGGCTTCGGCCTCGGTCTTGGTGCAGAGACGCCGCAAGGTATCCGCCAGGCCAGACTCCGCCAGCTCCGGCGGCCGCAGCCCCCGGACAAAATTGCGGGCCTCCGCCAGATTGCTGGCCGCAGTTTCACGGACGGTCCTGAGGCGATCACGGGCCGCAGCGTCGTCACCAGCGTCGAGGGCGTTCTCCGCCGAACGTCCCATCAGGACGATGCTCGAGAATCCCTGGGCCAGGGTGTCGTGGATTTCGCGGGCGAGCCTTTCGCGCTCAGCCAGCACACCGGCGTCGTGCTGGCTGCGTGCCAGTTCGGCACGGGTGCGGCGCAATTCCTCGGCGGCGAGGCGTTGGTTCTCCCCCTCGACGTAGAGCGCCCGATACGCCAGGCCGGTAACCACCGCGAAGGCGGCACCCAAAACCGGACCAAGGACCATGGGAAGTTGCAAGGCATCCGCCCCGGCGCCGCGGTTGTGGAACCACATGGCTGCGATCAGGAGCACAGTGCTGGTGGCTATTGCCGGCAGGGCAAAGCGCCGCGGCAAAACGTGCAGTTGCAGGAAGAACAACGGGAAGGCCATCCACGCAAAGTCCGGACTGATGAGCATGAGCAGCAGCCACAGAAAACAAACGACGGCGAGCCACCGCCACGCGTAGGGCTTCGGATCGAAGCGCTTGGGATTGAGGGAGTGCCTCTTCTCGAGGAACGTCCCCACCAGGTAGACGGCCGCCAGCAACAAGGCAAGTACCAGGCCTGCCGCGGTGGCCAATGGCGAAAGGCCCGCGGCCACAAGGCGAAGGACGGCGACCAACAAAAGCACGGCGAAACCAACGTGCAGGCTGACGCGCAGGACACGCAAAATCACGGCAGCGCCACTGGGCTGTGCCGTGACACTGGGCTGCGGCGCGACATCGGGCTGCGGCGTGACACCGGGCAACGGCGCGGCTTGAGGCAAATCGGCTCCCTGCATGCCCTCCAGACTAGCCCCGCCCTCCGACACTTTTGCCCCGATTCCTCGGTATTCGGGCCCAATCAACCAAACGGTTGATCCGCGGGTCAACCAAGGCGATCGCATAGATCCATCCGCCTCCCGATGCCTTGCGCTGGGTCCCGTCGGAGAGTTGAAACAGGACCAGAAGATCGCCTCAATGGCACCGAACAAAGGAATCAAATGTTTCTCGCCTTGCGCGACATCCGCTTTGCCAAGGGCCGCTTCGCCCTGATGGGAAGCGTCGTCGCCCTCATCACGCTCCTCCTCGTCATGCTCTCCGGACTCACCGCGGGCCTCGGCAACCAGTCGACCTCGGCAATCGCAGCCCTCCCTGTGCAGCAAATCGTGTTCGGCGCGCCGGCCGGGGGCGAGGCCAAGGCGTCTTACACGGAATCGGAAGTCTCCGCCGAACAGCTTGAGGCATGGCGAAACCGGCCCGGTGTTGCCTCTGCCGAGGCCGTTGGCATCACGCAGACTCGATTTCAGTCTCTCGATTCGTCGAACAATGCTGCCGGCACTGCCAATGTGGCGGTCTTCGGGGCCGACGCCGGTATCTCACCTGTCCCGGTCAAGGACGGCGAGGTGGTGGTCGGGAAGTCATTGGCCAAGGAACTCTCGCTGAGTACCGGGAGCCGGGTCACGGTCGGCGGTACCGGCCTGACGGTCTCCGCGATCACCCAGGATGAGTGGTATTCCCACACCGGAGTGGTCTGGACCTCCCGCTCCACGTGGCAGAAGCTCGCACATATTCCTGCCGGGGCATCCATCGGAACGGTTCTCGCCGTGACGTACGACGCCGGCGCCTCCGTGGACGTCGATGCCGCTAATGCGGCGGCCGGAACGGTCAGCGCCAGCCCCAATGGCTCATTCCAGGCCCTCGGCTCCTACAAGAGCGAAAACGGCTCCCTCATGTTGATGCAGGCTTTCCTGTACGGCATCTCGGCACTCGTCATCGTGGCGTTCCTGACTGTCTGGACCGTCCAGCGCACACGCGACATCGCGGTGCTCAAGGCCATGGGTGCCTCTTCCGGCTACGTGGTGCGGGACGCACTGGTCCAGGCTGGAATCGTGCTGCTCGCCGGAGCAGGACTGGGTGGTGGGCTTGGCGTGCTGGGTGGATTCTTCGCGGCCCAAGCGGCTCCATTCCTTGTGACTCCGCTGACCACGCTCCTGCCCATCGCCGGGATTGTCCTCCTGGGCTTGGCGGGTGCTGCCCTTGCCGTCCGCGGCATCACCACGGTGGATCCACTCATCGCCCTCGGCGGCAACTAGAGCATCCCTTCAGCATATTTTCCATGAAAGGCATATTCATGAATCCCGTACTCAACCTAGTCAACGTCACCCTGGAGTACCCGGACGGAGACTCCACCCTGAAGGCCCTGGACGCTGTGGATCTCTGCGTGGACGCTGGCGAGTTCTTTTCCCTCGTGGGTCCGTCCGGCTCCGGAAAATCCTCTCTTCTGGCCGTGGCGGCCACGCTGGTCCGGCCAAGCTCAGGGCTCGTCGTCATCGACGGCGTGGATGCCACCGAACTCAAGGATGCCCAACTGACTTCCTTGCGCCGGGAGAAAGTGGGCATCATCTTCCAGCAGCCCAACCTGCTGCCTTCCCTCACCGCCGTCGAGCAGCTGGTCATCGGCCACCATCTCCGGGGGAAGTCGGCCAAAGCGGCACGCACGCGCGCCACGGAACTACTCGACGTCGTCGGGCTCGGCGCTTCACTCAACAAACGGCCGCACCAGCTCTCGGGCGGACAGCGGCAGCGCGTGAACATTGCGAGGGCGCTCATGGGCCAACCCCGGGTACTGCTCGTCGACGAACCCACAGCAGCGTTGGATCACGAGCGCAGCGATTCGATCGTGCGGTTGCTGCGTCAGGTCACGGACGAGTTCGCGACTGCGACGGTCATGGTGACGCACGATACCGAGTTCCTGCCGCTCACCGACTCCGTCGCAACCATGCGGGACGGGCGCCTTGGCTTGGGTGTACCCGTCGGCACACCCAACTGACTCGCAGTTGTTGTCGTTATGAGCCGTCAAAACGACACATACTGCTAGCCAGTTTGGAAAAGAGCGTCTGGGTCAGCCCCTGAGGACGGCCTCGTCCTGGGCATCGTCATAGGCGTCGCGGGCCTCAAGGATGCTGGGTACGTGGTCCTCCGCCCACAGACGCAGGAGGGTCAGTGGTTCCAATAAGGACGTTCCGAGTTCCGTCAGTTCGTAGTCGACGCGTGGCGGCACCTGGGCGTGGACAGTCCGCGTGATGAGGCCATCGCGTTCGAGGGTACGAAGGGTCTGGGTCAGCACCTTGGGCGTTACTACGTGGACCATTTTGCGAAGCTCAGAGAACCGGATGGGACCGCCTGCGAGGACCTGGACAACCAGCGAGGCCCATTTGTCGCCGATGCGTTGGAAGATCACGCGGGACGGGCAATCAGGGTCCATAACGTTTGCCGGCAGTTCGCTGGTTTCCATAAGGTAACTAAGTTCCTTTGAAGCTATCAGTATCAAATAGATACTGTTTTGGTATTGCAAGGATAGCAACCCCAAGGAGAGTCATGAAAATCGCAGTTTACGGCGCAACAGGCATGGTCGGAAGCCAGATCGTCAACGAGTCACTCACCCGTGGACACGAAGTCACCGCCATCTCCCGCAAGGGCTCCGAGGTCGCTGGAGCGACGTCCTTCGCCGCCGATCTCGCTGATGGGCAGAGTTTCGCAGAGATCGCAAAAGAGCACGACGCCGTCATCCTCGCCACCGGCCCGAGCCGCACCGGTGGAGACCACGGAGAGTGGCTTGCAGCGATGGATACCGCCTATAGCAACGCCGAAGGCACGCGCCTCATGATCGTCGGAGGCGCCGGTACCCTGGAGATCGACGGCGTCCGCCTCCTCGATTCGCCTGACTTCCCGGAGGCCTACAAGGCCGAGGCCACCACCGCGGCCGCAGCCTTCGCCGCCGTCAAAGAAGCCCCGGAGAGCCTGGACTGGACCGTGCTGGCACCGGCACCCGTCATCCAGCCCGGTGAGCGCACGGGCAACTACTCCACCGCCGAGGATTCCCCAGCGGGCAACAGCATCTCAGCCCAGGACTACGCCGTCGCCATGCTGGACGAGATCGAGACTCCGGCCCACCGCCGCGCACGTTTCACGGCAGCCAACTAGCCCAACGCTCGCTCACGTCTGTCGGCCCATTTCCCGACCCTCCTGCAGATATGTCGGCCTCCAACCCGACACTCCTGCAGATGTAGGGGAAAAATCCGGAACGCTCGTGCAGATGATGAACTGAGCGAGCGTTCCGTCGTTTGGGCTTATGTGAGCGAGCGTTCCGTCGTTTGGGCTCATATCTGAGCGAGCGTCGGGGTACTTACGTGCCCAGGGCCAGCCCGGGTACCCGCAGGCCGAATATGTCTTTCAAGGCATGTTTGGCCGCGTGGTATCCGGGCATTCCTGTCACTCCAGGCCCTGGCGGCGTGGACGATGAGCACAGGTACACTCTAGGCAGCGGCGTCCGCCACGGCACTGGTGAAAGCACTGGACGCTGCACCAGTCCCCGAACGTCCATCAGTCCCGCGCTGAAGTCTCCGCCCACATAGTTCGCGTCGTAGCCGGCCAAGCCCGCCGCCGTCGTCGTTTTCCAGCCGACCACCACATCCCGGAAACCTGGCGCGAACTCCTCGATCCTTGCTACGACTGCCTCGGCCATGTCCACGGTTGACCCCTTGGGCACGTGGCAATAGGACCAGAGAATGTGCCGCCCAGCAGGAGCGCGCCCGGGATCCACTACTGATGGCTGGGCAACAAGCACATAGGGCTTCCCGGGGTGCCTGCCGGCAGCGACCAAGTTCTCGGCCTCAGCCATGGCGGCACGCGTGCCACCCACGTGCACGGTCCCCGCGCTAGCAAGCCCCGGCGCGGCCCACGGAACCGGGCTGGACAGGATGAAGTCAACCTTGCACGCCGCATTCCCGAAACGGAATGTTTCCAGCGCCCGCCGGTAGCGCCCCGGAAGTGCCGAACCGGCCATGCGCAGCAGGCCCGGGGGTGCAACGTCCAACAAAATGGCCTTTGCAGGACGCAGCTCCTCCAAGGAATCGATCTCCACGCCGGTCTCAATCACCCCGCCGTGGGCCTCGATGTCGCGGGCCATCGAGTCCGCTATCGCCGCCGAGCCGCCAACCGGGATGGGCCAGCCACCGGCATGCGCCAGCGCTCCCAACAAGAGTCCCGCCCCCGCTGCGGCGAGTGAGGGCAACGGCGCCACAGCATGGGCCGCGACCCCGCTCAAGAGTGCGGGAGCCGCATCCCCCGTGAAACGCCGGTTCCACCACGGCGAACCCTGCTCGAGGGTCGCCAATGCAAGTCGCAGTGCGGCCACGGGATTCGCCGGTACTCTCAGCAGTTGGTTTTGAGTTACGTCCAGCACCCCGCCTAAGTGCTCCACCAACGGTCCCATCAGGCGGGCAAAAGCGGTTCCGTCGGCCCCGAGTTCAGAAGCCGTCCGCTCCAGCGAGCGGTAGGCGAGAGCTGCTCGGCCGCCGTCGAGCGGGGTGCCGTACTGAACCTCGGGTAAACGTAGCTCCACGCGCCGCTCGAGTTCAAAATCCCGGAAGAATCGCGAAGCCAGCGCCATCGGGTGGACCGCGGAACAGACGTCGTAAACATGACCCGGTTCCAAGAGTTCGGCAGTGCGAGTCCCGCCCCCGATCGTCCCCGCAGCCTCGTAGACCCGGACAGCCAGGCCAGCGCGCGCCATGACTACCGCTGCAGCCAAGCCATTCGGTCCGGAGCCGACGACGGCGACCTCAGCCATCGCGTTCGGCCTCGCCTTTCGCGGAGGTGATTGAGTCCTGGTTGGGCTGCTGCCGTTCAGGGAACGAGGCAACGTGCCGCCAAGGCAGAGCCGATGCGGCAGGGTTCTTGAGGTCCAATCGGAACCAATCCTTGGCACCGTTGAACACCCCTCCATGGGGGTCGTCCTCGTCTTGGATCCGAAGAGGGTCAAGGTGCGGTTCCCAAATGTCCCAAGCAATCCTCAACATCAAATATGCCGTCGCGGCCATATGCAGCATCACGGCCATGACGTAGTACGGCATGTCGATGTTGTTCTGCACCGGGCCGCCGCTGCTGGTCTGGCCCAAATACATCCAGGTGGCGGTCCAGTGCAGAGCCTCGGCAGCCTGCCAGAGCAGGAAGTCACGCCATCGTGGCCGGGCCAACGCCAGCAACGGCACGAGCCACAGCACAAACTGGGGCGAATAGACCTTATTGCTCAGGATGAAGGCAGCCACTATCAGGAACGTCAGTTGGGCAAGCCGGGGGCGCCGCGCCGCCGTCAAAGCCAATCCCGCAATCAGGACGCAGGCAAGGAGGAAGACGTTGAATGCCAAGGCGTTGATGGCTTCCGGACCAAGTTGGACGAGGCGCAGCCGGTCTGCCACCAAGTTGTAGGCGAACCACAACGAGCTGTATCCGGCCGGGCGGTCTTGGGTGAAGTCGAAAAAGTACCGCCAGCCGGCTGGGTTGACGGCGGCGATCGGGATATTGACCGCAAGCCAGGCCGCTGCCGCCGAAAGGGTGGTCACGTAGAAGACCCGGAACCGGCCGCTGCGTAGCGCCAGCAAAAAGACAGCACCCAGGATGAGCACCGGGTACAGCTTGGTGGCAGTGCCCAGACCGATGAACACGCCGGCCAGGACGGGACGTTCCTTCGCGAAGAAATACATCCCCACTGCGAGCATGGCTACGGCCCACATGTCCCAGTTGATGAACCCGGCCAGCACGATCCCAGGGGCCAGGGCCACCATGGTTGCGTCCCAGGGCCGGCGTCGGTTGATGCGCGCGGTAGCCAGGACGGCCACGATCCACAGGGCCACAATCAAGGTGGCATTCACATCGAAGTAACCCAAGATCCGTTCGGGGCTGCCACCATGACCAGGTACCAGCCATACCGTAGCACCGGCTATCAGCCCTGCGATCACGGGATATTCGAAGAGGCTCTTCTGGTCGAAGAACGGAAAGACGCCATCGGCAAGGCCTCGGCTGCGGAAGAGTTCGGGGAAATCCGAATAGCACGTGGCGTAGAACTGCTGGGGTGCCTGCCAACCGTTGACCCTGCAATAGCCCTTGATCAGGATCGCCAGCAATGCGGCAACGATCGTGAGGATGATCAGGACGCGTTCAATGGTGAAGAATCCGGGGGAGATGGCTCCAGGAGAGGAACGCCGGCCGAGGGGTCCTCCGATTAGTTCGGTGAAGTTCCTCAGCAAGGAGTCGCTGCGGCTGGGAACCACAAAGCGCGCACGCTTTTGCTGGATGTGCGGCTTGGTCTCCTGCATGCAATCGAGCTTACCTTCAGCCGCGCCGGACGGCGTCGGGTCCGGCCGACCCCAAGCAGCCCGCCCCAAGCTCCGCCCCCGGCTCGCCCCGAGCCCGCCCTCGCCCCAAGCCCCGCCCGATGCAGTCCTTAAAGGCGGAAGCCCACGCATAGCCGCGTGGGCTTCCGAGGCGAACGGTCCGATGTGTGCCATCAGTCCCTCCTGAATTGCAGTGGTGGGGACACTCAGCGGATGATTCCCATTTGGTGCAGGACGACGTAGACGTCTTCCCTGCGCTGATCCAGCAGTTGTCCGTTGAAGAGAGTCCTGTCTTTGACGACAGGTTTGCCGTTGAAGACCATCAGGTCCTTGAGGCGCTTGGCCATGGTGTCACCTCCTTTCGTTGTTGAAGAGAATTGCCGGAATTCAGACATGACAATTAAGCCCCCCTGAATTCGAAGGAAAACAGGGCGGAAATAGGCACGTGAATGCCGGCAATGATGGGGTGGATTAAGCGGATTGTTCGAATGACCGTGGATAGTGCCGGAGCATGGAGTTCCGGCACGTGGTATCCAGGGGGCAGCCGTCCCCAACAAGAAGCTGGTTCCGAACTATGAGGAAACTGCGCACCACGTCAATCGCGTGATACCGCTCAATGGCAGGCCCGACTCGGAGCCTGATTGCACCTTGAATCGCCCCAATAATCAGGGGCGCAAGTACATCAGGAGAAGTTAGGCCGAAAGACGGCGTCGAGCAGCGAAGGCCGGGGTGCCAGCAACGGTCATCTTCCATCCGCTAGTCAAAGTAATCATTTTCCCAACCTCCTCTTCTGCTTTGGCACACCGCAGCTGACTTACTGGGTAGTGCACGCCTTAATCCCGGCGGATCGCTCTGGGATCAAAAATAAAGTTACACCATGAATCGCGCTGTTGACCAGCCAATTACAAACAATTTAGAAATTAATTCCTCTTACAGTCCCCAGCGAAGAATTGCCGGCGTCCGCTTGTCCCATCCCAAGGTACAAACTTTCGCCGTTCCCAGGACAAAGTGGCGTCCTTCCCTGGCATCCAATTCAAGCCAACGGGCCGTGAGGATGCGGGAGAAATGGCCGTGGGCAACAATCAGGACGTTGTCCATCCCGGACTCCAGGACGCGGGCGATGATCTTGTCGGCACGGGCCGCCACGGAGTCGAGGGTCTCGCCGTTGGGGACGCCATCGAACCAGATGAGGTAGTCCGGGTTGTCCTTGCGGATGAGGTCCGAGCTGATCCCTTCGTAGTCTCCATAATTCCACTCCACCGCCAGTGGCTCGTGGACGGCGTCGGGGAAACCGGCCAGCTCCGCTGTACGCCGGGCTCGGCGGAGCGGGGAGGTCAGGACGAGGTCGAAGTCGATGCCTTCCAGGATCTTGCGCGCTTCCACGGCCTGCTGCTCGCCTTCCACCGTCAAAGGGAGATCGGTCAATCCCGTGTACTGGCCACTCTTTGACCATTCGGTCTCCCCGTGGCGCATGATCCAGAGCTGTGGCCGGGCGGGCTTGGCTGCTTCGTTCACTTAGGACTCCTCTGGTTCGGCAATGCCGGCGTGGGCATCGACGGATGGTTCCGATGAAGGTTCGACGGCGGACTCGGGCTGCTCTGCCCACCACGCCAAAAGCTTGGATTCGGCGTCCTCCGGGGACGACGGACCGTTTTCCATGCGCTCTTCCAGCAGGAACTTGTAGGCCCTGCCAACCACGGGTCCGGGCTTGAGTCCCAGCAAAGCCATGATGCGCGCCCCATCCAAGTCCGGACGGATGGAATTGAGTGATTCCTGTTCGGCCAGGACTTCAATCCGTTGCTCAAGGTCATCGTAGGCAAAGGAGAGCCGCTCTGCCTTGCGTTGGTTACGCGTAGTGACATCGGACCGGGTCAGGCGATGCAGGCGTTCCAGCAGGGGGCCTGCATCTGCCACGTAGCGGCGGACGGCGGAATCGGTCCAGCCCGCATCCCCGTATCCGTAGAAGCGCATGTGCAGCTCGACGAGCCGCGCCACGGCCTTGATCGTGTCGTTGTCGAAGCGCAAGGCTTTCATGCGCTTCGCGGTCAGCTTCGAACCCACCATGTCGTGGTGGCGGAAGCTCACCGCGCCGCCCGGTTCGAACCGGCGCGTAGCCGGCTTCCCGACGTCGTGCATTAACGCGGCGAAGCGCAGTACAAAGTCCGGGCCAGGCACCGGGCCATCCGGGCCGGTCTCAAGCGACGCGGCCTGCTCCAGGACTTGAAGGGAGTGCTGGTAGACGTCTTTGTGCCGGTGGTGCTCATCGGCTTCAAGGCGCAGCGCAGAGACCTCGGGCAGGACGAACTCCGCCAAACCGGTGTCCACGAGGAGGTCGATTCCCGCCCTCGGATGTGCGCCATTGATGAGCTTGACGAGTTCCTCGCGCACGCGTTCGGCGGAAATGATCTTGATCCGCTCAGCCATCCCGGACATGGCGAGGCGGACGTCGTCGTGCACTGCAACGCCAAGCTGCGCCGCGAAGCGGGCGGCTCGCATCATCCGCAGCGGATCATCGGAGAATGACGATTCGGGGGATCCAGGGGTAGCAAGCACCGAGGCATGGAGATCGCGCACCCCGCCGAACGGATCCACGAGCTCGAGGGAGGGCAGCCGAAGCGCCATGGCATTGATGGTGAAGTCGCGGCGGAGGAGATCGTCCAGCAGCGACGAGCCGAAGGCCACCACCGGCTTGCGGGAGGCGGCATCGTAAGCCTCGGCACGGTACGTGGTGATCTCAATCTGGAAGCCGGACTTCTTCATCCCGATCGTTCCGAAGGCGCGGCCAATCTCCCAGAAATTGTCCGCCCACCTCTTGATGATGGAAAGCGTCTGGTCCGGAGTGGCGTCAGTGGTGAAATCCAGGTCCGGGGAGACGCGTCCCAGGAAGAGGTCCCGCACCGGCCCGCCCACCAGCGACAGTTCGAATCCAGCGTCCACGAACCGCTGACCGAGGTCCAGGACCACTGGATCCATCTGGAAATTAACTGAAGAACTGTCCAATACTTGCGCCATAGTTCCTTAAGCTTGTCAGATTTCACCGCGCCATCACACCGGATCGTTGTCATTACGGGGCGACACAGCATGATTGCGCGATTACGGCACCGGGAACACGGCCGAACGCCATCCGCACGCCACCGTCAGTCCATGTCCCGGTCATCACCAACGGGCAAGAGTCGTTAGAGTGGACTTCATGGCCAACCCGATCCCGAGTGCTCCTGGCAGGAGGACGAATGCACCATTGCCGTCGGCAATTGGTGCTCACGTCGCGCCCGCTCCGCACACGGCCCAGGCCGCCCTTCCGACCGTGGAGGAAGTCTCTGCCGGCGGCGTCGTAGTGGACACGTCCGACGGCGAACTGAGGGTTGCGATCATCGCCCGCCTTAATAGGGGTGGCCGGCTTGAGTGGTGCCTGCCGAAAGGACATCCGGAAGGCAAGGAAAACAACGAGGAAGCCGCAGTCCGCGAGATCGCCGAAGAGACCGGAATCGAAGGCAACGTCCTGGCTCCACTCGGCAGCATCGACTATTGGTTCACCGTGAGCGGGCACCGTGTACACAAAACCGTGCACCATTTCCTGCTCCGCGCCACGGGCGGCGAGCTGACCATCGAGAACGATCCCGATCAAGAGGCCATCGACGCAGCTTGGGTTCCCCTCCAGGACCTGGCACGCAAGTTGTCCTTCCCCAATGAGCGGCGTATCGCGGATCTGGCCCGGGAAGTCCTGCCCGAACACCTCTAGGGCCGCCCTCATGCAGTGTTGACGCATCGGGTGGCCCGGCTCATGGGACGATAATGACAATGTCTGCCGCCAAATCAACCCAATCAGTCCAGTCCGGAGAAACCCGTTCCAGCGCCGTCATGGCCGCCGGGACCCTCGTTTCACGGTTTCTCGGCTTCGCCAAAACGTGGATGCTTGGCGCCGCACTGGGCCTGGGATCGACGGTCAATGACACCTTCATCAATGCCAACAACCTGCCCAACCTGATCTTCCTTCTGGTGGCCGGTGGCGTTTTCAATGCGGTGCTGGTGCCGCAGATCATCAAAGCCAGCAAGGGACCGGACCGGGGCGCGGACTACATCAGCCGGCTCCTGACCCTGGCTGTGCTGGTTCTTTTGACGCTGACAGCGTTAGTCACGCTAGCCGCACCGATCGTCATCGACCTCACCACCCAGGGCTATTCGCCACAGCAAAAATCGATCGCCGTGACCTTCGCCTTCTATTGCCTGCCGCAGATCTTCTTCTACGGTTTGTACGCGCTCCTGACCCAGATACTCAACGCCAACGGCGCCTTCGGTCCTGCGATGTGGGCGCCAATCCTGAACAATGTGGTGGCCATCGCAGGACTGGGCATGTTCATCTGGATCCTCGGCGCCAACAACACCAATCCCCACACCCTGGACAATTGGGGGCCTCTCCAAACCTTCCTGATTGCGGGTTTTTCCACAGTTGGTGTGCTCGCCCAGACGGCCATACTCCTCATCCCGGTGATCCGCTTGCGGCTCGGTCTCCGGCCCCGCTTCGGCTGGCGGGGCGTGGGCCTGGGCCAGGCAGCAAAGCTGAGCGTCTGGACGCTCCTGACCGCCGCCGTCGGGCAGCTCGCCTTCCTCTATGTCATGAGGATCGCCACCATTCCCGGATCCGAGCGCCTCCGCCTCGAGCACGCGCAAGACCCGGCCGCCGCCACGCTTCCCGGTAACGCGGTCCTTGAAGTCGCCAGCCAGCTTTACCTGCTGCCGCACTCGATCATCGCGTTGTCGCTCGCTACCGTGTTGTTCAACCGCATGACCCGTGCCTCCCAAGCCGGCAACAAAGCCGAGTTGCGCGAAGCGCTTTCCCACGGACTGCGGACCATGGCCGTCGCCACCGTTTTCGGGGCGCTGGCACTCTTTGCCCTCGCTGGCCCGCTGGGCATGTTCTTCTCCGGCGGGAAGCCCCAGGACGGTGTCATGCTGGCCCAGACGCTGACGATCCTCGCGTTGAGCACACCGTTCATGAGTGCCAACTTCATGATGTCCCGTGTGTTCTACGCCAACGAAGACGCCCGAACCCCGTTCTACATCCAGCTCATGCTGGCCCTACTGAACGTTGTAGGCGCCTTCATCATCCAGTTCCTGCCGGTCGCCCAGATCATCTTCGCGATCGCCGTCCTGTACACCCTCGGCAACATCCTTTCCGTGGTCATCAGCGTCTGGTTCCTGAGGCGCCTCCTCGGCCATGTGGACGGCCCCCGGATTGCCAACTCCTACATCCGCATGGGCTACGCGGCCCTGGGCTCGGCGATCGCCGGCGCTGTGGCCCTATGGCTGCTGGGCAGCTATCATGCCGATGGTTTCGCCTGGAGCAGCAGGCCTGCCGCCTTGGTGACGGTGATCGTCGTCGGGCCCGTCATGCTGCTTGCTTACCTCTTCCTGCTGCGCCTCTTCCATGTCAGCGAGCTGCGCGACCTGCTCCTGCCCGTGCTCGGTCGCCTCGGACGGGGCATTCCGGTGGCGCAAGCGCCGTCCGCCAGCGAAAAGCCAACCGCGACGCCGGTTCGCGCCACCGTGTCCGACGATACCGGGCTCATTCCTCGCATCTCGGGCGAATTCGATGCGGCATCGTTCCGCGCCGGTCCCGCGTTGGAAACCCTCCCGGCCAGGAACGGGGATGCGGGCCATGATTCCGGCGGCATTGCCGGTACGGCCATTGCTGAGGGGCAAGGCAAGGTGGATGCCTGGTCCGATGTCGAGAAGTCCTACCTGCCGGACGAGGACCTTCCCAGCACCGCCCAAGGAGGCGCGGGCCGTCCGGGCATTCCGCTGCCTGGCCGCCGCACCTATCAGGGACCGCTGGGAAACAACCCCTATTTCCGCGGTGGACCTCGCCGCAAACGGTGACGCATCAGCGCAAACCGGGGGCCGGAACGGCCCAATCCGCTAGGATCAGAAACTAATACAGGTAGTTGCAGACCACGGGTCACCCGGCTGGCCGGATCCCGTATTCAGGACCCGCAGCTTCCGGACAGTCTAGGAGGAACCCGTGTCCCACCCGATCGATGTCGGATCAGTGCTTGGCGGCCGCTACAAAGTCACAGCCACCGTGTTGACTTCGCACGACCAAGATCTGGTGCTCGACGGCGTCGACCAGGTCCTTAACAGGCCCGTCAGTATCCTCGTGGCCGGCCCCGGAAACGCCGAGCAAGTTGCCAAGAGCGCCCGGGAAGTAGCCACCGGTGAACGGCCCGGGCACGTCCAGATCCTCGATCTCGGCGTCAGCGACAGCACCACGTACCTCATCACCAACCACAGCAGTGCTCCTGATCTGTTGGACCTCGTGGTGGCCACCAACCCGCCGTACGTCGAGCCGTTCTTCACGGACACGCTCGGAAGCGAGATCTTCGGCCAAGCCCGGTCCCGCGAGCCCGAAACTTACGACGGACTGTACGACGACGAAGAGCATGACGCCGAGTACATCAATTACGACGGCGTCGAGCCCAATCCGGTCGGTGGATCGCAAGCGGCAGCCGCCGCCGAAGAAAAGCGCCGCCCCGTGGTTCCTCCCTTGCCTGCCAGCCGGCCCGCGTCGGCCCCAGGTGGCATTGGTTCCCGCCTCGCCGCTGCGGCCAACGCTTCCACCGAGGCGTCTTCGACCGTACAGCCGAACCAGACCGCCCCCCAGCAAATCCAGAAGGGGCCGGCAACGCAGGCCGTTCCAGCATCGACTCCTCCTGCGCCGGCGCCTCTGGGCCCTGCCCAGGACGCCAAGGTCTCGCTCTGGTCCGAGGACGACTATGGCTTCATCAACGACGACGCCGCCACCTCCCGCGGTGCGGCCGGTGCTGCTGCAGGCCGCGCTTCGGGCGGGTACAACCGGGGCGCGTCGAGTTTCCCGGCCACGGCCCGGGAGCAAGCCGATCCCCTCGACGAGGACGAATACTACGACGACGAACCCGTGCGCGAGCCCCGTTCGTTCCGGTGGCTGGTGGGCGGCGTCCTCGCCGCCGTCCTGATCGTCGGATTGATACTTGCGGTCACCAACCTCGGTAATCTCATCCCGGGCGGCACTCCCGCGGCCAAGCAGTCCACCTCAGCGTCTCAAACAGGATCCGGACAGCCGAGCAGCACCGAGTCGGCCACTGCCGTCGTCGCGCCGCCGGTCATTGACGGAGTCACCCGCATGGGCGATTTTGAATTTGCGGCTACCTACGACAAAGACCTGGTCAAGACGTTCGACGGCAATGCCGCGAGCTACTGGTCAGATATGGAGTTCGCCACTGCGGACTGGGGTGGACTCGCGCCTGACGGAGTTTCCCTGCTGGTCAAGCTCAAGGCGCCCGCGCAGGTTAAGTCCATCACGCTGAGCCAGTTGGGTGCTTCCGGTGGAAACATCAGCGTTTACACTAACGATCGGCCGGCCATGGACGGTGCCAAGCTGGTAGGCACCAACAGCTTCACCTCTCCGGAGCTCACCATGCCGCTCAGTACCCCCGCAACCGCCCAGTACGTGATCATCTCCATTAAGTCGCTGCCCAAGCTGACCGCGCCCAAGACCCGCTACGGTTTCGGCCTGCGCCTCGCCGAGATCAAGGTCCAGTAAATACACGATTCAGTAGTCGACGGCTGGGCCGTCAACTCAGGTAACGGAGCCTGCGCCCTTCCATGCCCTGCGCCACCAGACGGTACCCTGAATGGTGGTGGATATTAGGGTCCCCGGAAACGCCGGAATATTCGACGCCGCCATAGGGTTGTGCCATGTGGCCGGCCGCGATAATCCGGTGCATCGACTAAGGAAGAGGTTCACCCAACAGTGAGCAACGCAGAAAACACCGCGTCCAACGTACGTGATGTCATCATCGTAGGCTCCGGGCCTGCCGGCTACACGGCGGCCGTCTACACGGCACGCGCCAACATGAACCCGCTGCTTATCGCCGGTTCTGTGACTGCCGGTGGCGAACTGATGAACACAACAGACGTCGAAAACTACCCGGGATTCCCTGACGGCGTCATGGGACCTGATCTCATGGAGAACTTCGAAAAACAGGCGGCGCGCTTCGGGACCGAGATCCAGTTTGAGGATGTCACCGAACTAGATCTCGACGGCGACATCAAGACCGTGACCATCGGCACGGGCGAGACCTTCAAGGCCCGGGCGGTCATTTTGTCGACCGGTTCCGCCTACCGGGAACTCGGCCTGGCGAACGAAAAGCGTCTCTCCGGCCATGGCGTGAGCTGGTGTGCAACCTGTGACGGTTTCTTCTTCAAGGACCAGGACATTGCAGTGATCGGTGGCGGCGACTCGGCCATGGAGGAGGCACTCTTCCTCACCAAGTTCGCCAAGTCGGTCACTGTGGTGCACCGCCGGGACACGCTGAAGGCTTCCAAGATCATGGGCGATCGTGCCCAGGCCCACGAGAAGATCAACTTCGTGTGGAACACCGCCGTGGAAGATGTCATCGGCGGTGACAAGGTGACCGGCCTGAAGCTGAAGAGCCTCGTGGACGGTACCGAGTCCGAACTCGCCGTCACTGGCGTTTTCGTGGCCATCGGTAATGACCCCCGCACGGAACTCGTGAAGGGCAAACTGGAGCTGTCCCCAGAAGGCACCATCGCCGTCGAGGGCCGCAGTTCCAAGACGAGCATCAAGGGCGTCTTCGCCGCCGGCGACGTTGTCGACCCCACCTACCGGCAGGCCATCACGGCCGCGGGCTCCGGTTGTGTCGCGGCCTTGGACGTCGAACACTATCTTGCAGACCTGCACGCCTAATCGGCACAGCAGCCATCCATTCGAAGGGAAAGAATTATGAGCAACGCTAAAGACGTTACCGACGCCAGTTTCAGCACCGACGTCCTGGCCGCTGAAAAGCCGGTCATCGTGGACTTCTGGGCAGAGTGGTGCGGCCCGTGCCGTAAGTTGGGTCCAATCCTCGACGAGATCTCGGTTGAATACGGAGACAAGGTTGATGTCGTCAAGCTCAACGTCGACGACAACCCCGCCATCGCCGCCGAGTACGGCATCACGTCAATTCCGGCCGTCTACCTCTTCAGTGGGGGAGAAGTGAAGAGCACGGTTATCGGTGCCAAGCCGAAGCAGTTCTTCGAAAAGGAATTTGAGTCCGTCCTGTCCTAGGTTCGTCTTGTCTTAAGGCTTGAGCGCCGCACTTTGGTGGCGCTTCCTGACTCGGCCGGTGGTTCCCGCTTGTGAGCGGGAGCCACCGGTTTTTTCGTTCCCTCGTCCTTTTGGTGGCCGGGTCCTTTCATGCCCTCCGCTCCAGGTGTCCCTTCACCGCGTCGCCATTCGGGTTCTTGGTGTAGTGGCTTGATGTTCGAGCCAAGGCATGGATGGAGGTCTTCCTGCTAATGCTCGCGTTTGCCCGAAGTCCGCGGTCAGGAACCTTTTTCCAGTTTCTAAACCTGGTGATCTTGAGGGAGAAGCGCCCAGCCCAGAAGGAGCGTCTTGCCTATCTGGGGTAGGGCCGGAATGCGGTGGCCTCTGTGGTTGGCCGCCCAGAATTGATCATTTCGCTATTTTCCAGGTCTCTTGCGAAGCCTCTAGCCACAATCCTTGTGTCCGGCCGGTGGAGTCCCTTACTTCGGTGCAAAAGGCCTTATGGATTGAGGAGCCGGTTTCACGTGAAACAATGCAAGGCTTTGCCGATGAGTCTGGATGCACCTGGATTTGTAAGTTTGCACGATAGATTGGTGAAGAACCTGCTTTGGGTAATGTTTCACGTGAAACACCCATGGCCGTTGCAGTCGCCGTTTTTCCGAGTTCTGAGTTCCAAGGTCCAGGGCCGGCGTCGCTCGCGAACTCACCACGTGCCATGCGCATGATGATGTCCTCTTACCCAGTGGTGCGCGGGAATGGCGCGCAGATCCCAGGCCGGTGTAGGCATGTGCGGACCGCGCTGTCCACGCCGATCTCGATGCCGATTCCCACTTCCACGCCACGCGTCAGGTACTACGGGATGCACGCTATTACCAGCGCGAGATAGAGGGACTACCCAAGGCTCGTCCGTGCACAGCTACCGCAGCTAAGGCGCGGCCTTTACCCACTTGTTTCACGTGAAACAGCGTGCGTCTGGCTCGGAGGCGGCCCGGACACAGTGACGGGGTCGTGCACTGTAGCAGCTCCTCATTATCGGAGGTTCGTCTAAGTACCCATTCAATTGGCGCGGGAAGGGTGCCACTGTGAACTTGGTATCGCAGCACCGTGGGGCTGGATGTTAAAGGGCGCCAGAAGGAGGCGCTCTCGCAGCCTTGGGCAGCAACGACTCCGTGCAACTGCAACACATGTTAGAGACTACCCTGAGGCTCGGATTACGGACTGACGGCCGGCCGAGCCGGAAATCCACCAGCCCCACGGGCATTTCGGACTGCAGACATCCACGGGCGAAGCTGAATAGGCCTCCAAACCATTCCATCCCTTCGGACTAGAGCAGTCTCCACCGCACCCCGCTCCAACTCCCGCGTCCACGACTGCTGCGGACTGGGGAACGCATGCTGTGTCCAAACCGGGAAACGAACTCAACAGCCCACTGGTTTGGCTCTGAGATCTGGCTTGGTTTTCCACGATTCTTTACATGAAAACGAAATAGCTTGTTCTTTGAGTAATGAATGCAAACCTGCATGTTTCGATACGTCGGAACACTTCAAGGAAGCATCGCTTGTTCTTGCGGACCCGTATTGACGTTCACGGGAATGCGTCGTGGTCTACAGACCCCCGTGAGCGACTAGATTGGCTGGCTCAACATCGCCATTCTCCGGTCTGGCACCGGGGTCCGCTGCGCCCTAGTCTTCGTTGCTCACGAGAGAAGGGGCAGAGCAAAACATGAAACTCGCCTTGACTCTAGGTCCTGAAAGCCGACATTTGGCGGGCAAAAGAGCACCACCTCTCGACGAATTCAAGAGACCAGTGGCATCCTTCCAAGGTGTTCGGGCCCGAGGACGCGGGTATACCACCACCGGCGTCTGACGGCTCTGTCGGCCCGCGATAGCCGTCGTTAGGGCTGGAAGGAAAACAGACCCGCGCGCCGAGCCAGAACTACCGTGGGTGAAATGGGAGCGAGCGCATGATGGCACGTGCTGAACCAACACCCAGCGGCGTTCATTTTGCACCCTCACTGGACGGTACGCTTACGACCGCGCGATCAGGGTGGCGTCCGTTGGACATCGCTGACATTGCGCGCGCATCGATCACATCGTTGCTGACATTGCGCCCACATCGATCACATCGTTCGCGTGGCTTGCTTTGGTTCGCCAGGAACAGTCGTACCCTTCTGCGCTTCGAAACACTCGACGCGTTCAATACTGAGATCACGTCCGCGATCCAGCGATTTCGAAGACGGACACCGTCCAAGTCCGGCAGACCCGAATCGACCGACCTAGCTGCAAGTGCTACGCAGAGCCCGAACAGCGCGCAGACTCACAAAGCTCGAACCCGATCCATCCTCGGTTTGAGGGGCAGTACCTCACCCGATCAATCAGACTGATTCCCAGAGCGAAATTCAGAGTCTCCAGAACCTACGCTGGAGCGAAAGCCCCGTTCACTTCTAAAGGGATCCCTCGTTGAAGCTCGGGACAGTCGATGCTCCGCCTTGCGCAGCTGAGTGACTCGTGACGTTGGGCAAAACAATAGCACCGGCCACTCGGTGTCGGCCCAAGGAAGCAGTCCGAAACTTCTCGCCCCATGCTTTAGGGTCTTCCAGCGGTAAGTCGCCGATGAGTACAAAGTCGACCTCTGGATGCACCAAGAGTGCGTATCATCAAACGCCGGCTAACCTAGCTGGGACGGCTAGCTAAACCAAAGTGGCCGCGAGTCGCCCCCGGGAATGAACGACTTCGGACCGGGACGCTTCGGGATGAGACGTGGCCAAGTCGGTGGGACAAGGGCTCTCTTCCGTGCGATCTACTTCCTCGAACACGGCTGGGCATCAGAATTGACGGGGAAGCTCTGGACCTGCCAGTCAAAGCCACCACCAAGGTGATCCCGAGGAACCTCTACTCAGACTCGACAGATCGCCCCCACGTCAGCGACCAACCACTCGACCGGGTGAGCTTCGGAGTAGCGGCGGCTTGCGCAGCCACAAGAGCTGAGTATGGACTCCATCTCTGCCAGACAAACCGGCGCCTCGTGCGGGCGCTGAGGTTCCCGCTTCTCCATTTCGGTGCGGAAGCCCTGGCGCATGATGTCATCCGTGTGGTCGCAGTTTCACGTGAAACATCGGCGGACCACGGTGCCGGAAGTCCTTCAGCACCAACCTCGCAGCCTCCTCCCTCCCAGCTGCCGACCAGGATCGCGGCGCTGCGCTCCAACAGAGTATGCCAACCACAATCACATCGAAGGAAGATATCCACCGATCCACCTAAAGTTATTCACATAGTTATCCACAGCAATATCCACCGTGCAGAAGGATGTGAATTGCCGCCCCTCCGCCCTGGGCAAAAGGCACGGCCTCCGGGGATGGGTGTTCGCCCGCAAGTCTAATACAAGATCAATCCTCCGATCGGACCGAAGTTGGGCTCAATACCGCGAAAATAGACCAAAAAACGGTCGAAAAGGGGAAATTTTGCCAAGATCATGCTCTGCAGTCTTGTTTCACGTGAAACAAGACGTCAGCGTGCTCAAGCTGGCCTAAACTCCAGCCGCAGACCGAACAGGCGACGACAAATCTGAGACCCTCAGCTTTAAGAAGCAGACAGACTATCAACAAAGTTATCCACAGCGATATCCACCGGGCCACGCAGGGTTTTGAACAGCCAGCCAGCGTGCTCGCTGACACACCCACACGGTCCCATTAGACCTGACCGTTGCTGAGCGTCCGATGTTCATTGACAATCCGCGGCCACTCCGCAACGTCGTCCGCGCCTCTAAGAGCGGCAACAACAGTCTCGAGCAAACCCCGAATGTGGTCCTTGCAAAGTCGCGGACCGCTGCGGGGAAGTCTTCGAAGGCGTCGCCGCTCGAACGTCATTGCGCTCCTCGAACCCCATTGCGCTCAACGAAGGGAAGCCAGCACGCACCGACGGCTCGCGCTAGCGCTGCCGTTCTGTACAACAAGCCCAGCGGTTGGAAGCACCATTTGCTCGTATACGTGTCAAGGAAACAAATAGCGTCCCGATCCGCGAGCGTCCCAGGTCGATCACAAGACACTGGGCCGGGCTGGGTGCGACCTTCCTATCCGGGCCACACAGACCTCTTTGTTTCCCGAACGCAGGCAGGCATGGGGGAGTGAACGAGCTCTGGAAAGAAGGACTAGATCTCGCCATATCCAAGGCGCTGGCACATAGCACTGGGCGTCGCCGCTCAACTCGCTCAACTCCACCCCAACTACCCGCGCCCGCTACGAGCGCGCCACGTGCCCACCTTGGGGCTCCAAGAACTCCCAACCCGGGTTCCTGGGAGAAGCCACCGCGGCTGTGCCAGCTAGGGGCAGCACGACCGAACTTTGGCCGGAGCCTTGTCTGAACCGAGGGAGCCTGACGGAGACCACTAGCACTCGCGCGTCGAGAGCCAGGTGGCGGCGTGGAGTCGGACGAGGCTCGATAGCGCGCACAGACTCACGGGCTCCGCTCATGTTTAGAGCCGGCCTGGGAAAGGTGAAGTACAGCGGAACTTTTCTCTCACCCCAGCGCTCGGTCCTATCGAAGAGAACTTGACTACAGTAGGCCGAGCCGAGCAACGCGGACCGGGAATCACGCAGCTGAATCGACGTGCGTGCAATCCATAATCGGGTGGCAGTGCTTAGCCGGAGGACCGGCAGAATCTGAAATCCGAAGGACGAAACGAGCACTCCTCGCCGATGAGACCGGCGAGGGACTGACCGCAGGAGCCCCCTCCCAACTCTCGCCCTCAGCCTGCCAGCACTGCCCACAAGAACCTCTGTTCCAAGCATCTCGATTGTTGTCCAACAATCGCGTCAGGCCAAGGCGCACGTGACGGCATCGTGGGGTTCGCAAGCGGCAGAACCAGATGCCGCCGCGAGGAAGAGCAACAAGCGCCGAGTGTCTGACGTCGCCCGGCAAGCAGGGGCGCCCATACAATCGGGACGCAGAGTCCATTCTCAGCTCTGGCGCAGTTCTAGCGAGGAGTAGTTCTGTTGAGTCCCGAGGCCGCATCCCATGATTCAAAAGGAAGGGACACAACTCACTGGGGATCCAAGAGAGCCCATTCCCAGTAATGGTGGCGTCAGGCACCAGAACAGTCGACAGAGCTATCGAATTCAAAGTTGCCGTGGATGGCTGTACAGAGAATACACGGCCAACGGAATCAGAGCCAGCGCACTGTCCTTCTGAAGATGGAAAGCAAGCGGCTTCCTGGAACGATCGAGCTCGCATCTCATCGAGCGCAAGTACATGAACCAAATCGAACGCCAAGTAGTCCGTCCAGTCACCTCTTGGCACGCCCGCCTGTAGCGGCCGTTGCCAGACTGCGAGCGAACTCCCACTTACCCATAGGGGACCCTCATAGCCCGGCGTGGTAAACCTTCAACGCAACTGTTTTACGTGAAACAGGAAAGTAGCCGCCCATGCCGCTCGAATTCTGACACGATGGAACACGACGGCACACCACACCGTTACGGCGGCCGGCCCCTTGCCTCATGCGGTGCGTTTCACGTGAAACATCGAGCCAGACCTCCGATTCCCGAAGGCCGTTATCTGTGAGGATGCCTCCGGCTTGTCAGCCAAGCAGTCAGTACGCTCAGCGGGCGGAGTAGAGCAACCACCCGTAACCAACCGCATCTTCCTTGAGCCGTACCCGCGGACGTTTCTCAGGTGAGGGGTCGAAGCAACGGAACCGACTCCCTCCGCGAGCATCTTTCATCCTCCAAAGAGCAACCACGGCATGCTAGGAATATCCTTTTCACCGATGGTCGGAATCTGCCCCCAACAGACACTCACACAATGCAAGTCCAAGGGGTACAGCAATTTGGGATTCCTGGACCCCGGTACCCGGGGGAAAGCACCCGCAAGTGTTTCACGTGAAACGCAAGAGTGCGGGCTCACCGACTGTGTCCACTTTGGTATGGGGCCTCAGGTTGGCTTCGGCGACCTGCGCTCTAGACATCCGCTATGCACGGGGCCGAGAGTTTGCACGTAATCCGCAGCGGCAAGTCGTCCTGCAGAGAATGATCACATCACCAGCACTCTCGTAGACACACCAGAAACATCACCAACGCGCCCAAACCTCACCGCGAGTTTAGAAGTAGCGACCACCCACTCAGCACACCCCAAAATGGGATGCTCGTGCCAAGCGGATATCCCACGCTCCCGCACTCGCTGATTGAACCGTCCCGGGAATCATGCCGCCTGTTTGTTGGCGGCGACGTCGGGTAACGAGCCGATTTCTCGAGCATAGTATGCCTGCTCGAATTCCTCGGGCGTCTGGTGGTCCAGTGCGGAATGCAGGCGTTCGGTGTTGTACCAGTGGACCCACTCGAAGACGATCTCCATCACCTCGGTTTCGGTCTTCAACGCGCCGGCGCGGAAGGGTGAATCCTTCGCGACAGCTTCGTTCTTGAAGAGCCCCATCACGGTCTCCGCGGCAGCGTTGTCATAGGCATCACCGACGCTGCCAATGGATGGCTGCAGGCCCTCCAGGGCCAGGGTCTCGGTGTACCGGATGGAGGTGTACTGGCTGCCCGCATCCGAGTGATGGATCAGTCCTGCCGGTACCGGCCGGCCGGTGTGCTCGCGGCGCCACAGTGCCATCCGCAGGCAGTGTTCGACGAACGCGGTGTCCTTGATCGTTGAGGTCTCCCACCCGACGATTGCCCGGGAGTACAGGTCGATGACCAATGCGACGTAGACGAATCCGGAGTAGACCGGCACGTAGGTGAAATCGGTCACCCAGATCCGGTTCGGGGCCGGGGCGGTGAAGTCCCGATTCAGCAGGTCGCCAGCGCGCCGGCCGTCCTTGCCGGGGATTGTGGTGCGGGTCTTGCGGCCTCTGATGAGGCCGTTCATGCCTTCTTCGCGCATGAGCCGGTCCATGGTGTGCTTGGAGGTTTCCGGGAAGCCGTTACGGCGCAGCCACTGCGTCATCTTCCGCCTCCCGTAGATAATCTCGGGCCTGGGGCGTCCCTTCGCATCGGGGACTTTCAAGCTGCGGAGTGCGTCGGTGATACGTGCGTCTTCGATGGTGCGCGGGGCCGGCGGGCGTTTCTTCCACGCCCGGTAGGTTCGTGCGGCGACCTGCGCGCCCTGCTCCCGCAGGACGGCGCAGATCGACTCGACCGCATAACCAACAGCCCGCATTTCGTCGATGAACCGGCAGATCAGCGGCGGCGAGGGTCGAGCTCCCTCGCGAAGAAAATCGAGGCCTGTTTCAGGATCTCGTTGGACTCCTTCAAGTCCCGAACCTCGGCCCGAAGCCGCTTGATCTCCTCCAGCTCGTCACTGCTTGGTCCGGTCTTCTCACCGGCATCGACCTGGGCCTGGACAACCCAGCGGCGCAGCGACTCAGGACCGACTCCGAGCTTCGGGGCCAGCGCCTTGCAGGCAGCATAAACAGACGGGTATTCGGACAACCGATCCAAGGTCATGCGCACAGCACGGTCACGGACTTCGGGCGGGAACTGCTTGGGCATAATCACTATCTTTCTCACAGAAGATAGCGGCATCAAACGGTAATACTGGAACCGGTCTTGAGCCGGTGTGGCTCACACTCAAACTGACGTGCTTTCGGGCACTGTCTTTCCCGGGATCTGTCCACCGGCTCAAGGTCCGTCAAGGGTGCGTTGAGCCAGGCGGACATGACTTCATAGGAGCCTGATTCGACCAGTCCCATTACCGTTTTGTCTGCCCACCTGGCCCGCGCCCCCGTCAACCAGTCATTGAACTCGAATGAGGGGCAGTCTCCATCTTGGCAAACGAAGCAACCGATGTCATCGTCGGTATCGACACCCACGCCGACACGCACCACGTGGCCGTCATCACCGGATACGGCAAGCCTCTCGCGGACCGGGAATTCCTGGCGGTGGGGTCCGGATACCGCAAGATCTTGGACTTCATTGCCAGCCACGGCACGGTCACCGCGGTGGGCATCGAAGGAACAGGTTCATACGGTGCCGAACTCGCCAGGACCCTCCGCGGCGAAGGGCTGACGGTGCTGGAGGTGAACCGTCCGAACCGGGCCGAGCGCCGTCTGAAAGGCAAGTCTGATCCGCTGGACGCCTACCAAGCCGCTCAATCGGTGCTCGCCGAGCGGGGCATCTCGGTTCCGAAAGCCAAGGACGGCCCCGTTGAATGCCTGCGCATCCTGCGAACCGCGCGCTCTTCGGCAGCGAAAGCCCGCACCGTCGCGGTCAACCAGATCAAGGGTCTTCTCGTTTCGGCTCCGGAAGGACTCCGGGCGAAGTACCGGGGGCTGGGGACGCCGGCGTTGATCATGGCCCTCCAACGGGCCAGGCCCTCCGGCCACGTCGCCGACCCCGAGTACATGACCTTGCTGACGTTGAAAGCCCTGGCCGTTCGTTACCATTCCCTGGCGGCAGAGATCGCCGCTGCGGACGCCTCACTGCAGGAAATCCTCGACACCTACGCACCGATGCTCTGTGACCTGACAGGGGTCGGGACGGAAGTGGCCAGCCAGCTACTGGTCACTGTGGGAGACAACCCGGATCGGATCGGCAGTGAACCTCAGTTCGCGGCCCTCGTCGGGGCCGCGCCCATTCCGGCATCATCGGGGAAAACGACTCGTCACCGGCTCAGCCGGGGAGGCGACCGCAACGCCAACCGCGCCCTGCACCAGGTGGTGCTGGTCCGTATGTCATCGTGCCGCCGGACCAGAGACTACGTGAACAAACGCACTGCCGAAGGCAAGAGCAAGCGGGAGATCATGCGCTGCCTCAAACGGTACGTGGCCCGGGAAATCTACCGTCAGATCACCAACCCCCAACCGGCGCCAAGCAATGCCGACCTGCGCCAGCAACGCACCAAACTCGGATTCACCATCAATGCCGCCGCCGGCCATCTCGGCCAATGGCCCTCCGTCATTTCCCGCCTTGAGCGAGGGCTCATCCGCAACGACTCCCTTGCCGCGACCTACCGGCAATGGCTGGCCGACCAGACACCGCAAAACGCGAATTGACAACTATAGGAGCATCCCGGGACGGTTCACCCGCACTCGCTGATCGCCAAGAGCCAGGAACCAAGAACCAAGAACCAAGAACCAAGAACCAATGCGAATTTGACGACTATTCACGAGACACCCTTCTTCGCGGCCCTCGAGGGCACCGATGGAAGAGTGCCTCAACCAAGCGCGACACCGCAGTACAACCATCGTTTCACGTGAAACACTTGCCACTGCCATGAGGCATTCCAAGGCCGCTCGCCCTACCAAACAGCGCGCACGAACCTGGTGAGAACGCGAACCTGGTGAGAAGGAGTCATCACCGACGAAAAGCCACACGCGCCCAGCAACCCGGCAAAGAAAATAGGGCCTGCTTCTTAAGAAGCAAACCCCATTCCATAGAGATCGGACAGACTAGACTTCGGCGTCGGGCGACAACACATCCATGATGCGGTTCAGGTCCTCGACACTCGCAAATTCAATGCTGACCCGTCCCTTACGTGCTCCCAAAGTGATCTTCACGTTGGTGTCCAATCGATCAGAGAGAGACGAAGCAAGGTAATCCAAGCGCTCGTGGCGTGCATTGGGGCGCGGGATGCTGTTCTTGGTCGGCACCGTAGGATCCTGGTACAGTGCCACGGCTTCTTCAGTGGCGCGAACGGACATCCCTTCGGCGACGATCTTCTGTGCAAGTCGCTCCATCGCAGCGGCGTCCGGCAGTGCGAGCAATGCGCGGGCATGACCCGCCGACAGGACGCTGGCGGCAACGCGCCGTTGGACCAGGGGAGGAAGCTTGAGAAGACGAATGGTGTTGGACACCTGCGGACGCGACCGTCCAATGCGATCAGCCAACTGCTCGTGGGTGGTACCGAAATCCTCAAGCAATTGCTGGTATGCGGCTGCCTCTTCCAAGGGGTTCAGTTGGCTACGGTGGAGGTTCTCCAGCAGAGCATCGCGAAGCAGGTCATCGTCATTCGTGTCACGGACGATCGCCGGGATTGTTTCGAGGCCGGCGGCCTGAACTGCCCTCCATCGTCGCTCGCCCATGACTAGTTCATACGGTTCTCCACCCTTTTCGGTTGAAGTACGTACCACAATTGGCTGGAGGACGCCGATTTCCTTGACGGAGTGAACCAGCTCCGCCATGTCGTCCTCATCGAAGACGCTGCGCGGCTGTTTACGGTTGGGGTGGATGTCACCGACGGGAATTTCGGCGAAACGCGCTCCTGGAACCTCGACCAGCCCAACCTCCGGCACGTCCCCGGGACGAGTGTCGGAAACGGCGTCTCCCGCAGCATCGGTACTCGCTGCCTCCGCTGCGGCTGGCTTTGACGTGGTGGAGATCTCCGCTGACAGCGACTTCGCCGCGGGAGTCTTTGCCGCCGTCGAACTCTTGGACGAGGATCCTCGTGAGGGGGAGCTCTTCGCTACCTCCGTCTCAAGCACCTGCGGAGTATCCACCGTCTCTGGTGCCTTGCGCGCCTCGGGAAAGAAGAGGTCCACAGGGCGCGATGCCGGAACGCCATTGCCCGATGCACCAGCGGAAGCGGAGCTGGGAATGAGAGCCCCAAGACCCCTACCCAGGCCTCGTCGCTTTTCGCTCATTAGTATGTCCCTCCGGTGGAATGGCAAGAATGGAGCCCGCCAAGGATGTTGCAGTGATTCAGAAAGTCTAGCGTTCGGCGATTTCCGTGGCGGCTTCCATGTAGGACAACGCGCCGCTGGATGACGGATCGTAAGTCATCACCGTCTGTTGGTAGCTCGGAGCCTCTGAGATACGCACAGAGCGCGGAACCACGGCACCGAGAACCTGCTCCGGGAAATGCTGGCGAACTTCCGACGCTACCTGCGCGGCAAGATTCGTGCGGCCGTCATACATCGTCAGCAGAATAGTGGAAACGACCAGATCCGCATTGAGGTGCTTCTGGATCATTTCGATGTTCTTGAGGAGTTGGCTGAGGCCTTCCAGGGCGTAGTACTCGCACTGGATGGGAATGAGTACCTCGCTGGCCGCGCAGAAAGCGTTGACGGTCAACAGGCCCAGGCTTGGCGGGCAGTCGATGAAGATGAAGTCCAAGCGTCCTTCACCGTTCTTCGCGCGTTCCTTCGAATACACATCGATTGCACGGCGCAGACGCTGTTCACGTGCAACAAGGGAGACCAACTCAATTTCGGCGCCAGCCAGGTGAATCGTGGCCGGCGCACAGATGAGATTGGGAATGTCGGGGCAAGGAGCCACGACGTCCCGCAGGGGCAGGTCATTGATCAGCACATCATAGATGCTGTCAACATCGGCATGGTGCTCAATGCCAAGAGCGGTGGATGCATTGCCCTGGGGGTCTATGTCGATCACCAGGACATTGAGTCCAGCGGAAGCCAGAGCGGCGGCAATGTTGACCGTAGTAGTGGTCTTGCCCACCCCACCTTTTTGATTGGAGACCGTGAAAATACGGGTCTTCTCCGGCTTGGGAAGTTCGCGTCCCAACAGCCGTTCCCGACGTCGGGTCTCGTTAGCGAGCTGGCGCGCAATCGGGCTGGAGTCGTCGATGGCGTCTATGACGTTATCGCTTCCAACAATCAAGGTTTCACGTGAAACAGCGGCATTTGCAACCAAATTAGTGCGCATCAGCGCAGATTCAAACGACGCCGAGGGCGCAGCCATTGCCCGCGCGGACCCCAGGGAAATAAATGGCGGGATCCGCTGCGTGGAGGTTTCGCTACTGCCCACTGTTACACTCTCACTCTCATTCGGCTCTAGCTGCCGTTCTCTAGCTTAACCGCTCAGCTGCGGACACGCGGGACACAGCGCCGAAAGCTAAGCTATCTTCCGCTGTTTGTTGACGACGATCCTCACCACTGTGGTGGGTTCCTCCAAAAGTTCCTGTCCGCAAACCACAACAGATGTTTCCACGCCTCCGAGCTTGCGGATAACCTTGGCTGCGTGCTCAATCTCTTCGGCCGCGCTGCGGCCCTTGATCGCGACCACTTCACCCTTGCCGTTGAGCAAGGGAATGGTGAGTCCAGCCAGTTTGGACAAAGCAGAGACTGCCCTTGCAGTGACGACGTCAGCGCTGACCATTCCCACTGCGAGCTCAGCCCGGGTTCGCATGACGGTGACGTTGCCCAGGCCCAGATCATCCACAACTTCCTGGAGCCAGATAACCCGGCGTTCCAGGGGTTCGATCAGTGTGAGTTCGAGGTCAGGACGCGCAATCGCCAAGCACAAGCCGGGAAGCCCGGCGCCTGAACCAACGTCCGCAACATGGCTTCCGTGGGCTATAGCCGACTCGATGACGGCACAGTTAAGGACATGCCGGCTCCAGAGGCGGGGAACTTCACGCGGGCCGATCAGCCCGCGCTCGGTTCCCGACGTCGCCAAGTGTTCTACATACCGTTGGGCGAGGCCCAGACGGTCACCGAAAATCTTCTCTGCCGCCTGCAGCTCGGCCGCCGTAATTTCAACCATGACCCGTTAGTCGGCCGAAACCACGATGTGGCGGCCAGCGCCTTCACCCTCGGACTCTGAAACAAAGCCAAGGTCCGCAACGGCGTCGTGCACAATTTTGCGTTCATAGGCGCTCATCGGTTCAAGGGCCACTGAAGCGCCGATCTCCTTGACTTTGGCGACGGCATCTTCGGCAATCTGCTGCAGGTCGCCGGCGCGCTCTTTACGGTAACCGTTGATGTCCAGCACCAGGCGCGATCGATTCTCGGTTGCGGACAGTACAGAGAGGCGAGCGAGCTCCTGAAGGGCCTCGAGCACTTCACCGTCGCGGCCTACAAGGCTCTCAAGACCCGCGGAATCGTCTTCGGCCGCGATGGAGATGTAAGTACGGCCATTGCGGATCTCGATGTCGATGTCGCCGTCGATGTCGGCAATGTCCAGGAGTTCCTCGAGGTAGTCTGCGGCGACGTCGCCCTCTTCCTCAAGGCGGCTCACGGAAGAGCTAGTTCCGGTGGACTCGTCCTCAGCGGCAGTTTCTACCGTGGCCTCTGCCAGTTCCTCGGTGGCCCCAGCGGCCGTTGCCTCTTCGGTGCTTTCAACAGACATTACTTCTTCTTCCTGTTCTTACGTTGTGGCTGGATGCGCTGTGCCCTGAGTTCGACGGCGGCCACTTCGGCAGCGACGTCGGCGTCCTTCTTCGCGCCCAGGAGCGGGATAGACGGCAGGCCCTTGGCGGCGCGACGCTCAGCAAGTGCCTTGGCTGCGGGGGATCCCGGCGTCGGCATGCGGCGGATGACAAAGAACTGCTGGCCCATAGTCCACAGGTTGGTAGTGGTCCAGTAGATGAGCACACCAATCGGGAAGTTGATGCCACCCACACCGAAGACGACCGGCAGGATGTAGAGCATCATCTTCTGCTGACGCATGAACGGGCTGGCCATGGCCTCTTCGGACATGTTCTTGGCCATGATCTGCTTCTGTGTGATGAACTGCGAAGCCGTCATGGCGAGAATCATCACAATCGACAGGACCCACACCGCCACAACGTCGCCACCCGCAGGTGTGCCGTGAAGGAGCGTCGCGGACAGGGGCGCCCCGAAGATGCTGGACTGGTCGAACTGGACCACTTGCTCATGGCTCAGAGCACCGATGCCCTGGCCAGCTTCCTTAGCAGCACTGATGCCGGAAAGCACTTGGAACAGCGCGAAGAAGAACGGCATCTGGATCAGCATGGGCAAACACGCGGAGAACGGGTTGGTGCCGTGCTTCTTGTACAGCGCCATCTGTTCCTGAGCCATCGCCTGGCGCGAGAGCTGGTCAGTCTTGCCCTTGTACTTCGCCTGCATCTTCTTCAGATCGGGCTGAAGAAGCTGCATGCCCCGCTGTGCCTTGATTTGCTTGACGAACACAGGGATAAGAGCAGCGCGGATCACCAGCACCAAGCCGATGATGGACAGCGTCCACGTCCAACCATTCGCCGCGGGCAGGCCAATGAAGCTCAGGCCGTCGTGGAACCCGAGCATGATCGCGGACACAAGCCACTTGAATGGGGCCAGAATTGTTCCAAAGATGTCCATACGTTTTCCCTATTTCCTCAGGCCGCTGTGCGGCGACCGTCTTCATCAGACCGCACAGCCAGGAACTGGTCCGGGTTGTTCAGTACAACAATTGTGGGCGTCTGGCCTTCGGGCCAGTGACGATGTCCGGCGGGGACGTGGTCCACGCCGCCGGGGTTCCAGGGGTGGCAACGCGCAAGGCGTCGCGCTGCGAGCCAACTCCCTTTGACGGCACCATGTACCGTCACCGCTTCGAGGGCATAAGCCGAGCAGGATGGGAAGAATCGGCACACCTGGCCGTATAAGGGAGAGATGATCCGGCGATACGTCTTCAGCAAGATGATGAGGACGTTGCGCGGCAGCTCCCAAAGAAATGTTCCAAGGATCCTCGGAGAGACTCTAAAGAAGCGGACGACGGCGGAGCTCAGCTCATGCACGCGGTGTCCCTTCCGTTGTGGTGCCCTGGGTGGGCGAAACAACCCGCGGAGAGGATCCGCCGAGCCGTTTCGTGGTTGCCGCCAAGGCGGCGTTGTAATCCGTCAGCAGCTGGTCCCAGCTCGCCGTCGCAGCCGCGGGCAGCGCCCGGACAACAACAGCAAGACCCGTGCCATGCCTATTCAAAGACAAAGCACCTGCTTCTCTCAGTCTCCTCTTAACGAGGTTCCTGGTCACAGCGTTCCCGACAGCTTTGGAAACGATGAAGCCGATGCGGCTCGGTTCTCCGGCGCCAATAGGTGCCGTATATAACACTAAGTTCCGGCGTCCATTGCGGACGCCGGAACGTACAGTTGTTGAAAAGTCGGTTGAAGTCCGTAGACGGTTATGGGTGGCTAGCACCTATTGACTCGCTTGGGAGACTGACCGACGAGTCAGTTATTTAGGCCGACAGTTCGACGCGGCCCTTGCCACGACGGGCGGCCAAGATGGCGCGGCCGGCACGGGTGCGCATACGAAGGCGGAAGCCATGCTTCTTGGCCCGACGGCGGTTATTCGGCTGAAAAGTCCGCTTGCTCACGTTAGTTACTCCAGTGGATCAAAGGTGCGCCCACCCGATCAAAAGGGGAAGAACTGGCCGACGCTAAGTTTATTTGTGTATCCGCCGCCGCCCAACGCCGGATTTACCGGAGGTGCGGGTGGTCGAAAAGCGGACACATAGGACTTCACAACGTTAGGGCAAAAAGACCCCCCAGGTCAAACCGGGAGCCGCGTGGCCCGTTATCCCCAGCTGTGGCTAAGTACACCCAACGGCCTGTGGATGAAGTGGCTCACAGGACCCGTTTCAGAACCACAACGGTGTAATTATCCACAAGCATCTTCCCAGCTATCTTCTGGGGTTTCCATCCCCTAGAGTGGCTCAGTAGCCGATTATCCACGGACTGTGCATAACCCTGTGGATTCGGTTCGAAATCCACTCATGGTTTGGACCTTTCGGCTGCCGCAATCCAGGCAAGCAAGCACTCGAGGGAACCAATTGATGACGGTAGACGACGCCAACCACGCCAACACGGTCGGAAGTTCCTGGCGGCGGGTGCTGAGCCTGCTGGAACAAGACGATCGCGTGACGCCCCGGCAACGTGGTTTCGTTATCCTCGCCCAGGCGCAAGGCCTGATCGGCTCCACCCTCCTGGTGGCCGTACCCAATGAGCTGACCCGCGAAGTTCTCCAGACGCAAGTCAAGGACGCTCTCGACGACGCCCTCCGCAATGTCTTTTCCGATGACATCCGGTGCGCAATCGACGTCGACACAGACTTGGTGCCCATCCACGAAGAGCCGGCCCCCGCCGTCGAACTCTCTTCTGCGAACGACTTGGCCGTGGAACTGAAGCCGCAGCCCACCCCGCCGAGTACTTCGCACGAATTTGGCCGCCTGAATCCGAAGTACGTCTTTGACACCTTCGTGATCGGTTCGTCCAACCGCTTTGCCCATGCTGCTGCCGTCGCGGTCGCCGAAGCACCGGCAAAGGCCTACAACCCGCTGTTCATCTACGGTGATTCCGGGCTGGGCAAGACGCACCTGCTGCACGCGATCGGCCACTATGCCCGCAGGCTCTACAGCGGCATCCGTGTGCGCTACGTGAATTCCGAGGAGTTCACCAACGACTTCATCAACTCCATCCGCGACGACGAGGGTGCCAGCTTCAAGACCACCTACCGCAACGTCGATGTGCTGCTGATTGACGACATCCAGTTCCTTGCAGGCAAGGACCGGACGCTTGAAGAGTTCTTCCACACCTTCAACGCCTTGCACAACAACAACAAGCAAGTGGTCATCACCTCGGACCTTCCGCCCAAGCAGCTGGCGGGCTTCGAAGACCGCATGAAGTCCCGTTTCGAGTGGGGCCTGCTGACCGATATCCAGCCTCCGGAACTCGAAACCCGCATCGCCATCCTCCGGAAAAAGGCACAGAGCGAGGGTTTGTCGGCCCCCGACGACGCCCTGGAATACATCGCTTCCAAGATCTCCAGCAACATCCGTGAGCTCGAAGGCGCGTTGATCCGCGTTACTGCGTTCGCCAGCCTCAACCGCCAGGCCGTGGATGTTGCCCTCGCCGAAATGGTCCTGAAGGACTTGATCACCGACGACGGCGCCCAGGAGATCACGGCCGACCAGATCCTGAAGCAGACGGCCGAGTACTTCAAGCTCAGCATGGAAGAGCTCTGCAGCAAGTCCCGTACCCGCACCTTAGTGACCGCGCGGCAGATCGCCATGTACCTATGCCGTGAGCTCACGGATATGTCCCTGCCCAAGATCGGTCAGGAGCTTGGCGGCCGCGACCACACCACGGTGATCCACGCCGACCGCAAGATCCGCGAACTCATGGCCGAGCGCCGTGTGATCTACAACCAGGTGACAGAGCTGACCAACCGCATCAAACAGCAACAGCGCGATTCGTAGGCAGCCACTACATACCTTATTAACAGGCACATGTGGATAAGCCTGTGGATACTTAAGGGGACAAGCGGGGTTAATGGGCTTAAACCCTTAAGGGATCTGTGGATCGTCAAAAACGGGCTTGGGGGTTATCCACGTCCACACCCTGTTTAAAACCCAGTCACCCACACATCGTGAACAGGCCTTAACCGCGGAGCTGCGGGTCCAGAAGCAGTTATCCACAGTTTCCACAGGGGTTATTAACACTACTAATCCCAAAAAAATGAATTCCCTCAAATAACAATCTCCTTCCGCCCACTCACCGGCGCAGCCCGCGGCTGCTCCGAACCACAAGCCAGCAGGCCGGGGATGGGTTAATGCCCGAACTTCCGGCTAAGCTGTCTGCATCGCGTCCAACCTTGGCGCTGCTTTGTAGTTCGCTTATCGCGGACCGTGCAGCTTTCGAGTTTCGGGCGCTGGTTTTCGGGGCTCCTGAGGAGTTTCCGGTGGAACACTGGCAGCAGCAATGAAAGGCGGCACCCTTCCGTGAAGTTCAGAGTCGAGCGGGATGTCCTGGCAGAAGCCGTTACGTGGACAGCCCGGTCGTTGTCTCCGCGGCCGCCCGTCCCGGTCCTTTCAGGTCTCTTGCTCAAGGCAGAAGCCGGAACAGTGAGCCTCTCGAGCTTTGACTACGAGACCTCTGCCCGTCTCGAGATTCCCGCCGACATCACCACCGAGGGAACAATCCTGGTTTCCGGGCGCCTCTTGGCCGATATCTGCCGCAGCCTTCCATCGGCGCCCGTCGAAATCGAGACCGATGGCAGCAGGGTCACCCTCACGTGCCGTCGAAGCAGCTTCCATCTCGCCACGATGCCGGAATCCGAATACCCGCCGCTTCCCGCACTTCCCGCCATCAGTGGAACCTTGCCCGGCGACGCCTTCGCCCAGGCCGTCTCCCAGGTCATCATCGCGGCCAGCAGAGATGACACCTTGCCGATCCTCACCGGTGTCCGGATGGAGATCGAGGATGACATGATCACCCTCCTCGCCACGGACCGGTACCGCCTCGCCATGCGGGAGGTACCGTGGAAGCCCGTTACTCCTGGAATTTCCACCAGTGCCTTGGTGAAGTCCAAGACCCTCAACGAAGTGGCGAAGACCCTTGGTGGCAGCGGTGACATCCACCTCGCCCTCGCTGATGACGACAGCCGCCTGATTGGCTTTGAAAGCGGTGGGCGCACCACCACGTCCTTGCTCGTGGACGGCGACTACCCCAAGATCCGCTCGTTGTTCCCGGATTCCACGCCGATCCACGCAACTGTCCAGACGCAGGAGCTTGTGGAAGCCGTTCGCCGCGTGTCCTTGGTCGCCGAACGAAACACCCCGGTCCGCCTGGCGTTCACCCAAGGCCAGCTGAGCCTCGACGCCGGCACTGGCGAAGACGCCCAGGCCTCGGAGGAACTGGAAGCCCAGCTCAGCGGCGAAGACATCACGGTAGCCTTCAACCCGCACTACCTGGTGGAAGGCCTGGGTGTCATAGAAACCAAGTTCGTGCGTTTCTCCTTCACCACGGCGCCCAAGCCGGCCATGATCACTGCCCAGGTTGACGCCGACGGCGATGACAAGGGCGACTACCGCTACCTCGTGATGCCCGTCCGCCTGCCCAACTAGCTCGCATTTGTTGTCGTTCTGGGCCCTCAAAACGACAACAATCGGGTCACTACCAAACAACCAACGCAGAAAAGAGTTCACACCGTGCACATCGGACTGATCGGCCTTGGAAAAATGGGTTTCAACATGCGCGAACGCATGCGGAACGGCGGGATCGAGGTCACTGGCTTTGACCGCAATCAGGACATCGCCGACGTCGCGTCCGTTGACGAACTCATCGCAGCCCTTCCGGCGCCGCGACTGGTCTGGGTCATGGTTCCTTCCGGCGACATCACCGATGCCGTGATCAGCGAACTTGGCGAGGAGCTCTCTCCCGGAGACATGGTGATCGACGGGGGTAACTCACGCTTTACCGAAGACCAGAAGCATGCGGCTTTCCTGACATCCAAGGACATCCGGTTTGCCGATTGCGGTGTCTCCGGTGGCGTCTGGGGCCTGCAAAACGGCTATGGACTCATGGCAGGTGGCGCAGATGAAGACATCGAGCTCGCTATGCCGGTATTCGATGCGCTGCGCCCCGAAGGCGAACGGGCCGACAGCTTCGTCCACGTGGGCGGCGTGGGCGCAGGCCACTACGCCAAGATGGTGCACAACGGCATCGAATACGGTCTGATGCAGGCCTACGCCGAAGGCTACGAACTGCTGGCGGCCAAGGACATCATCAAAGATCTTCCCGGAACCTTCCGTGCCTGGCAAAAGGGCACGGTTGTCCGTTCGTGGCTGTTGGACCTCATGGTCAAGGCTTTGGATGAAGACCCGGGACTGGCCTCGATCGGCGACTACGTCGAAGATTCAGGCGAGGGACGTTGGACCGTCGAAGAGGCCATCGCCAACGCGATCCCCGCGCCGGCAATCACCGCTGCGCTCTTCGCCCGATTCTCCTCCCGCGAAGACAACTCGCCAGCCATGAAAATGGTTTCGGCGCTGCGCAATCAATTCGGCGGACACGCCACCCGGCCGGCCAACTAGGCCTAGGGCAACCAGCAGTCCGCGTGTACCTCGAACACCTTTCCCTCACCGATTTCCGCAGTTACGCGCAGGTTGACCTCAAGCTTGGCCCCGGCGTCACTGTCCTAGTTGGGTCCAACGGCATTGGCAAGACGAACCTCATGGAAGCCATTGGCTACCTGGCCACACTGAGCTCGCATCGGGTCAGTACGGATGCGCCCCTGTTGCGCTTCGGCACCGAGCGGGCGTTGATCCGAGCGAAACTTGTCAGCGGCGAACAATCGACGGTGGTCGAACTCGAAATCAACGCCGGACGCGCCAATCGTGGCCGGATCAATCGCGGGAATCCGGTGCGCGCCCGCGACATCCTGGGCATTTGCCACACGGTGCTGTTCGCCCCAGAGGACCTCGCCTTGGTCAAGGGTGATCCGTCCAATCGCCGGCGCTTCCTCGACGAACTTCTGGTCAGCCTCATGCCGGTGCACGCGGCGACCCGCAGCGACTACGACCGCGTGCTCAAACAACGCAACGCCCTCCTGAAATCGGCCCGCACCGGGAAGTTCACCTCGGGGCATGAAGCAACACTCGATGTCTGGGACCAGCATATGGCCCGGGCCGGCGCGGAACTCCTGCACGCACGGCTTGAACTCGTGGAGCGGCTCCGCCCCCACCTCAGGAGCGCTTACGCTCAACTGACGGATGGCACCAAGGAAGCAGGCGCGGTTTACCGCTCCACCATCCAGGGGGTGTTGGACGACGACGGCGGTCCCGCCGAGCGAATTGACGAAGGTTCGGACGGGGTTGAGGACCTCCGCGCGCTTTCCGTGGAGCAGCTCACCGAGCGCTATGTCCAGGCCTTCGCCGCATCGCGCCGCAAGGAGTTGGAACGCGGGATCTCGCTGGTTGGACCGCACCGCGACGAACTGGAATTGGTTCTAGGGCAAGCTCCGGCCAAGGGTTATGCCTCCCACGGCGAAACATGGTCCATGTGTCTTTCACTGCGCCTCGCCTCCTACTACGTCATGCTCGATGACACTCGTACTGGCGGGTCCGCCCCGATCCTGATTCTTGACGATGTGTTCGCCGAACTGGACGTGCAGCGCAGGCGTAAACTGGCTGCAATAGTGGCCGGCGCCGAACAGGTGTTGGTGACGGCCGCCGTCGACGCCGACATTCCCGAGGAACTGGCCGGGCGGCGCGTGAAGGTAGTGCCCGGAGGCATTGATGGAGAAGGATAGCCCCGGCGGACGCCAGCCGGGAAGGGACCCTGACGAGATTGACGCTGCCCAATCGGCCCTGAACCGGATGCGCGAAGCGGCCGCCGCACGGGGTGAAATCCGGCGTGCTGCGCCGCGTTCCGGTGCCGCTCCGAAACGGAAAGGCGTCCGTGATACCCGTGGATTCAGCCAATTCCATGGCAGTGGGCGGGACCCCCTTGGTTTGGGGAAGGTCGTGGGGAGGCTAGTCGCTGAACGGGGTTGGACCTCCCCCGTGGCTGTCGGTTCCGTGATGGCGGAATGGGACGCCCTGGTGGGTCCGGAAATTTCGGCGCATTGCACCCCGGAGAGCTTTACCGACACCACGCTTCACGTCCGCTGTGATTCCACGGCCTGGGCGACGCAACTCCGGCTCCTGAGTACCAGCCTTCTGGAGATGTTCCGGAGGGAGCTCGGCGACGGTGTGGTGACGTCTATTCAGGTGCTCGCGCCAACCGCACCGAACTGGCGAAAGGGCGGCCGGAGCGTCAATGGACGAGGCCCGCGGGATACCTACGGGTAACTTCCCGGGCACCCGCGTCAGCCGGTTTCCTTGAACGGCGCATAGGAGCGAGAAACCTCCCCGGACCGTATAGCTCCCTAGAGGGTGCTCTTTTGATGGCTTGAAGATGGGGCCAGCGGCCTCCCACAGGTACATTCATCAGCATTAGGGCCGGGTTTTGCAAGGAACGGCGCTCAGTCACGATAGAATCGGCATAGACAACTGGGCGCCGGTGAACGTTGATTGGCTTCGCTGAACAGCAATGTAAAAGCGGATCCGCCAGTCACGAAGTAACCGGCGTTAGCAGTGACGTCCCTGTTGGCGGCTGCCGTATCCCTGTGGTGTGTCCTGACGGACGTGCTTCCTTGGTGCGGTGACGGCTGGCGACCATCGAACACGGAGGAGTCGAAAGCGCCTGTGGCTAACGACAATGCAGAGACCTTGGCAGTAGAGCCCGCGAAGGAGAACGCCCATAAGCCTGACACACCCTCAGGGTCCAGGGAGTACGGTGCAAGCGATATTACCGTGCTGGAGGGTCTCGAAGCGGTGCGCAAGCGCCCCGGTATGTACATCGGATCCACAGGCCCGCGCGGCCTCCATCACTTGGTGTACGAAGTGGTGGACAACTCGGTGGACGAGGCTCTGGCCGGGTACTGCAGCCACATTGAAGTGACCCTCCAGGCCGACGGCGGCGTGAAGGTCGTGGACGACGGCCGCGGCATCCCGGTGGATATGCACCCCACCGAGAAGAAGCCGACCGTTGAGGTTGTCATGACCATCCTGCACGCGGGCGGTAAGTTCGGCGGCAGTGGCTATGCGGTGTCCGGTGGCCTCCATGGCGTCGGTATTTCCGTTGTCAACGCGCTTTCGCGCAGGGTAGACACCGAGGTGCGTCGCCAGGGCCACGTTTGGCGGATGACTTTCGTCGACGGCGGCAAGCCACAGGGCGGGCTCGTCCAGGGCGAAGCAACCGACCAGACCGGAACGTCCCAGACGTTCTACCCGGACGGCACCATCTTCGAGAGCACGGATTTCGATTTCGAGACTCTCCGTGCGCGCTTCCAGCAGATGGCCTTCCTCAACAAGGGCCTGCGCATCACCCTCACGGACGAGCGTCCTGTGGCAGGGGCAGGCGACGATGACCTGGATCTTGACGCAGTTGCTACTGACGGCGAGGTGGCGGCAGAATATCGCACGGTCGTTTACCAGTACAACGATGGTCTGCTCGACTACGTGAAGCACCTGAACTCGAGCAAGAAGGTGGACGTCGTCCACGAGGACGTTATCGCCTTCGAAACCGAAGACGCTGAGCGGCACATCGCCGTCGAGGTCGCGATGCAGTGGACCACGGCCTATTCCGAGAGCGTCCACACCTACGCGAACACCATCAACACGCACGAGGGCGGTACCCACGAAGAAGGTTTCCGCGCCGCGATGACCTCTCTCATCAACCGCTACGCGCGCGAGAAGACCATCATCAAGGAAAAGGAAGACAACCTCACTGGTGACGACATCCGGGAGGGGCTCACAGCCGTCATCTCGGTGAAGTTGTCCGAGCCCCAGTTCGAGGGTCAGACCAAGACCAAACTGGGCAACTCCGAGGTCAAGGGCTTCGTCCAACGCGTGGTCACCGACCAGCTTGGCGACTGGCTGGAACGAAACCCCGGCCCGGCCCGCGACGTCATCCGCAAGGCGGTCCAGGCTGCCCAAGCGCGCATGGCTGCCCGCAAGGCCCGCGACAACGCACGTCGCAAGAGTCCCTTGGAATCCTTCGGCATGCCGGGCAAACTGTCCGACTGCTCCTCCAAGGACCCCGCGCGCTGCGAGGTCTACCTCGTGGAGGGTGACTCCGCCGGCGGTTCGGCGAAGCGTGGACGCAACCCCGAAACCCAGGCCATCCTGCCACTGCGTGGCAAGATCCTGAACGTGGAACGCGCACGGCTGGACAAGGCCCTCGGCAACAATGAAGTCCAGTCGATGATCACAGCCTTCGGCACGGGCATCGGCGAGGACTTCGACATCTCCAAGCTGCGGTATCACAAGATCGTCCTCATGGCCGATGCAGACGTGGACGGCCAGCACATCACCACGCTGCTCATGACCTTGCTCTTCCGCTACATGCGGCCGCTGATTGAGAACGGTTACGTCTACCTCGCCCAGCCGCCGTTGTACCGCATCAAGTGGTCGAACGCCCCTCATGACTATGTCTATAGCGACCGTGAACGTGACGCCAAGCTGGTCTCCGGCCAGGCCGCCGGCCGCCGAATCCCGAAGGACAACGGCATCCAGCGTTACAAGGGCCTCGGCGAAATGGACTACACCGAACTCTGGGACACCACCATGGATCCGGACCACCGCACGCTCCTGCAAGTCACCATGGACGATGCCCTGGCAGCGGACCAGACCTTCTCCGTGCTGATGGGTGAGGACGTGGAATCGCGCCGGAATTTCATTCAGCAGAACGCCAAGGATGTCAGGTTCCTGGATATCTAGGGACTTCAAGGCCCTAGGAATATTCCAGAACTGACATATACCTGAAACGGAAATCATAGATCATGAGTGAAGAAACACCCGAGGTTCCCGCTGAGTCGGTCGGCGTGCCGGAACCCGTACTTGAGGGCGATGTGCTGACCGACCGTATCGATCAAGTAGACCTGCAGACGGAAATGCAGCGTTCCTACTTGGACTACGCCATGGCCGTTATCGTTGGCCGTGCGCTTCCAGACGTCCGCGACGGCTTGAAGCCGGTCCACCGCCGAGTGCTCTACGCGATGTTCGACGGCGGCTACCGCCCGGACCGCTCCTTCAACAAATGCGCCCGCGTGGTGGGCGAGGTCATGGGCCAGTACCACCCGCACGGTGACACCGCGATCTACGATGCCCTTGTCCGCCTCATCCAGGACTGGACCATGCGCTATCCGCTGGCGCTGGGCCAGGGCAACTTCGGTTCCCCCGGCAACGACGGCGCCGCAGCTCCGCGATACACCGAAACCAAGATGGCCCAGCTGGCCATGGAAATGGTCCGGGACATCGACGAGGAAACGGTCGACTTCCAGGACAACTACGACGGCAAGAACCAGGAACCCACAATCCTGCCGGCGCGTTTCCCCAACCTGCTGGTCAACGGTTCCTCCGGCATCGCCGTCGGCATGGCCACCAACATTCCGCCGCACAATCTCCGCGAGGTTGCCGAGGGCGTGCAGTGGTATCTGGCCAACCCAACGGCCAGCCGTGAAGAGCTGCTTGAAGCATTGCTGCTGCGCATCAAGGGCCCGGACTTCCCGACCGGGGCCACCATCCTCGGCCACAAGGGCATCGAGGACGCGTACCGCACGGGCCGCGGCTCCATCACCATGCGTGCCGTGGTGAACGTGGAGGAACTCCAGGGCCGCACGTGCCTGGTGGTCACCGAACTGCCGTATCAGGCAAACCCGGACAACCTGGCCATCAAGATCGCCGAACTGGTCAAGGACGGCAAGATCCAGGGCATCGCGGACCTGCGCGACGAGACGTCCGGCCGCACCGGACAACGACTGGTGATTGTTCTCAAGCGCGACGCCGTGGCCAAGGTTGTTCTCAACAACCTCTACAAGCACACACAGCTGCAGGACAATTTCGGCGCCAACATGCTGGCGATCGTCGACGGCGTTCCCCGCACCCTGAGCTTGGACGCCTTCATTCGGCACTGGGTGATACACCAGATGAATGTCATTGTCCGCCGGACTCGCTACCGGCTGCGCAAGGCTGAGGAAGAGGCGCACATCCTGCGCGCACTTCTCAAGGCGCTGGACATGCTGGATGAGGTTATCGCGCTCATCCGCGCGTCCAACACCACCGAGGCTGCCCGCGATGGCTTGATGGGGCTGCTGGAGATCGACGAGCTTCAGGCCCGCGCGATCCTCGACATGCAGCTCCGCCGCCTCGCCGCGTTGGAACGGCAGAAGATCCAGGACAGGCACTCCGAGCTTGAGGCCATGATCACGGAGTTCAACTCGATCTTGGCCTCCGAGCAGCGCCAGCGCGACATCATCAGCCAGGAACTGGCCGAGATCGTGGCCAAGCACGGTGATGATCGCCGGACCCACATCCTCATGGGCTTCGACGGAGACATGTCCATGGAAGACCTCATCCCCGAGGAAGAAGTGGTGGTCACCATCACCCGCGGCGGATACGTCAAGCGCACCCGGAGCGACAACTACCGTTCGCAGCAGCGGGGCGGCAAGGGCGTCAAGGGTGCCCAGCTTCGCGGCGACGACGTCGTGGAGCACTTCTTCGTCACAACCACGCACCACTGGTTGCTGTTCTTCACCAACCTGGGCCGAGTGTACCGGGCCAAGGCCTACGAACTTACCGAGGCCGGCCGCGACGCGAAGGGCCAGCATGTGGCAAACCTGTTGGCCTTCCAGCCGGATGAGCACATCGCCCAGGTTCTTGACCTGCGCGACTACGAGCAAGCCCCATACCTGGTGCTCGCCACCAAGAACGGCCTTGTGAAAAAGACGCGCCTGGAAGACTACGACACCAATCGCACCGCCGGCGTCATTGCTATCAACCTCCGGGATGGGGACGAGCTCGTCTCGGCGCAGCTCGTGTCCGAGACCGACGATCTCCTCCTGGTTTCCCGCAAGGGTCAGTCCATCCGCTTCACGGCCACGGACGAGGCGCTGCGCCCCATGGGGCGCGCAACCTCTGGTGTGACAGGCATGAAGTTCCGCGAAGACGACGAACTCCTCGCGGCCGACGTCGTCCAGGACGGCTCGTTCGTGTTTGTCGTGACCGAAGGCGGCTACGCGAAGCGCACTGCGGTCGAGGAATACCGGCTCCAGGGCCGTGGCGGCCTGGGCATCAAGGTCGCCAAGCTTCAGGAAGAGCGCGGCGACCTTGTCGGTGCCTTGATCGTCAACGAAGAAGACGAAGTCCTGGTGGTCATGGAGGGCGGCAAGATTGTCCGCTCTGCTGTGGCCGGCGTTCCTGCCAAGGGCCGTGACACCATGGGCGTCATCTTCGCGAAGCCGGACAAGAACGATCGCATCATCGAGGTGGCCCGCAACAGCGAACGCGGCCTTGATGGCGAGGATAGCGACGACGAGCACGGCGATGGCACTGACAACGACTTAGCCGCCAATAGTGTCGAAAATCCTCTTGGAGGACAGTCCGGGCCGGCCGATGACGTAACGTTGGCTGCAAACGACGGCGCCGATGGGGCGACCGCAACGGCCGAATCGGGATCGGCCGCAGGATCCGGTAATGGGTCCGGCGTCGAGCTGAACGAAGACAACACCGGAGGTAACGAGTGAGCAATTCGGACTCATATCCCAAGCCGAGTACGGGTGTCCCTGGAGGATTCCGGCAGCCGTCGGCTACTCCGCGGGTAGACGCACCGGCCCGTCCCCAGCAGCGCCCGGCGGCAGCTGCTTCGAGCCCGGCAGGAACTGGCGCGGAAAGGGTCCCGGGCCAACGCCCGGCCGTTCCCGGCCAGCGGCCTGCACAGGGTCAGCAGCGCCCGGCAGGGCAGCGGCCCGCCGTTCCCGGCCAGCGTCCTGCACCCGGCCAGCGGCCCGCACAGGCCCAGCAGCGTCCGGCCGCAGGGAATCCGGGGCTTGTGAAGCCGGCACCGAAGGCAAAGGTCCGCCGCGCCCGCCTGCTGGTCAGCAAAGTTGATCCGTGGTCGGTGCTGAAGATGGCATTCCTGCTGTCCGTTGCCTTGGGCATCGTGACCGTGATTGCCGCAATCGTTCTCTGGACCGTTCTGGACCTCACTGGCATTTTCAACCAGGTGGACAGCCTTCTGGGCACGCTGGCAGGTTCGGAAAGCGGCGGCTTTGAACTCAAGAAGGTTGCATCGCTCGGACAGGTTGCCTCCTTCGCAACCATCATTGCCGTGGTGAATGTGGTCCTGCTGACCGCCCTCTCCATGCTGAGCGCCGTGCTGTATAACATTTCGGCAACACTCGTGGGTGGCATCGGAGTGACCCTCACCGACGACTAGCCCAAACGGTCGGAAAAAGAGGGAAACTGCTGGAAAACAGTGGTGGAAATACCTCGATTTGAGATCGGGCCGGGATGTGCTGTAAAGTCATGTCTCGGCCCGAAGAGGTATCGGGGCGTATAGCTCAGGCGGTTAGAGCGCTTCGCTGATAACGAAGAGGTCCCAGGTTCAAGTCCTGGTACGCCCACGGAACCTGCACAGGTTTTGCTAAAGATTCAGGAAACTGAATCGGAACGGGGTGCATGTGAAGAAGTTGCTCATAGTTGCAGCTGCGGTCGCAGGCGTCCTGCTCTACAAAAAGGTGCAGGAATCCGAGGCCCGGAAAACGGTCTGGAGCAAGGCAACCGACACGGTTGACTAGCCCGGACGCCCGGTCTGGATATGGTGAAAACCATCGAAGGATCTAGGGTAGTATGGACGGGTTGCTTCTTATGGGGGCATGGCGCAATTGGTAGCGCACCTGCTTTGCAAGCAGGGGGTTCGGGGTTCGAGTCCCCGTGCCTCCACCATAAGAAAGAGTCCCGGTCAGAAATGACCGGGACTCTTTGCGTTAACCACTTCACTAAGGTTGAACTGTGAACTTCATTGTTGCTGCTTTGGGCGTGCTCGGTGTCGCATCCTCCGGACCCCTTATCGCGGGAACGCTCGGCGCCACGTCTGTCACGGCACTAGCTATCGCCTTCTGGCGCAACGCAATCGCCGCCGTCGTCATGGCCTCCCCGGTCCTGATCCGCGAACCACGGCTGTTCCGGAAGATTACGCGACACGAGTTCACCTGGTCCGCCGTCGCGGCAGTCGCGCTGGCCTTCCATTTCGCCTGCTTCATCACCGCCCTTCAGTTGACGTCCGTCGCCGCCGCCACCGCCTTGGTGTGCCTGCAGTCGGCATGGATCGCTGTCTTCCAGCTCCTTCGCGGCACCCGGCACCGCTGGCCGGTGCTGGTAGGCCTGGGCATCGCACTGTGCGGTGTCGCGGCAATCACGGGCTTCGATATGGGAACCTCACCGAAAGCCTTTCTCGGTGACGTCCTGGCCCTCGCTGGAGGCGCACTGGCCGGGCTCTACACTTTGGCCGGAGGCAAGGCGCGCCAGAGCATGGGGACCGGGACCTACACCACCCTTTGCTACGGGATCTGCGCGGCCATTGTTGCCGTATTGGCCCTCGCGGGCGGCCAGCCGCTTGTAGGGTTCGACGCCGGCGGCTGGCTGGGGATTGTGGCCATCACTGTGTGCGCGCAACTGGTGGGCCACACGGCCTTCAACCATCTTCTGGCCACGATGAGCCCGCTGTTGGTTTCCATGATCATCCTGCTGGAGATTCCCGGCGCAGCCCTTCTGGCCGCGGTATTCCTACGCGAGACCCTGCCCTCCGGGACCTACGCAGGGCTGGCCTTGATCCTGGCCGGACTCGCCGTCGTCGTAATCGGTCAGCGGCGCGGAAAAGCCGGCCCCGAAGGCAAGATCGCCGAGCTGGGTACCGACTGAGTCCGGTACCGTCTGACGCGGAAGGTTGCAGTGCGTGCTGCTACATGCCGCCGCGGCGCGCGCCCTGGCTCGTGTTGGCTGTGTGAATGGCCCGGAGCAGTTTCGCCGGGAAATAGACCGAGAAGAACACCACCATCGGGGCCTTCAGTGCCATTTTCTTCACGTTGTGGGCCTTGTAAGTGCGGTCGAAGCGGGTCACGTAATAGCGGTAGTCGCGCGGTGAGTCCTCGAGCCTGCGGGCAGACATGCCGGAGACCATCTGCGGCCAGTACTGCACCCTGAGATCGTGGTCGGCAAGGTGCAGGGAAAGATCGATGTCCTCATGCATCTCGTCCTTCTCGTCCAGGCAGGTCTCGTCACGGATGGTTTCCCACGCGGAGCGGCGAAGCGCCATGTTGGAGCCAAAAAGGAAATGGTACTGGTGCTTCGCAAGCCGAAGCATGAGCTGGCGCATCTTGTCGTCGGCTTTGAGCCCGAATCGACGCATGGGCATGTCGTAATAAACCACGGGACCGGTAGCCGCTTGGGCAGAAGGATCCGCGAAGGCCTCCTGGACTTGCTCAACCCAGTCCGGTTCCAGGACGGAGTCGGCGTCGATTCGTCCCAGGATCTCCGATGTAGCGCTGTTAAGGCCGAAATTGCGGGTAGGGATGAGTCCTTGTGTCTTGTCCTGGCTCAACAGGATGATGGGGCTCTCCGGGTACTCCTGCTGCATCTGCTGGACGATCTGGGCGGTGCGGTCCTGGGACATGTTGTCCACGACGATGATCTCGTCCGCAGGCACTGACTGGTAAACGGCCGCGATAAGGCACTGCCGGATGACGCTCTCTTCGTTGTACGCCGGGATGACGATTGAAACGCTCGGCTTCACGGGTGCGACGGCTGCGTTACTGGCTGCATTTGCGGAAGATCTATCGGCTGGCATCCCCATAAATCTAGCATCAGACCGGTGTCCGCTGAGGAAGCCTTCGGTGACATGTGGCCAAACAGTTGAAGGGACCCCGGCGAACCGGAATCCCTTCAATGTGAAGCGAATTTGGCTTTCACCTAGGCCTCGTGTTTTCCTGCTTCGTCCGTGGCTGCCTCGTGCTTGCCGGCCTCGTCCTTGCCTGCGTCGTCCTTGTGCAGGCTGGCGGCGATGTTCTTCACCGCGGTTTTGGCGTCGGTTGCCACCTTTGCGGCGGCATCCTTGGCGTCTTCGACGGCGTCCTTTGCCTTTTCGGTTGCAGTTTCGGCTTTCTCAGCTACCTTGGTGGCGGTCTCGTTGGCCTTCTCGGCAACCTTTTCTGCTGCCGCGGCGGCCGGCACCGGTGACGGGGTCACTGGGACCGGGGTCTTCCACGGGTCCTCCACGGGGCGGCTGGCCTTCCATGCGGCAACTCCGGCTGCCGCTGCTGCTGCCAGAACCGTGAAGATCAAGAGTCCGCGCTTTTTGGGTTTCTTGGTGTTGGCGAGTTCGTTCGAGACCGCCTTTGAGGCTTCCTCGGCTGCGGTTTTCAGCTGGGCCTTGGTGGCCTGTGCTTGCTCCTGGAGGTTGTGCACCACTCCCGAGTCCACCAGCTTCTGGGCGACGGCATCCACCTGCGCGGGTGCGTTCTCAAGGACGTGGTGGACAACTTCGGAGGCTTGACCGAGCTGCTCGGAGAGCTTGGGCAGGTACTCCTCAACAACCTTGTCCCGGGCGTGGCTGAGAGCCGGTGTGGCCTTGTTGAGTGCGTCTTGGATCTTGGGCGAGGCGTCCTCGACGGCGTCATGGATCCGCGGTGCGAGGTTCGCCAGGCCTTCCTGGAGCTTCGGCGTGACGGTCGCAACGCCGTCGGCGAGGTTGTGCGCGGCCGATTTCAGGCCTTCCTGGAGCTTCGGCGAAGCGGTGTCAATGCCGTGCTGGATACGGGGAACCGCCCAGTTCACAGCTGCCTCGACGCGCGGCGTCGCCCAGTCCTTGGCATTCTCAACACCATTCACAACGGTGTGTTCAAGTTCGCGGGCAATCCGGTCCGATTTCTTCACAACTACCTCCCGATTAACATGCTCGTTTGTTGTTAGCCTACGTCCCTTGACCGGCACCGGCTATTGATCCAGCGGATTCATGGAAGATTTCACCGAGCGCGGAACCGGCTCCCTGGCCGCCTCGCCGTTGACCCTGCATGAAAGAATGGCGCTATGACCATCCCAACCGCAAAAGCAACTTTCCACACGAGCCTCGGCGATATCGTAGTTGACCTCTTCGGCAACCACGCGCCCAAGACGGTCGCCAACTTCGTAGGCCTGGCCACCGGCGAGAGGTCCTGGACTCACCCGGAGACCGGCGAAGACAAGACCGGTACCCCGCTTTACGACGGCACCATTTTCCACCGGATCATCAAAGACTTCATGATCCAGGGCGGCGATCCCCTTGGCCGCGGCATCGGCGGACCGGGCTACAAGTTCGACGACGAGATCCACCCGGAACTGAACTTCAACGCCCCCTACAAGCTCGCCATGGCCAACGCAGGCATCCAGATGGGCAAGGGCACCAACGGTTCCCAGTTCTTCATCACCACGGTCAACACTGACTGGCTCTACGGCAAGCACTCCATCTTCGGTGAGGTTGCTGACGAAGAGTCCAAGAAGGTTGTCGACGCCATCGAGGCCGTCCGCACCGGCATGGGTGACCGCCCTGTTGAAGATGTCGTCATCAACAGCATTGACATCGTTCAGCTCTGACCCCCGGAGCCTGAGCAACGTATGAGTTACGGAATCCCGGCGGCAGAGCCGTCCGCAGACATTCCCGTGTGCCCGAGGCACCCGGACAGGCCCTCCTATGTCCGGTGCCAGCGCTGCGGGCGTCCTGCGTGCCCCGAATGCCAGCGGGCGGCCGCCGTCGGGTTCCAATGCATTGACTGCGTCAATGAAATAAAGCGTTCGACGCCGGCCCCGCGCTCCACGTATGGCGGCGCCATTTCGACAGGCCGGCCCCTGGCGACGTACGTGATTATTGGGCTGTGCGCCCTGGTATACGTCCTGCAGTGGTTGATTCCCGGCAATGTTGTGGAGGATCAACTCGCCTTCGCGTCCGTCTACGCCACTCCGCAGTTTGGAGCCTTCGAACCCTGGCGGATGCTGACCTCTGCCTTTGTCCATTCACAGGGTTTTGTCCTGCACATCGCGCTCAACATGTACATGCTCTGGATCTTTGGCCAAGTCCTTGAGCCCGTTCTGGGGCGCATTCGCTTCCTGGCCGTTTATCTACTGTCCGCAGTCGGCGGCTCGGTGGGTTTCCTGCTCCTAACACCCATGTTGCCTCCAACCGGAGTGGAAGGCGCTTCCGGCGCGATCTTCGGCCTGTTTGGCGCACTCCTGGTGGTCCAAAGCCGGCGCGGCGGAGACACAAGGCAGCTGTCGATCCTCATTGCCATCAACGGAGCCATTGGCTTCCTGGTCCCCGGTATCGCTTGGCAAGCCCACTTGGGCGGGCTTGTTACAGGTGGTCTCTCGGCGGCTGTCATCGCCTTTGCTCCGCGCGGACCTCGCCAGGCATTGCTCCAAACAGCCGGCATGGCAGTGGTGGCCGGGATTCTGGTCCTGGCCACCGTCCTTAGGGCCACGGCAGGCTAGCCGCTCCTAAGCATTACCCTAGGAGTTCTTCCAAGCGATCCATCGATTCCTTGATGCCCGCATCCATGCCGCTGGCTAGCGCCATGTCCCGGGCCTCGATCGAGGGGAACACCGAGCGCTGCACGACGCGCGTGCGGCCCCCGAGATCCTCGAATCTGGTGGTATCCAGGGTGACCTGACCGGGGGCGCCGTCGAATTCGAAGGTCTGGATGATCCTCAAGGGTTCCTGGACTTCGTGGAAGACCCCGCGGAAGCCGAACTCGTTGCCTTCGCCGTCCGAATGTACGTACCGGTAGCTGCCGCCGGTCCGCGCGTCGTAGGACTCTAGGCGCATTTCCAGGCGCCGCGGGCCCAGCCACTTGACCACAAGTTCGGGATCCGTGAAAGCGCGGAACACGCGATCTGGTGCGGCGTCGAAGTCGCGGCTAGTGTCGATGAACGGCGTGCCGGCCGTGACGTCAATGGTTGTTGTGTTGGTGCTCATTGTTCCTTCTCCTTTTCCGGATAGTCCCCGTCGGACAAGTCAGTGGTGGCCTCTCCGGCTAACGGGGTTTCACTGGCCAATAGCTCGTCCAGCCGGGCGAAATGCTCTTCGGCCTGAAGACGGTAGCTCTCGATCCACTCGGCCAGGGGACCCAGCGCCGTGGTGTTCAGGTGACAGGGACGGCGCTGCGCTTCCCTGCTCCTAGTGATGAGCCCGGCGCCTTCCAGCACCTGTAGATGCTTTGAAATGGCTTGGAGGGTGACGGTGAATGGCTGGGCGATCTCAGTGACGGTTGCGTCGCCCAAGGCCAATCGCGCCAGTATCCTGCGGCGCACAGGATCGGCGAGTGCCATGAAGGCCCTATTGAGTTGGTCTTCAGGATCCAGCACCGCTGTTCCCACGGTCTCCGGCATGCGTTTCCCCTGCCAGGCTCAGGCTCGAGCGTCGCGGATGGCTTTCCGCAGCACGCAAGCAGTCTGCTTCTTCAACTAGCTGCTTTTTCAATCGTGTTACTCAAGCAATCGGTTTATCAACTAGTTCATTGAATATGACAAGACTAGGACTGTGCGCGAAGACCGTCAAGATCCTGGACATGTTGTTTTCCACAGGGGTTATCCACAGTGTGCGTAACTTACAACCATGTAGTTCTCTTGCGGATTGGCTGAGTAGGGCGAGATGGCAGGGGCGGCGGATTCCCCTAGGGATTAACGTCCACAGCTGTGGATAACTTTCGCCAACATGCCTGTGGTTATGTGGATAAGAAGCTCGTAATTCAGGGGTGTGTGGACAACCTCACTGTTGGCAGTGGTCGGGGCGCGGTATCAACAGGGTTATCAACATTGTTAATAACTCACACTTTTGTAGTTCGCCGACTCCCGGTAGCCCTGGAAGTGCGTCGTTCCGGGAGTTTTCCACGGTGGAACCAATACTTTTCCCCAGCGCCCGAACCCGCCATCGCACGTGCCCCAGACGCCGCGGTACCGCATGTGGCTGAGCCTTCCCCTGACGCAGCGACGCCGTCAGCCGTGGATCCCGCGGAAGCGAAGGAATCACTGGAGCAAGGATCCTCGGGACGGCCGGGAGCGCCGAAGACGGTGCACGCCGAGCCCAGGACGGATTCCCAAGGCGAACTTAGGCAGACGGCGGACACCTTGTCGAAGTGGAGTGGCAAGGAGTTGCAGGATGAACTGCAGCAGGTCCTCCAGGACAGCAAGGCCGATCTCACGGGAAAGTCCCCAGGAGCGTCCCTGCGCTGGATCTTCGGACTGGACCGCTAGCTCGGCCGCACTGCCAGAATCCCCGTCAATAATTCGGCCACGGGGCCCGCGGAACCACGGGAGTAGGCTTGGGGTATGACACACGTCAACGATCCGGCAGTCATTGACCGGCTTATGCGAACAAAGGGCCGCTGGGCAATCGTCGGACTCAGCACGAATGAGTGGCGCTCCGCGTTCGAAGTTGCCCTCTACATTCGCGACATCATGGGCATGGAGATCGTCCCGATCAACCAAAAGGGCGAAGACGTCCACGGCGAAACTGGCTACAAGTTCCTCGCCGACGTGCCCCTCGAACAGCCGATCGACGTCGTCGACTGCTTTGTGAATTCCTCGCGCGTTGGCGGCGTGGTGGACGAGGCCATTGCGGTGGGAGCGAAAGCCGTGTGGCTCCAGCTCGGCGTGATTGATGAGGATGCCGCGGAGCGGGCCAAGGCGGCGGGTCTTGACGTGGTCATGAACGCTTGTCCGGCGCAGATGGGCTGGCGCAGCGACAACTAGCGACGCCTCCCGTTAACCGGCTGCTGTCATAGTGCGGGGGCAATCACCCGATTTCGAGACCAGGGAACCCATGTGTAACGACCACCCTTCCACTGTCGGCCGGCGCACGGCGCTCGGTCTTCTCGGGGTGTCCCTAGCGGCCGGGCTGGGGGGGTCTGCGGCTCCCGGACACCTGTCCGCAGGAAGCCCGACGGCGGTTCCCAGCAGTGCTGGCATCGCGCCGTCGCCGTCCGCATCGCCAAGCGCCACAACGAGCCCAACGCCGAGCCCCGGTGTCCCGAAGCGGCTGAGGCGCTCCTTTGTCCCGGATTTTACACTGCCGCCCATCCAAGGTGGACTGGCTCCGGTGATCACGAAAATCCCCACCAAACATCCCGTGGTGTTCCTGACGATCGACGACGGCGTGGTCAAGTCTCCGGAAAGCGTGCGACTCCTCGCGGAGAACGACTATCCGGCCACGCTGTTCCTGACGAGCAACACGGTCCGAGACAACCCTGCCTTCTTCAAGGCGTTCATGGCGCAGGGGAGCCTGGTCGAAAACCATACGGTCAGCCACAACGTCAACATGACCACCCAATGGGGCTACCAGCGGCAGCTTGATGACATCACCGGCATGCAGGATTTTGCCGTGCAGCAGTACGGCCGCAAGCCCACGTTGTTCAGGCCGCCCGGGGGTTCCTACTCCACTGCTATGAGGCAAGCCGTGGCCGCTGCCGGCCTGAAGGCGATCGTTACCTGGGAGGCCAAGGCCAACGCCGGGCGTATGGACTACCAATACGGTAATTCGCTTCGGCCTGGCGACATCGTACTGATGCATTTCCGACCTGAATTCGCGGCGGATTTTGCGGCGTTCCGTTCCGCGCAAATCGCCGCCGGCCTGGAAGTCGTGCTCCTGGAGGACTTCCTGGGCGTTGCGTGAGGCAGGGTCTCCGCTAGTCTCAGTGCATGGATGCTGCCACCCTTCGCCGAATCTGCCTGGGCTTCCCCGGGGTTTTTGAGGACTTCCCCTTCGGCCCGGAAACATCGGTTTTCAAAGTCCGTTCCGCTGTGTCCGGGGGAGCCAAGCAGGAAGGCAAAATGTTCGCGGCCTCCGCCATGGACGACCAGAACCTGGCGGTGAGCCTCAAATGCGATCCTTCCTTGGCCGTGCAATTGCGCGCGGCCCACCCGGAAATCATCGGGGCCTGGCATATGAACAAGAAGCACTGGAATGGCGTGCGCTTGGACGGCGCCCTGCCGGACGCCATGGTCCGGGACATGGTGGAGGACTCGTATGACCTAGTGGTTTCGTCATTGAGCCGCAAGCAGCAGGAACAGTTGGGCTGGGCCCGCCTCGCCAAGAGGTAACACGCGGACCCTGTCCTGCGCTTCGGCTAGATTGTGAGTGCACCGCACCTTCCAGCGCCCCGAAGCAATCAGGAGGAGCCAGATGCTTGAACAAAAGACCCTCGATGAGCTGTGGAATTTTGAGGACCCCGCACTGTCGGAAGCCCGCTTCCGCGAAGCCATGGCGGATCCCGCCTACGATCCTTTTGAACGGGCCGAGTTCGCCACCCAATTGGGCCGGGCCATCGGTCTGCAGGGGCGCTTCGAGGAGGCCGACGCCCTCCTGGACGGGATCGACGCCGAAGAGGAGCCGACCCTTGCGGTGCGGATTCTCCTGGAACGCGGACGTTTGCTCAACTCCGCGGGCCACCCGGCCATGGCTGTTCCGCTCTTTGAGCAGGCTGCCGAATTAGGGGACCTCTTGGGCGAAGAATTCCTCGCCGTGGACGCACTTCATATGCTGGCCATCGCGGACTCCGGCCACCAGGAATCATGGACGCGCAGTGCGCTCGAGTACGCCTCCGCCGTCGAGGATCCCTGCACCAAACGTTGGATGGTTTCGCTGCACAACAACCTCGGTTGGGCGATGTACGACGACGGTCGCCGCACCGAGGCGATGGTGGAGTTCCAGCTCGCTGAGCAGTGGGCTGAGCGGGTAGGAACCGAGCAACAGCGGCAATGGGCGCGCGAGGCCGTTGCCGAGTGCGCAAAATCCTTGAATTTACAGGGCTAAACAGGCCAAACGGCCCTCCAGAAGGGCAGTTTTGTCAGATCACATTTTGACAAAAGTTGATTGAAACTGCCCTCAAATATTGCTTTTCAATCACTCGTGGTGAAGTATGTCACACGAAGGGCGCGTCGCAGCGGCGGTGCCCGGACCGATCCACTGCCGGCCGAGGCGCCGTCAGAATCGGTACTACGAGTCTCTGGAGGGTTTTAGGATGAACGTTCAGCAGCAGTCCTTTGCACGTCGTGGATTCCTCCGCGGCGCGCTTGCCGCGGCCGTGCTTGTGCCGTTGGCCGGCTCGATGGCCTCCTGCGCAGCTGGTGGCGGCGGAGGGTCCACCGGTCCTACGGGGACCGTTTCAGATGCCAACCCGTTCGGTATGGCAGACAAGTCCACCGTCGACGCAGTGATCTTCAAGGGCGGCTACGGAATCGACTATGTTGACTTCGCGGGCAAAGCCTTCGAAAGCGCACATTCGGGTTCCACCGCCAAGATTGCTCCCTCGACGGACATTGCGCAGGAACTCCAGCCGCGATTCGTTGGAGGCAACCCGCCGGACTTGATCGACAACTCCGGCGCCAAGGCAATCGGCTTCAGCACCATCCTGGCCCAGCTTGAAGATCTCACCAGCGTGGTCAACGCCAAGAACCTCGAAGGCAAGGTCATCAAGGACACCCTCTATGGAGGTGTGCTTGCTCCGGGTACCTTCGAAGGCAAGCTGGCCGCCCTGAACTACGTGCTGACCGTCTACGCCATGTGGTACTCGGACGCCCTGCTGAAGGACAATGGCTGGTCCGTTCCCAAGACCTGGGACGAAATGTACGCACTCGGCGAGCAGGCTAAGGCGAAGGGCAAGTACCTGTTCGTTTGGGGCAAGGAAGCCGCCACCTACTACCAGGAAATGGCGATCGCTTCCGCCATCAAGGAAGGTGGACACGATGTCCGACTGGGCCTTGAAAATCTCAAGGCAGATTGCTGGTCCCACCCGGCACTCCAGAGCGTCTTCACCGCCATGGGAAAGATCGTCAAGGCCGGGTTCTTCAAGCCCGGCGGTTCCGGCACCCAGTTCACCGCGGCGCAGGCGCAATGGAGCAACGCCCAGGAAGCAGTGTTCTACCCGTCCGGCTCGTGGATCGAGAATGAGATGAAGGACCAGACGAAGGCCGGCTTCAAGATGACCGGTGCCCCGGTCCCGTCGGTGACCACCAGCTCCAAGCTGCCGTATACGGCACTCCATAGCGCAGCAGGCGAGCCGTTTGTGGTTCCTTCGCAAGGCAAGAACGTGGCCGGCGGCAAGGAACTGCTCCGCGTCATGCTGTCCAAGGATGCAGCCACCAACTTCGCCAAGACCAAGCTGGCCCCCACCATCGTCAAGGACACCGTTCCCGCCGATGGCTTCGGATCCACGGCTTTGGTCTCCCAGACCAAGCTGCTCGGCGACGCTGGAGACAACATCTACACCTGGAACTTCATCGACCTCTACGGCACCAACAAGGACCAGCTGGTCGTGTGGAACACGTTCCTCGACGGAAAATCCGACGTCGCCACCCTGACGTCGGACCTGCAGAAGATCACCGACAAGGTCCGCAACGACAGCTCGGTCAAGAAGATTGAAGTGAAGTGACTTCAGTGAAAGCAAAAACACTCCGGGTTGGCGACGGTGCGTCCGCCGTCGTCGTTCCGGACTCCGCACCACCCGTCTACAAGAGGCGGCGCAAGCCCCTGACGTTCGACAAGATCAGTTTCTTCGTAGTCTTCCTCGGCCTGCCCCTTGCTATGTACATCCTGTTTGTGATCTCTCCGTTTGCCCAGGCGTTCTACTACTCCATGACGGACTGGAGCGGTTTCTCGCCCAACATGAATTTCACGGGTTTCCAGAACTACCAGAAGCTCTTCACGGATGACATCTTCATGAAGGCCATGGGGAACAACATCCTGCTGGTCATCTTCCTGCCGATCATCACCATCATCCTCAGCCTGGTGCTGGCAACCTTGGTGACCGTGGGAGGCAGCAGCAAGGGCCAGATCAAGGGCCTGCGCAACTCGAGCTTCTACCGGGTTGTCTCCTTCTTCCCCTACACGATTCCCGCCATTGCAATCGGCATCATGTGGGGCCAGATCTACGATCCTTCCGGAGGCCTGCTGAACGGCATCCTCACGTCCCTGCATATGGACCAGTTCAAGTCCTTCGCCTGGCTCGGTGACAAGAGCACCGCCATGATCGCCACGATGTTCGTGATCGTATGGGGCTTCATCGGCTTCTACATGGTGCTGTTCGTCGCCGGCATCAAGGGCATCCCGGCAGAGCTGTTTGAGGCGGCCAGGATTGACGGGGCAGGACGTTTCCGCACTGCCGTGTCCATCACCATCCCGTTGATCCGGGACAACATCCAGACCGCCTACATCTACATGGGCATCCTGGCGCTCGATGCGTTCGTCTACATGGCCGCCCTGAACTCCGGCGGCGGCCCGGACAACTCCACCCTGGTGATGTCCCAGCAGCTCTTCTTTACCGCTTTCACCAAGGGCCAGTTCGGCCTGGCCAGCGCCATGGGCGTTGTGCTGGCCGTAGCCACCCTGGTCTTCTCCGGCCTCGTGTTCCTGGTCAACAGGCTCACGGGTGGCGACAAGGATGTGTCCCTCTGATGACTACCAAAATTGCCAGCCAGGAAATGAAGTCGCTGCACTTCACCCCTCGCAAGCCGGCCATGACCACCGGAGACAAGGTCGTTGGGGCGGTTTCGCACACGGCCCTGACCGTCTGGTCCCTCATAGTGATCCTGCCCTTGCTCTGGACTTTCATGTCCTCCTTCAAGACGTCCAGCGAGATCTTCGCCTCGCCGTTCGCCTTGCCCTCGCAGTGGCGCTTCGACAACTACATCCGGGCGTGGAGCGAAGCCGGAATCGGAAGCTACTTCCTGAATTCGGTGGTTGTGGTGGGTTCGGCGCTCGTGATCGTCATGGTCCTCGGTGCTATGTGTGCGTACGTTCTTGCGCGCTACACCTTCCCGGGCAGCAAAGCCATCTACTACCTGATGCTGGCTGGCCTGACCTTCCCGATCTTCCTGGCCATGGTCCCGCTGTTCTTCATCATGCGGAACATCGGGCTGCTGAACACTTTGCCGGGACTCATCCTGGTGTATGTCGGCTTCGCGCTGCCGTTCACCGTCTTTTTCCTGTTCTCCTTCTTCAAGTCCCTTCCCCACGAAATCACCGAGGCTGCTGCCTTGGATGGAGCGGGCGAGTGGCGGACATTCTTCCAAGTCATGTTGCCGATGGCCAAGCCAGGGCTCGCTTCCGTGGCCATTTTCAACTTCCTTGGCCTGTGGAACCAGTTCCTGATTCCGGTGGCGATCAATGCAGCCGGGCCGCGCGTGCTGTCCCAAGGGCTGGCTGCCTTCGCCGGCCAGATGGGTTATGCAGTGGACTTCGGCGCCTTGTTCGCGGCCGTCACGGTCACCGTGGTTCCGGTGCTGATCGTCTACGTCATCTTCCAGCGTCAGCTTCAAGGCTCCGTATCGCAGGGTACGTCAAAGTAGCACAACCAAGCTAAATAGGCGCCCGACGGCGGTTCTCACCTTGGGTGGGGGCCGCCGTCGTGGTTTCTGTCAGCGCCTGCTGCCGGCGTCGTGCCTGCTGCCGGCGTCGCGGGGCGGGCCGCCTCAGAGCCGCTGATAACGGGAGCGGAACAGGGAGAAGACCCCGTAGGCCATCAGTCCGAGGCTGACAAACCCCAGCACCCATCCGCCAAAGGGTTGCTTCAGGAAAGCCTTGAGCGCTGAGTCGAGGCCGCCTTGTTGGGAGGGGTCGTGCGCAGCCGTGGCGATCAGGACGAGCAGCCCTACGGCGCCGAGAGCCACCCCTTTCGCGCAATAGCCCTGATTTTTCATGACGGTGGGGTTGGCCGTTTTTTCGGGTGGGCGGGGTTGATCGGCGGTTGGGGTCTGTTTCCGGGCGGGGTGGTGTGGCCCGTTGGATCGCTCGGGGTGGCGCCGGTTCCACTTCCGGTGATGGGGCTGGTCGTCGGTACGGGGTCGTGCCCGTTCATCCCGGGGCAGGCTGGAGCTGTTTGAGGCGCCCGGTGTTTTCCAGGAGTAGCTTCAGGAGGCCTTTTTCCGGCGCTGATTGCGGTAGCAGCAATTGCCTGCGGCGGGCGCGGGTGATGATTTTCCCGGCGGTCGCGAACAAGCGGTAGCGCCAGCGCTTGATGTCCCAGGACCTGGCCTGGTGGCCTTCCGGAAGGGCGGTGAGCTGCAGCCAGGAGACGAGGTTGCTGGCCAGCGCGGCGATGTTGGCCCAGGCCTGGTTCGCGGCGAAATCGTAGAACGGGAGTTTGCCCAGGCCGGTGTTCTTCAGGGTCTTGATCCGGTTCTCGCACCGGCCCCGGGCCCGGTGCCGGGCATCCAGGAACGGTCCGTGCCAGCGCGGCGAGTTTGTCAGGAACGCGGTGATGCGGTGCCCGTCCAGATCCAGCAGGGTCGGGGCCGCGCCGGGATGCAGCGGCTCGGCCCGCAGGTAGATGTTCGTGCCCGGCGGGTAGTCCTTCAGCGGGATCACTTCGGTGGCGTTGATGACCCACGCGTCCGTGCGGTCGGCCCCATGCTGGTCCAGGGCCGGCTGCCAGTACTGCTTCTCGTTGATCCAGTCGACCATGTGCGCCTTGCCCGCCGGGACCGGGTACGAGACGGAGAACTGCACACCCAGGGAGTGAAGATACCCGAGGAACTTCCGCGAGGCGCCGGCACTGTCGGTGCGGACCAGGAGGCGCTGCCCGTCCAGCCTGCCCTGGGGGAAGAACGCCTCGGGAAGCTGGGACACGGCGGCCTCGAAGACGCGGATGTGGTCATCGGCGCTGTTCGCGCCCGCGCTGCCGGGCCGCAGCAGGGTCGCTAGGATCTCGCCGGTGCCGTTGGAGGTGCCGTAATCGGCGCTGGCGATGAACGGGGCAAAGCCGTATCCGCCCTTGTAGGTGCCGGCGACGTTTTCCTTGTCCGAGTGGGAGGTCACCAGCGTGGCATCCAAGTCAACGACCAAGGGATCGGCGGCAGTGGCTCTGGCCGCAGGGTTCCGGTTCCCGGCCGCGTCCCAGGCCCTGGCCCGCAGTTCCCGGGTGAGGGTTTCGAAGCCGTGGCTGAACAGTTCGGGGTTGGCGACGGTGCGTTCGAAAAACCGGGACACGGTCGCGTTCGAGGGCACCGGGCCGAAGAGTCCGGGCGAGGACCGCAGGATGTCCAGGTCCGTGGCGTGTTCGCCGCCGGCGGCCAGCATCACCCCAAGCGAGCCGAGCAGGCTGCCGGGCCGGTGCCTTGCCCCGGGCGGGACGAACTGGCCCAGCCTGTCCTCGCACAAGCCCCGGAATCCGAGTGCATCAACGAAAGAGGTCAGCACGTTCAGGCCGGCGTGGGAGACCAGCGACTGGCCCGTGAGCGCAACAGGAACAGAGGGAAAAACTCCGGTATTCTTGGACATCAGAAAGGTGCTTCTTTCTGCCGGGGTGGTTAGTGCGTCAACAACACTATTTTCCCAGCTCAGAAGCACCTTTCGTCGTTTAACACGCCCCCAGACAGCCAACCCTCATGAAATCGCCGGGATAGCCCACCATACCCAGCACTGCGAACGCATCTCCAAAGAGCCCGGACGGTTTTCCGCGCAGGTTCTTTTCATACCTGCGTGTGATTCCCAAGAAGATGTAGGTGCCAGCAGCTGCCAGCAACGCCACCCCGATGATCACCAGAAGGACAGTGCCGGGGGTGCTGGACATGAGGTCTGCGCTGGCGGTCCGGGATTTTTCACTGCTACTGCTCGGACGGCTGAGAGCAAAACTGCCGAAGGTCACTGCGGCCGCGGCGAACACGATCGCCTGCCCGGCTGCCCTGAGCCGTTTCATCCAGCGCTTGGAGCCGCCGCGCCCGCTCCAGCCCATCACGGCGTCGCTCGCCATGTAGAGCGCGAGGACCGCGCATGCCACCAGACCCGCCCAAAGAAGGACGGCGCCGCCAGGCGTGGCAGCCATCTGGCCCACGGCCCCACTCTCGTCGGCTTGCCCCGATACGCCCAGCGCGACCCCCAAGGCGATGACCCCAATCAGGAGGTGTATCAGCCCCAGGGCGACTAAGCCGGCCCGGGCAACTACCCGGACGGTCCGTGAATCCTTGGCGTCATCGACCGCGTCGCCCACCGAATCGGCGCCCCGGGACACTGCATTGCCGGCCTTGTTCATATGATCGTCTGTGCCCACGGGCTGCTCGATACCATGGGCGCATGTGGATCGCTTGGATCGAGTTCGACATTCTCCTCGGCGAGGTGCACGGCCTGAAGGAGAAACGCTCCCTCGTGCGTCCGCTGATCGCCGAGTTGAAACGACGCTTCGAGGTCTCCGCCGCCGAGACCGGGCACCTGGACCAGCATCGCCGAGCTCTCATCGGCGCAGCCGCGGTGGCGCCGGACAGGGCGCACCTTGTGGAGGTGCTCGACGCCGTCGAACGCTTCGTTGCCGCCCGCCCCGAACTTGAACTGCTGAGCGCCCGACGCCGCGACCTCCACAGCGAGGACTGACCCGAACGGCGGACGCTCGCTCACGTTTGTGGGTCGAACGGCGGACGCTCGTTCAGATCATCTGCAGGAGCGTGACGTCAAAAGGCTCCAAAAGTGAGCGAGCGTTGCCCGGAAGGCGCGTATATGTGAGCGAGCGTCGCCTCCAAATCCGCGATATCTGCAGGAGGCCTTAAAGCGATTGCTCCCCACCGGTGCCGGTGGGGAGCAATCGATAGTGCGGAGCTCTAGCCGAAGTACTTCGGCAGGGTGGCCTCGTGGGCTTCGCTGAGAGCGTCCAAGGAGAGCTCATCTACGCCGTTGATCTCCAACTTGCCGCTGGCAGCGTCGACTACGCCGATCCGGAGGTGGGCGAAGCCGCGGGCGGTGCACATGTCCTTGAAGCGGACCTCCTCGGAGCGCGGGACGGACACGATGGCCCGGCCCTGGGACTCAGAGAACAGCGCCGTGAACAGGTCCACGCCGTCGCGCTCCAGGAGTTCCTCCAGCGCAATCCGGGCGCCGACGCCATAGCGCAGTGCGGACTCCACCAGTGCGGCGGCAAGGCCGCCCTCGGAGAGATCGTGCGCTGCGTCGATCATGCCGTCGCGCGATGCATTGATGAGGATTTCGCCCAGCTGGCGCTCGATGGACAGGTCAACCTTTGGCGGCAAGCCACCGAGGTGCCCGCGCAGGTTGGACCACTCCGAACCGTCCAGCTCTGCAGCCGTGGTGCCCAGCAGGTAGATGGCCTGGCCGTCTTCCTTCCAGCCGGACGGGGTGCGGCGCGCGACGTCGTCGAGCTTGCCCAACACGGCGACCACGGGGGAGGGGTGGATCGGCACGGTACCCGTCTGGTTATACAGCGAGACGTTGCCGCCGGTGACCGGGACGCCCAGCTCCATGCAAGCGTCCGACAGGCCACGAATGGACTCGGCCAGCTGCCACATGACGTCCGGGTCCTCGGGGGAACCGAAGTTCAGGCAGTCGCTGACGGCCATCGGGACGGCGCCCGAGGTGGCGACGTTGCGGTACGCCTCGGCCAGTGCCAGCTGTGCGCCGTGGTACGGATCGAGGTAGGTGTAGCGGCCGTTGGCGTCGGTGGCCAGGGCCACGCCAAGGCCGGTTTCCTCGTCCACGCGGACTACCCCGGCGTCGTCCGGGAAGGCCATGGCGGTGTTGCCGCCGACGTAGCGGTCGTACTGCTTGGTGATCCAGGCCTTGCTGCACATGTTCGGCGAAGCAATGAGCTCGGTGACGGCGGCGGCGAGTTCCCCGGACGTCGAGGGACGGCCGGCGTCCTGCACGGAGCCCGTGAAGGTATCGGCCTGGACGGAATCCTGCCATGAGGGGCGTGAGTACGGGCGGTCGTAGACCGGGCCGTCGTGGGCAACGGTGCGCGGGTCGACGTCGACAATGACTTCGCCTTCCCACGTGATGATGAGGCGGCCGGTATCGGTCACTTCGCCCAGCCAGGAGTATTCCACGGCCCACTTGTCCATGACCGCTTCGAAAGCGGCAATGTTCTCGGGGGTGACAACGGCCATCATGCGTTCCTGGGACTCGGACATCAGGATTTCGCCCGGGGTCAGAGTGGGATCGCGCAGCAAGACGGAGGTCAGCTCAACCTGCATGCCGCCGTCGCCGTTGGAAGCGAGCTCGGACGTGGCGCAGGATATGCCTGCCGCGCCGAGGTCCTGGATGCCCTCAACCAGCGAACCCTTGAACAGTTCCAGGCAGCACTCGATCAGGACCTTCTCAGCGAAGGGGTCGCCCACCTGGACAGCGGGGCGCTTGGACGGCTTGGTGTCGTCGAAGGACTCCGAGGCCAGTACCGAGGCGCCGCCGATGCCGTCGCCACCGGTGCGTGCACCGAACAGGACCACCTTGTTGCCCTTGCCGGAAGCGTTGGCCAAGCGGATGTCTTCGTGGCGCATAACGCCGACGGCCAGCGCGTTGACCAGCGGGTTGCCCTGGTACACCGAATCGAACACCATTTCGCCGCCGATGTTCGGCAGGCCAAGCGAGTTGCCGTAACCACCAATACCGGCAACTGCGCCATGCATGACGCGGGCGGTGTCCGGGTGGTCGATGGCGCCGAAACGCAGCGGATCCATCACGGCAACGGGACGGGCACCCATGGAGATGATGTCGCGGACAATGCCGCCAATGCCGGTTGCGGCACCCTGGTAGGGCTCCACGAACGACGGCGAGTTGTGGGACTCGATCTTGAACGTCACGGCCCAGCCGTCGCCCAAGTTGGTGACGCCGGCATTTTCGCCGATGCCCACCAGCATGTCCTTCTTCATCTCCTCGGTGACCTTTTCGCCGAACTGGCGCAGGTGGTTCTTCGAGGACTTGTAGGAGCAGTGCTCGCTCCACATCACGGAGTACATGGCGAGCTCGGCACCGGTGGGGCGGCGGCCCAGGACCTTGACGACCTCGTCGAACTCGTTTTGCTTCAGGCCCAGCTCGGCCCAGGGGAGCTCGGTGTCCGGGGTCTTGGCTGCGTTCTCGACGGTGTCGATGTTGAACTTCTTGCCGACGGTTTCAGCTGAGGTAGTCACTATGCGCCTCCCACGATCTTGTTCAGGACGGAGGTGAAGAAGCCCAAGCCATCGGTGCCGGCGTTGGACTCCGGACCAAATCCGGGCTCTACTGCGTGCTCCGGGTGCGGCATGAGGCCCACTACGTTGCCGGCGGCGTTGCTGATACCGGCGATGTCGCGGCGTGAACCGTTCGGGTTCCAGCCGACGTAGCGGAACACGACGCGGCCCTCGGCCTCAAGGGAGTCCAGGGTCTTCTCGTCCGCGATGTACTGGCCGTCCTGGTTCTTCAGCGGAACAGTGATTTCCTGGCCGGCCTCGTAGTCCGAGGTCCACAAAGTGGTGTTGTTCTCCACGCGCAGGACCTGGTCGCGGCACAAGAACTTCAGGTGGTCGTTCTTGATCATGGAGCCGGGCAGCAGGTGCGACTCGGTCAAGATCTGGAAGCCGTTGCAAATGCCCAGGACAGGGAGCTTTGCGTCACTGTTGGCAGCGTCAATAATGCGGGACATCAGCGGCGCGAATCGCGAAATGGCACCGGCGCGCAGGTAGTCGCCGTAGGAGAATCCGCCGGGGATGACCACGGCGTCCACATCTGCCAGCTCGGTGTCCGCATGCCAGAGCGCGACGGCGGTGCCGCCTGCCAGGCGGACCGCACGGGCGGCGTCGCGGTCGTCGAGGGTGCCGGGGAAGGTGACGACGCCGATCTTGGCCCCGACCAAGTCAGGCTCGACGGCCACAGGGCCGCCGCCGATCAAAGGAAGTTCAGTCATGTCAGGCCTCGACGACCTCGACGTTGACGACGTCTTCGATTACCGGGTTGGACAGCAGGGTCTCGGCGGCCTCGCGGGCCTGGGCGAGGATGGCGTCGGTCACCTCGCCGTCGACGGTCAGTTCGAAGCGCTTGCCCTGGCGGACTGCGCTAAAGCTGGTGAAGCCGAGGCGGGGCAGCGCGCCCACGATGGCCTTCCCCTGCGGGTCCAGAATCTCGGGCTTGGGCATGACGTCGACGACGATCCGGGGCATCCGGTAACTCCTGTGCGTGAGCGTTGGTTAACCTTGGTTAAAGGCTGCCGCGGAGTGGTGCCGTCTCACGCCGGGACTGCATCCGACAGCGTTCAGCGACAGTGTTTGGATGCAGTGACTTACGGAATAAGAGGGGCGCTCCGCGAGCTTGCACGCCCATTCTACCGGCCAAATCGCTACATACCCTATTTGCGGGAGATCGGTGAAGAGGCCCTGCGGGCCGCGCCAATTGGCGGCAGCGCCCCGCCGTCGTCGGGAGTTTTTCAATGCCCGACGGCGGCTCTGGCTCGCAGTGGTTTGCGTCACTAGGATTGCGGCATGGCCGAGAACGCTAAGTCGATGGTTTTGCCCATGGTCCTTGCCGCGGTTTTTGCTGGCCTGGGGAGGATGGTTTTCCAAAGGATCATGGCAGACCGGGCTGCTCGGGAGAACCGTATATCGGTGCCGCCGGATGCTTCGACAAGGGCCAAAATCAGCGACGCCTTGCGAGGTACCCAGCCGTAGAATTCAGAAGGCTTGTAAAGCTTCTCTTTCGCATTTCAATTATTTGGGGGAATCAGCTTTGAAGAATTATGTCCGCACCAGATCACGGCTCGTGGGCATCATGCTGGTGCTTGCTGTGCTGTACTCGGCGCTCATTGGTCCGGTTACCGCAAGTCCGGCAATGGCCGGGACCGGGCCCGTCGGCGGCCTCACACCCATGACGCCCACGCGGATCCTGGACACACGAACGTCGTCGGGACCAGTGCCTGGCGGAGGTTCAGTCTCAATCCGAATCCCGGGAACAAATGGATTCCCCTACGGCACGCAAGCAGTCGTCCTCAACATCACGGCCACTGACGCCACCGCTGCAGGATTCCTCACGGCGTACCATTCGGGCGTCATGGCGCCGCACACTTCAAACGTCAATTACGGGCCGGGTCAGATGGTTGCGAACCTGGCTATCGTGGAAGTCGGCGCTGACGGGCAGATCGCCATCTCCAACACTTCGGCAGGAACTGTGCAGATCGTCGTTGACGCCTCGGCATATTTCGCCGCGTCCGGGCCCCAGGGCTTGCCGGGTTCCTACCAGGCTGTGGGACCCGCCAGGCTTCTCGACACTAGGACTTCGTCAGGCCCCATCGCAGGTGGCGGAAGCCTGCCACTCCGTCTGGGAGGATCCACTGGCGTTCCGGCTGACGCCTCAGCGGTGGTCGTGAACCTGACAGTGACGGAATCGACGTCATACGGATTCATCACCGCTTATCCAAGCGGCTCCTTAAACCCAATGTCTCGAACCAGAACTACGGGGCCGGCCAGACGGTTCCGAATCTTGCCGTCGTTCCGGTAGGACCAGATGGCACGGTGACGATTGCGAACACCTCGTCCGGAACGGCTCAGATCATTGCGGACGTTGTTGGCTTTTTCCTGCCGGGGACGCCAACCATATCCGGAGCATTCGCCGGGATCGCCCCCACGCGTCTTGTCGACACTCGCACATACGGCGGTCCCATTGGCAACGCCTACACCGTGCCCGTTCAGGCCGCAGGGATCAACGGAATCCCGCAAAATGCAAGTGGCGTCTGGGTGAACCTCACGGTGACCGAACCGACAACCTTCGGCTACTTTATGGCACGCGGCTATAGGGCGCCGTGGACGTTTACGTCCAATCTGAACTTCGGCGACGGACAGACGATCGCAAACATGGCCTGGGTGCCCATCGGAGCCGAGGGCAAGATAGAGATCCAAACCATCCTCAATCAACCCATGTCAATCCACTGGACAGCGGTTCCGGAAACCTCGCAAGTCATCGTCGATGTCTTCGGCTACACGCTCCCCTAACCACCGCAGGGCCATGAACGAACTATTAGGGTACGCACAAATGCGCTAATCTTCCGGGCTAAAGGCTCGCATTCGGGAGTAGCTTTGGAATTGCTGTCAAGGAATTTCCCCGTCCACGTAGGAGGAGCAATGACCGAACACGTCGCCGAAGTGTCCGCATGCAGCGTTGGCAGCTGCGGATTCAACCATCATGGCTGTACCGCCTTCGGGATCACGATTGGCGGAACCACGGATCATGCGTCCTGTGCCACCTTCATTGACACCACGCTCATGGGAGGACTCCCCAAGGTCTTGGCGCATGTGGGTGCCTGCCAGCGTTCCGAATGCACCCACAACAACAACCTCATGTGCGAGGCCCACGACGTCCGGATCGGCCCTGGTGCAGAGGCAGCTGATTGCCTGACGTACGAACACGCCTGAGTTCCCGGCGGCCTATTTAGTCATCAACATCTGAATATCCGCACAGCGGGCACGTCCCCTCCCGACGGGGGCGTGCCCGCTGCAGCGTGCGGATGTATTCTGATGCCGAATGACATGACAAAAAACGTGAAATGTGTCCTATGTCATATTCCACTATCGCTCTGTACTCTATGAATCGGCTGGGCCTTAGCTGATTACAAAAACTGTCAATCGGTGTCCATCCTTGGATGATTGATCTTCACATGACCGCCACGATCGCCCGGAAAGGTGCAATCACTCGTGAATTCACAAGGAAAGAGCTTCATTGGCAGCGGGGGGCTTCGAAAAGCTGCGGCGCTAGCTGTCGGACTGCCGGTTCTGCTCTCCTCCGTGGCATTGACACCCGCTCAAGCTGCGCCCGCTTCCGGCTCAACGGTCTTCGGATCAACGGTTGCGGCGGTTGCCCGGAATGTCGACCCCAAGTCCTATCAAGACGGCCGATACGTCGTCGTGCTGGCAGAGAAGCCAGCGGCCACTTACGACGGCGGAACGCCCGGTTATGTGCCCACCAAACCGCAAGCGGGGAAGAAGCTCGACGTCGGTAAGGCCGAAGTGAAGCAGTACCAGGCCCACTTGCAGCAGAAGCAGCAGGAAGTGGCCAACCAGCAGAGCGTGAGCATCAATCGCGACTACACCACAGCCATCAACGGCTTCAGCGCCACTCTTTCCGCGAACCAGGCTGTCAACCTCGCGAAGAACCCAAATGTTCTCCTCGTGGCCCCGGACACTCAGTCGGCTCCTGACTACTCCACCACCGATTTCTTCAACCTCAGTGGGCCGAACGGGATTTGGAATACCCAGTTCGGCGGCCAGGACCAGGCCGGCAAGGGCACGGTGGTCGGTGTGATCGACACCGGCTACACACCCAGTAGCAAGTTCTTCGCCGGTGATCCCGTCCAGCCGTTGGTCGGGGACCCGCAGGTAGGCGTCCCTTACCGCACGAGTGACGGCAAGATCGCCATGCTGAAGGCCAACGGGGATACCTTCGAAGGCGAATGCCAGAAGGGCACCGACAACGGGGCGGCCTTTGACGGCAGCGCCTGCAATTCCAAGGTCCTCAGCGCCCACTATTTCGCCGATGCCTTCCTGCAATCGGTTCCGCCAGCCCAACGGGCACCCCAGGAACAGATCTCGCCGATCGACGTCGCGAGCCATGGTACGCACACTGCCAGCACCGCTGCGGGCAACCCCGGTGTGGAGACGTTCGTGGATGGCCGCAGCTTCGGCAAGACGAGTGGTATTGCGCCGGCCGCCAAGCTTTCGATCTACAAGATCTGCTGGGAAGACACCAACCCCAACTCGGGCGGCTGCTACAGCTCCGCGGCCATCTCGGCCATTGACCAAGCTATCGCCGACGGCGTGGACGTCCTGAACTACTCCATCTCCGGCGCTACGGACACCACCACCGATCCCGTCTCGCTGGCATTCCTTTCTGCCGCTTCGGCGGGCATTTTCGTCGCCGCGTCCGCCGGAAACTCGGGCCCGCAGGCCAGCACCGTGAACCACGGCGCACCCTGGATGACCACGGTTGCGGCTACTTCGTTCTCGCAGGAGCTGCAGGGAAGCGTCGAATTCTCTGACGGCAGCAAGTTCCGCGGAGCCAGCATCATGAACCACCAGGTGAGCGGGGCCGGCGTCGTGCTCTCTGCAAACGCTGCCTCGGGGGCCGGCAACGCGGCGCTGTGTGCGCCTGGGTCCTTGGACCCGGCGAAGATCGCGGGCAAGGTAGTGGTATGTGATCGAGGCGTGGTTGACCGCGTCGCCAAGAGCGCCGAGGTGCTCCGTGGCGGAGGCGTCGGCATGATCCTCGTGAACCTCACTAGTTCTTCGCTGGACACTGACAAGCATTCTGTTCCCACAGTTCACGTGAATCCGCCGGCCACGAAGGCCATCAAGGACAAAGTGGCAGCCAACCCCGGAATTACCGTTTCCCTGGTTGACCACGACACCACCGGGCTTCCGCTCGAGGCGCAGCCGCAGATCGCCGGATTCTCCTCCCGCGGCCCGCTCCTTGCCACTGATTCGGATCTGCTCAAGCCGGACGTTTCCGCTCCTGGTGTTGCCGTGCTGGCGGGTGTTTCGCCCATCGGCAGCAAGGGTGATGAATACGGATTCATGTCCGGTACGTCCATGGCGTCGCCGCACATTGCGGGTTTCGGAGCCTTGATCATGGCGAAGAATCCCGACTGGTCCCCGGCAGCCGTCAAATCGGCCATGATGACGACGGCGAGTGACGTCAAGCTCGCCGATGGGACTAAGAACCAGGACGTCTTCGCCACCGGTGCAGGAGAGATGAACCCGGCCAGCGTGCTGGAACCAGGCCTGATTTACGACGCCGGAACCGAGGACTACCTGAAGTTCATCCAGGGCACCGGCGTCGATCTCGGCAAGCCGGGACTTGGCTCTACCTTGCCTCGCGACATGAACCTCCCGTCGTTCGCCGTCGGAAACCTGGCCGGCAAGATCGAGGTCACACGTACGGTCACGGCCCTGACCCCGGGCCAGTACCGGGCCACCGCCAACGTCCCTGGCGTCGACGTCAAGGTCACTCCGTCCGTGCTGAACTTCAACGAGGCCGGCCAGAAGAAGACCTTCAAGGTGACCTTCGAAAACAAGAACGCGGCACTGGGTGTGTTCGCGATGGGATCCCTGAAATGGGAGGGCGCCGACAAGTCGGTGGTTTCTCCGATTGCGGTCCGTCCGCAGTCGGTCGTAGCCTCCAAGAGCGTCGCCTTCACGTCCCAGCAAGCCAGTGACTCGGGGCAGATCAACTTTGTCTCCGGTACCGACTCGCCAACGGCCGTGACCCTTGATGGCCTCTCGAAGGCTGATTCCTCCGCAACCGAGCTTGTTCCAGGTCCTGTGGCCGTTGCCACCAATGCCTCGAACTTCGTCAAGACCGCCACGGTTGCCCCCGGAACGGCCTTCGCGAAGTTCTCGGTGATCTCTTCGGATCCCGCCGCGGATTTTGATCTCTATGTGATCTCTCCGACCGGCCAGTTGTTCGCGGCTGCGACACCCAGTGCCAGTGAATCGCTCTCCCTCGACAACCCGGCGCCAGGGGAATACACCATCATCGCGAACCTGTCTGCCAGCCCCAATAGCCGGCCGACCAAGGCAAGCGTTGATGTCGCCATCCTCGGTGCAAACCAAGGCAACGCCACGGTCACGCCCAATCCGATCCAGCTGAAGAACGGCAAGGCCGGGAAGCTCACCTTGGCGTGGAACGGTCTGACCCCGGGCTCCTACCTCGGCCGGCTCACCTTTGCCGGTACCAGCGCGCGGACCTTTGTCTCCGTCCTGATCTCGGCGAACGGCAGCGTGTCCGTGGTGCCGAGCGATGACCAAGAAGGCGAGCACGGCAAGGGCAAGCTGCAGAATGAAGAAGAGGACCAGTCAGACAACGCCCTTTGATAAGGCGATGATGCTCTGACACACAGACAAGAGGGCGGCCGGCGGGATATCCCGCCGGTCGCTCTCTTGTTATTCCCCGGACGCTCGCTCACGTATCCGGTCGAAACCCCGGACGCTCGCTCATATTTGAGCCCAAATGGGGGACCGCTCCTGCAGATGATCTGATCGAGGGTCGGGTTGGGAGGCGCCATACGTGAGGGAGCGTTGGGTGGGGAGGTCCTATATGTGAGTGAGGGTCGGGTTGGGGGCGTTATATCTGCAGGAGCGTTCCGGTTTTGTCCGCGATACGTGAGGGAGCGTTGGGTGGGGGTGCCCTGCCTAGATGTCTCCAGTGGATCCGGAGATGCCGCCGAGGAGTGCGGCCATGGTGCCCCAACGGGCGATCTCACAGCCGTCCGTCCGGCTGAAGCGGCTGCTGACCTCGCGTCCGCGGAACCGGCCCGTCACCACGGCCACCTGCGGACCGCCGTACTGCTGCGTGCAGATCCGGTCCGGCCGCGGTACCGGAAAAAGATCTCTTCGCCGAATTGCTCGACGGCGGCAAGCGCCGCGCGAGCGTCCGGAAGAGTTGAGCCTTCGGAGACTTCGCCGCCCGAGCCGAGCAGGACGAACTCGTGATCCACAGCGCCTGGCGCCTCGGTCAGCGTGATGGTGAGTTCGACGTCGTACTTTCCATTGCTTGAAGTCATGAGTGTCCTTTGTGAGACTGTGCCGGTACCAGAAGATCGAGAAGCGGCCGCACTTCGCCCAGGACCCGCGCGCGGAGCTCCTGGGCTTCGGCTGCGAATGCCCGCTGATACTCAACGTGGTTGGGCCCCCGTTGGCAGTCCAGCGTCTATGCGATAGCTAGTTGATTTTTCTGCGTCCAGTTCTCCCAGTAGCGTTTCGGCGTCATGCCGTCCAGGGATCCGTGGGGCCGTTCATGATTGTAGATAGCTTTCCATTCCTCGGCCAAATACCTTGCCTCGGCCATGGTGTCCATGATTTCTCCTGTGAGTTGTTCCCTTCTGAATTGGGCGTTGAAGGATTCGATGAAGCCGTTCTGCCAGGGTGATCCGGGGTCGATGAACGCGGTATCGACCCCGGCGGTGTTGCACCAGTCAATCAGTGCCGCGGCGGTGAATTCAGGTCCGTTGTCGCAGCGGACGTAGGTCGGTGCGGTGCCGGTCTCGGCGATGATGTCCTCCAGCACGGCGACCACGTCGGAGGCCTTGAAGGACCGGCGCGGAATGACTGCCAGGGCGGTGCGGGTGTATTCGTCGATGACATTGAAGAACCGTATGTGCCGGCCGCAGGAGGTCACGTCGGACTGGAAGTCGAAGCTGACCACGTGCATCGGATACTGGGCGGTGAGGCGCTTCTGTTCCCCGGCGCCGGGCCCGGTCCTGCGCCTCTTCCGTGCCCTGGGTTTACAGGCCAGGCCTTCGTCACGCCAGAGTCGGCGGACCCGCTTCCTGTTCAGCGCCACCCCGTCCCATGCAGGCTGGGCCAGGAGGTGCCAGCGGGCCTTCCGCCAGCCCCACGCGGGATGCTTCACGGCCACGGCCCTCAGGTCCGCCCGCAACTGGGCCTCCTGGAATCCCATGTCGGGTTTCTTCTTGCGGAACACGGACCGGTTCTGGCCCAGAATTCTGCAGGCAAGGCGCTCGGACGCCCCGAACTTCTCCACTGCCATGCGCACGGCACGGCGGCGCGGTTCGGGGCTCAGAATTTTCCCTTCGCGACCTCGTTCAGGATGTCGATGGCCAGTTCCTTCTCAGCCAGCAGCCGCTTGAGCCGGGCGTTCTCCTTCTCCAGTTCCCTGGTCCGCCTGGATGCCTCGGCGTTCTTCTCGGAACCGTACTGGTTCAGCCACCGGTACCAGGTCGCCTCGGTGATCTGGAGTTCCTTGATGACTTCGACCATCGGGCGTCCGTCGTTGAGCATTTTCTGCCCCTGCCGGACCTTCGCGATGACCTGCTCGGGGGTGTGTCTGCGTGCCATGATGCGTGAAATTCCTCCTGCGTCCATTCTCGGACACGAAACTCACACAAACACTGGACTCCTACCCGGGGACCCAACCAAACGTACTCGGCCTTGCCTTGGGGTGTCTCGATCCTGATGGCCGGATAGCCCCATTCTCCGAGGTCGTATGGGGAAGCCTGCATGTCCATGGACCTGATCCGCCAAGACAGCTCGAAGCAATCCATCACCAGCTCGCTTGGCAGCGCGGGGGTCAGTTTGTACGCCCATTTGTAGAGGTCCATATTGGCGTGCAGGCAACCGGGTTGCTCCATGGTCCGCTGGTTTTCCCGAGTGGGGGTGAGTTCGTTGAGCGGGGTGGCGTCCGGAGTGTAGAAACGGAAGGCGTCGAAGTGCGAGCAGCGGATCCGGTTGTCTTCCACCACTGTGTCTGTGCCCGCGGAACCGAGCCGCAGCTTGAGGTATTCGTGACGAAGGTGGAACTTGTCCTGCCTGTAGACCATGGCCCATTCGTGCAGGCCGAAGCAGCCAAACTGGGCGGGCCGCGCGACCGTCCCCGCCAGGATGATCCCCGCGAAGCGGAGGGCTTCGGTGCGATCGGCCACGAACCGGCTGCGATCGAAGGTGACCGCGACGGTACCGGCAGGCAGGCCCGCGGCCGCCAGTGCACCGTCGTCGAGCACTCGGTAATACTTCCACCCCGCCCGCTCTGCCGCCCTCGGGCCGGAGAGGACGACGCCGTCCCCGGGGTGCCAGCGCAGCAGCTGGCCGGGTTTCTGGGTGTAGTAGGTGAAGAGGAAGTCTTCCACGGGATGCTTCTGGCCGGCCGAGCGCCGGGCCAAATACGGCTTGGCGTAGCGCTCGACGCGGGCGTGGTGGGCAGCCTCCAGCGCAAGCCATTTCTCTTGGGGAAGGTGCTGTTGCCTACGTTCCGGCACCGCTGGAACCCAGGATGTCGGCGACGGCGGCCCATGCGGCGATTTCGCAGCCGTCAGTGAGTTTGTAGGAGGATTCGACGCCCACGCCATCCACGGCCCCCGTGACTGTAGCCGTCTGGGGACCGCCGTAGCGCTGGTCGCAGACCTGGTCGCTGGGGCGTGGCGTGCGTGTGAGAAGTGCCGGGTTCCTCTTCAGGGCTGCGCACCCGGCGGCTGCGGTGGGGTGGTGGCTCTCCGCGGCGGGGATGCCGCCGGTGCAGACGAGGGTATAGCTTTCCGCGGCTGCAGTGGTGGACGGCTTGACGATGATGGAAAGTTCGGCTTCTCCGCGGCCGGGAGTGGTGGTGGAGGACGGGGTCGGGTTGGCGCTGGGAGATTCAGTCTCGTCCGGCAGGAGTCCGGTGGGGCTGGGTGACGGCGTCGAGGACGTGCTGCTGCCAGGTGCCGAGCTGCTGGGCGAGCCGCCTCCAGTGCCCGGCGTGCAGGCGGCGAGCCCAGCGACGGCGAGGACAGCCAGAACGTACCGGACTATTCGCAAACGCATGGGGATCTCCTTGATTCCAGCCAGTTTATCGCCCGGCGGCCGCTCCGGGGAGTTGTGTGGCCGCGATGAGTCCTGTCATGGCCCGGTGCAGCTCCGCTACTTCGGCCCGCGTGAGGTGGAGCCGCTCCATGATGGTTCCCGGCACGGCCGTTGCCTGTTGCCTGAGGGCGGCGCCGGCTTCGGTAAGGGTGATGGCGAGGGCCCGCTCGTTTCCGTGGATGCGGTTGCGGGTCACGAAGCCTGCTTCTTCGAGCCGGCGCAGGATGGGTGAAAGGGTGGCAGGCTCGTGCAGGAGTGCCTCGCTGATGTCCTTGAGCGTGCGGGGACTGCGTTCCCAGAGGGCCAGCATCACGAGATATTGCGGATGTGTCAGGCCCATCTTTTCGAGCACCGGCTTGTAGACGCCCACCACGCTTCGCGATGCCACCGTCAGGGCGAAGCACAATTGACGCTCAAGCAACAGCTCGTCTTCAGGCGGCGTGGTGGTTTCGAGGGCAATGGGAGTGCCTGCGGCAGCCATGGCTTGCTCCATTCGGTGTCGGGTGACCGGCCGTCACGGCCGGAATAGTTAGTGCACTAATTGTTAGTGTACTCTTAACGGACAGGATCCTTTTGAGAGAGGGTAGACCAGGTGGCCAAAGAGACCATGACCCAGAGATTCATGCGTGCAACGGGCAAGCTGCGGATCATTTTCGGGCCGGCCCACAGCAGTTCCCTGGACCACGAAATGACCGAGGAGAACCGGCTCCTCCTCGCGCGGCGCCAGGCCGAAGCGCAGCAATGGGAGACCATCCGCAGGCCGGACGGCAGCACCTACGTGGTCCCCAAGAACCCTGACGACAAATCCCTCCGCTAAGGCCACCCGCTACCCCTGATGGACCCCGTTCCCGCGCCTTTTGCGGGTTCCGGGCGTAAAATTGGCCTCACTGGAACCACTCAGCTCCAACCTCACGGCTGGACCTCGCAGCGGGGAAGGAGGTGGGAATTGTGGGACATGCACTCGATAGCTTTATGAAGGTGACAGATCGACTGCGTTTCTGGTTCGGCCCGGCGACGCGGGGCGACATTGATACGCCCGTAGTCCACAAGCATGACGACTTCGAGCAGGCGTCAGAGGAAGACCTGGGGCATTTCGTCGTCGAAACAGATGACCAAGGCCACCACTACGGAATCCGCAAGGAAGACGCCTGAGGCCGCGATGCGGCCACAAAGCCGCAGGAGAGCGAAAGAACCGGAGCGTGAGCCCCGGTTCTTTCACGTTTCAGTACCTTTGATCCCGACGGCGGGTGCCCGACGGCGGAGTTCGGCTACCGGCCGGTGCCGCCGTAGACGGTTGCCTCGGCTTCGCCGTCGAGCTCGAACGCCTTGTGGATGGCGCGCACGGCGTCATCCAGCAGATCGGCGTGGGTGACCACGGAGATGCGGATTTCCGAGGTGGAGATCATGTTGATGTTGATGCCCGCGTCCGAAAGCGCCTTGAAGAACGTGGCGGAGACGCCCGGGTGCGAACGCATACCCGCGCCAATCAGGGAAAGCTTGCCGACGTTTTCGTTGTACTCGATGCTTTCGAAGCCGATTTCCGGCTGCGCGGCGCGGAGGGCAGTGAGGGCGTCGGCGCCTTCCACGATGGGCAGCGTGAAGGAAATGTCCGTGCGGCCGGTGCCGTGAGTGGACACGTTCTGAACGATCATGTCGATGTTCGAGTGTGCCTTGGCGATGACCTGGAAAATTGCGGCGGCCTTGCCGGGGATGTCCGGGACGCCGACCACGGTGACCTTTGCTTCTGAACGGTCGTGTGCAACGCCGGAGATGATTGGCTGCTCCAAGGCAACTCCCTCTTGAATCGTGATCTTGTCATCGGCGCTGGGCAGGACCCACGTGCCTTCGTTGTGGCTGAATGAGGAACGGACGTGCAGTGGCACGCCAAAGCGGCGGGCATACTCCACGCAGCGCAAGTGCAGGATCTTGGCACCGGAAGCTGCCAATTCGAGCATTTCCTCGCTGGAGATACGGTCGATCTTCTGTGCCGTCGGCACCACGCGGGGGTCCGCCGTGTAGATGCCGTCGACGTCCGTGTAGATCTCGCAGACATCGGCTTCCAGCGCGGCGGCGAGAGCCACCGCAGTGGTATCGGATCCGCCGCGGCCAAGGGTGGTGATCTCCTTGGTGCTGTGGCTCATGCCCTGGAAACCGGCCACGATGGCGACATGTCCCTTGTCCAAGGCAGTGCGGATGCGATGGGGGTCGACGTCGATGATGCGGGCCTTGCCGTGGATGCCGTCCGTGATCATGCCGGCCTGCGAGCCGGTGAACGACTGGGCGGAGGCGCCGAACTTGTTGATGGCCATGGCCAGCAGGGCCATGGAGATGCGCTCGCCTGCGGAGAGGAGCATGTCCATTTCGCGGGCGGGAGCTGAATCGGTGACTTGGGCGGCGAGATCCAGGAGCTCGTCCGTGGTGTCTCCCATGGCCGAAACCACCACAACAACCTCGTTGCCGGCCTTTTGCGCGTCAACCACGCGGCGGGCAACACGCTTGATGCCTTCGGCGTCGGACACCGAGGAGCCACCGAACTTCTGCACGATCAGCTGCTTCGTGATGGCAGTCTGGGCGGACAGGTCTTCGGTTTTCACATCGGTAGTGGGCAAACTCATGCGCGCACCCTCACTGCATCAATTGGGGATCATACGTTGCTTGGCCTGATAACGGCACGGCTACGTAGCTTTATTTGGCCAGTTTATCGCCGGGCGCCGCGGGCGGGGGAATTGTGACCAAATCTCGGCCTTGGGTTGGATGTCCAGCCGTTTTAGCGTGGCGTACGATCAAGAAATACGCAGCCTGAGGGCACGTGGGCTCGCAGGAATTGAAGCGTACTTGTTCTGTTTGGGGGAAACAGGTGAGTAGAGCATGTCCATAGCTGAAAGTTCAAACGCCCCGGGTAGTGCCGCCCTCGGCGTATCCGCGGTAGGCGTATCACGCCGCTTTGGGACGGTCCATGCAGTGGAGCACATCGATTTCCATGCGCCAGCAGGGAAAGTCACGGCTCTCATCGGTCCCAACGGGGCCGGCAAGACGACGCTCCTGCTGATGCTGGCCTCGCTTCTCCGGCCCGACTCCGGGACCATCCGAATTGACGGCCTGGATCCACTCCGGGACAGCGCGGCCGTGCGGCTTCGGATCGGCTGGATGCCGGACTCCCTGGGCGTGTGGGAATCCTTGACCGCGAGGGAAATCCTGGTCCAGATGGCCCGCTTCTACCGCATGCCCCAAGCCAGCATCGGCCAGCGTGTGGACGAGCTGCTCGAACTCGTCCGCTTGGAGGCACTTGCCGGTCAGCCCGCGCGGGTGCTCTCCCGAGGTCAACAACAGCGGCTTAGCTTGGCCCGAGCCCTCATCCACGAGCCCTCCGTGCTCTTGCTCGACGAGCCAGCTTCAGGCCTTGATCCAGGATCCCGGGTGGAGCTTCGGATCCTGCTGCGCCGCCTGGCGGGGGCCGGGAAAGCCGTGGTGGTTTCCTCCCACATCCTCAGTGAGCTGGACGAAATCGCGGACGGTGCGGTGTTCGTCAACCAAGGACGCACTGTGAAGCAGCAGACCCTCGACGAGGCCGCGCGGCAAGGCCGCCGCTACGCGATCACCGCCCTCGACAACCAGGTTCTCGCGGAAAAGCTCAGCGAACTAGGCCTCGAATATCGCGTGGAGGCAGGCCTCCGTCCGTCGGTCACCTTGCTGTTGACGCACGACGACGGCGCTGCCGCACTCCTCCGGGACCTGGTCGCGGCCGGCATCGGGGTAGTTTCTTTCGCCCCGGCCGCAGGCGCCCTTGAAGCGACCTACATGAACCTGGAAACGGAGCGACGATGAGCAACGTGACTGAAACCGTGCCGGGTCCAGCGGGCCCGCACGGAACTACGGGCGGCGGGAACGCCGTCGTCGGCTATCTTGGCGGGATCCGCGACGTCGTGGTCCTTGAGATGAAACAACGGCTGCGTTCCCGCGGCTGGTACATCATGTTGGGCATCTGGTTCGTGGTCATCGCGGTAGTGACGTGGCTGACGTGGGCCGCCTGGAACGCCAGCGCGCGCGTCCAGAGTTCGATGCCTGGGTCCGGGGCGTCGGTGCAAAACGGGCCGGGATCCGCGATCTTTGAAGCGGTCCTGGTTTTTGTGCTGCTCTTTGCGTTGTTGGTGGCACCGGCATTGTCTGCAAACGCCGTCAATGGGGACCGCGCTGGCGGCACACTGGCCATCCTGCAGGTGACACTGCTTACGCCCGGACAGATACTTTGGGGCAAGTTCTTGGCGGCGTGGCTGGCGGCGCTCGCCTTCCTGGTGACCAGCACACCGTTCCTGGTCTTCGGCGTGGTCCAGGGCGGGCTGTCTCCCGGTCATATCCTGGTCTCGCTGCTTATGTTGGGAGTGGAGATTGCGATTGTCTGTGGCATAGGCGTGGGGATTTCCGCGCTCGCGGCCCGGCCGCTCTTTTCGATTGTCGTGAGCTATCTGACGGTTGCCGGCTTGGTGGTCCTGTCCTTGATCGCTTTTGGGTTGGGTATGCAGTTGACACAGGAATCCGTCACGGTGGATGAACCTGGTCCGTCCATGGCGTACATCCCGCCCTCTGGTTCCGGGGCTCCGCAGTCAATCCCTTGCAGGCCGGTGCAGCAAACAGTGTTCCATAGCGAACGCGTGGCGCTGGTGCTGGCCATCAACCCGTTCGTGGTGGTGGCGGACGCCATTCCTTACCCTGAGCGGGGCAACACGACTTCCATGTTTGGCGCCGGAATGCTCGAGGGCATCAGCCAAGGCACACGGCAAGCACTGGCCGGCCCCAGGCTGCCGTTTTCCCCCTGCGTCGATGGCATGTACCAGCCGCAGAAGCAGCAATTGCAGAACCAGTACCAGTACCTGCAACAAACCACACCAGTGTGGCCCCTCGGGCTGAGCATGCAGCTGGTTCTGGCAGGGTTGCTGATGTGGCTCGGGTGGCGAGCGTTACGGACGCCTGCAAACCGGCTGGCCCGAGGCACTCGGATCGCTTAGGCGGATTTGGACTGGTCCCGCGGCGTGCAAGGGCGCGGGGCGTGCGTTAACCGAGCGAGGGCGCGTCGGTTACATGAAACGCGATGTCACATGAGAGCGTTGCGGCGGCCCTCGAAGGCCCTTCCGAGGGTAACTTCGTCCGCGTACTCCAGATCTCCGCCCACCGGTAGGCCAGAAGCGAGCCTGGTGACGATGATGCCGATCGACTTCAACATGCGGGCCAGGTAGGTGGCTGTCGCTTCGCCTTCAAGGTTGGGGTCGGTCGCGATGATGATTTCCTGGATGGCGCCATCGTTGAGCCTGGTGAGGAGTTCGCGGATGCGGAGCTGCTCGGGCCCGATGCCGGCGATCGGGTTGATGGCGCCGCCCAGCACGTGATAGCGGCCGCGGAACGACCGCGTGCGTTCCACAGCCAGGACATCCTTGGATTCTTCGACCACGCAGATCACAGACGGGTCGCGGCGCGGATCGCGGCAGATGTTGCAAAGCTCCTGTTCGGTGACGTTGCCGCAGACCGTGCAGAACTTCACCCGTTCCTTGACCGTGGTGATGGCCGCGACGAGTCGCTTCATGTCCTCGGGATCGGCCTCAAGGATGTGGAAGGCAAGACGCTGCGCCGATTTTGGCCCGACGCCAGGGAGCCGGCCGAGCTCGTCGATCAGCTCTTGAACTGCGCCTTCGTACACAATGTCCTCGTTCGTTCTATGCGCGCCCATTGTTGTTGTGCGGGCGTCGCGGTTTGGCGGCACCTTGCTGAGGTGCCGGAGGGTTCGCAACGGTGGTTCCATGGGGTTCCACAGGGAATACCGTGCAATCCATGCAAGATGTTGTTTCCGGTCGCTAGCGGCGCATCAAGGGAGCGCCGTCCAGCGACCTTTCTTCCAGTAGCTTCCCGCCCAGAATACGCTCGACGGCGGCACGCCCAAAGACTCCCGACTCTTCGATCGTCTCGTCGTCGGCACTCGGGATATCCTCCACCACGACGCCGGAACCGGCTGCAGCCCGTGCCGGGGCCTTCTCGCGCCCGGCCATGGCTTCGGGACTGTTCGAAAGCCGTTGGTAGAGGCTTTGCTTCCCGGTTCCTGAAGGCGCGGATACTGGCGTTTGGGCAGTCCCTGGAGCCTGGGCCGTGGACAGTGCGAGTCCTACCGCCGCACTTCGGGTTTCCCCTCCGGGCGTTGCGGCTGTTGGCGACGAACCTGTTGGTGACGTTCCTGCTGGTGACGTTCCTGTTGGTGACGTTCCTGTTGGTGACGAAACCACTGGCGGTGCGCCCGTGCTCGAGGGGGTGGGCGAGGGTGCTGACCAAACCGATGTTGACCATTCGGCCGTGGTCGCTGACCATTCGGCTGCTGGCGCGGAAGCCGGTGCCGGTGCCTGTGCCGAAGCCTGCGGCTGGCTTGGAATCTGTGCGGCCGCGGGTTCATAGACGGGACTTGCGGTTGCTGCGCCTGATGGAGGGGTCTGCCCGGAGGGCACGGCTGAGTTGCCTGACACACCGGCACCAACGTTGGATTCGCTGCTGACCACCCACGAACCGGGCGCGTGCTCGACAGCCTTGGACCAAGGATCTTCCGGGGCCTCGAGCTTCTTCTTTACCGGAGTGGCTTGGGGTGAGCGCTTGCTTGTTGCCGCAAGGGTGCCCGCGGCCGAACCGTTCAGCCCTGAAGCATCGGCTGGAGACACGGCGACCTGCGGAGTAGCGGCATGCGGCGCGGCCGTCCCCGCGGCGGGCATAGCGTCGAGACCCGGGGGTGCCGATGGCACCCAATCCATCGGCGGTTCTTCGTCGAGCGGGGGAGCGTCCTCGTCCCGCGGGGGACCCCAATCGTCGTCCGAATACGAGTAGTCCATACCCGAGCCGGCGCTTGGGGTCGCGAGTGCCGCGGTGGCCGAAACCCGGGCGGGCACCTCCGGGGACACAATGGCTTCCGCTGTGGGCGACGCAAGGGCTGCCGCTGGAGCCGACCCCTGTTCGGCGGAAACGGGTTGGTTGGCCGGAGCTGGGTCTGGTGCCTGAGCCGGTAGTGAGCCCTGAACCTGTTCGGACGCTTCGCCAATGGTTGAAGGAGCCAATCCCGACGGAGCCTGTCCGGAGGTTGCCGGTGCCGTTCGTGCCTGCACTGCTGGTGCGGGTGCTCGGACCTGTGACGCGTCAACATTGCCCGCTTCAGGGGCAGCAGCGACGCTTTGCGTTGCAGGGGCAAGTCCCCATGCGCTGTCCACGGTGGACGACGCTGTTGGAGAGGCGCCTCCGATTACGGGAGGCGCCGGGTCAGCCGGTGCTTTTGGGTCTGGCTCAGAGCTACCTGAGCTGTTGCCGCCGACGACGGAGGTGATTTGGCAGTCAATGCCGATTGTTTTGTGGATGGCTTGCCGAAGGTTTTCGGCGTGGTCCGCCCGGCTGAAAGCGCTCGCAAGGCCGCCAGTGCTGAATGCCAGAGTCAGAAGTTGACCGTCGAAGTGTGCCACCTGGGCGTTGGCTCCGACTAACGCCCAGCTGCTGCGCTTGATCTTGGTCAGCGTCTGGAGGATCTCGGGCCAAGCGCGACGGATGACCTCGACGTCGGCACCACCGGTAGCGGGACGAGGGGCCTGCGCGGGCGCTGACGCTGGTGCCTGGGTTGGCGCTACTGCCGCTGCAGGTTGGGGGCGTTCCTGATCGAGTGGTGATGGAACTGCGGGTGCTTGGCTTGGCGCGGGTGCTTCGGCAACGGGCTGCTCGGTACGGCTCGCGGCAGGTACGGGCGTATGCGTGGCGGATTCGGCCGCGGGACGGCTGGCCGGTTGCCTGGCCTCGTCCACGAGCCAGTCATTGGTGGACACGCGTGGCGGCGTGAGCTGCTCCCTCGACGGGGTTTCAGAAACAGGCTGGGTTTCAGCAACGGGTTGGGTTTCAGGAACCGGTCGGGCCCCGGAAACGGCCGGGGTGTCGGAAACCGGAGCCTCAGCGACCGCCGGTACCCCGGACCCTGGTGGGGTGGAAGTGGTACTGGCCGCCGCCGTCGGGCGTTCCCCTGGTCGCTCCGCAGGGCGGGCAGGCGGGGCTGCGGCTACGGAGGGAACCGCCGCGACGGCAGGCGAACCTTCGGCTTCCGCTGGGGGAAGCGCCCCGCCGTAATTGAGACGGCGTTCGACGCGATCGATACGGGCAGCGATACCGCGTTCGGTCTGCTCGGAACTGGGCAGCAGGATCCTTGCGCAGAGCAGTTCGAGATGTAGCCGGGGGGATGTTGCGCCGGTCATTTCGGTGAGCGCGGTATTGGTGACGTCGGCGGCGCGGGAGAGTTCCGCCGCACCGAGGTTGTTGGCTTGGCTGCGCATGCGGGCAATCTGGTCCGCGGGCATGCCGCGGAGGATGGCTTGGGCGCTCTCCGGCATGGCCTGGACGATGATGAGATCGCGGAATCGCTCCAGCAAGTCCTCGACGAAGCGGCGGGGATCGTGCCCAGTTTGGATGACGCGGTCCACCGCGCGGAAGACGGTGGCGGAATCGGACGCGGCGATTGCCTCTACGACGTCGTCAAGCAGCGAAGCGTGCGTGTACCCAAGCAGCGCGACGGCGAGTTCATAGTCCAGGCCGTTGGGTCCTGCGCCGGCCATGAGCTGATCGAGCACGGAAAGGGAGTCGCGCACGGAGCCGCCGCCAGCACGGATAACGAGGGAGAGCACTCCGGGAGCAACGGCGACGTTCTCCTGCTCGCAGAGGACCTCAAGGTACTTCATGAGCGGCTCGGGCGGCACCAGCCGGAAAGGGTAGTGGTGTGTGCGGGAGCGGATGGTGCCAATGACTTTGTCCGGCTCCGTGGTGGCGAAGATGAACTTGATGTGTTCCGGCGGCTCTTCAACGATCTTCAGCAGCGCATTGAAACCCGCGGAGGTGACCATGTGGGCTTCGTCAATAATGAAGATCTTGTAACGGTCCCGGACCGGGGCGAAGGTGGCGCGCTCGCGGAGATCACGGGCATCATCCACGCCACCGTGACTGGCGGCGTCGATCTCGATGACATCAAGGGATCCGGAGCCGCCGCGCGCCAGTTCGATGCAGCTGTTGCACTTCCCGCAAGGTGTGTCCGTGGGGCCTTCGGCGCAGTTGAGGCAGCGGGCCAGGATGCGGGCGGACGTGGTTTTTCCGCAGCCGCGGGGACCGGAGAAGAGGTAGGCGTGGTTGACGCGGTTTTTGCGCAGGGCCGTCATGAGCGGCTCCGTGACGTGTTCCTGCCCGATAACGTCCGCGAACGAATCCGGACGATATCTGCGGTAAAGAGCAGTAGTAACAGTCACAGGGGAAACCTACCTATAGGGACTGACATTTAACAAGAGACCCCTCATGCACCCGCCAGAGCCCATCTACCCTTGCTACCTTCCGGTCCTGGGGGAGTTCAACAGGATGACGCCACATGAGGGGCCGTCGACAAGCTTACCCGAAGTTATCGAGCCCTCCGAATTCCGCGGACATGCGCCCTCGTTCCATTGGACATGTCCCCTGTGAGAGCCAAGGAGTGGACATGTCCCCTTTGTGTCCCCTCGTTCCATTGGACATGTCCCCTGTGAGAGCCAAGGAGTGGACATAGTGGGATTATGTCCAGTGTTGAAGCGCAACGGAGGGCATGTCCAGTGGACTAGCGCCAGCCGTTCACCGCCCAGGTCATAAAGGCCGGCTCCTCATAGGGGTGGGCTGAACGCAACGCCTGCACCACGGCGTCGAGCACCTCTGCTTCAACCACGCACTCCACCCGGATTTCCGGCACAGTTTCACCTTGCCCCACCGCCCCGATGAACGGCTGCGCTCCGGGCAATGGAGTGAAGCGTCCGGTGCCCGGAGTGGTGAAGGAGCAGTGCGAATAGTCGCCGATTCTGCCGGCCCCGGCATCGCCGATCGCGGCCAGCAAGCTCTCACTGTGCGATACCGGGACGTAGACAACAAGGGCATGCAGTTGGCTCATGCCACCATCTTCCCAGTGGTCTGCCGAAAACAGGTCAAGGGACGGTTCTTGATCTCCATTGCCAAACCGGGAAACGGAGCGGACTATTGGTATGTACACCGATTGGGGCAATCTCAAGATTGTGAGCCGCAGGGCCTGGTTTCAGGGGCTGGACCCAGCAGCTCAACGGAGTGCCGGAGGAATGGACGCATTGGGGGCGTCCATTTTTGCGTTTAAGGGCGCGAACGCCCCGGCCTGAGCCCTGCAAGTGTCGATTGGGCGATGCCGAAAATCTCGGGTACAGTGGAGTCTGCTTTTGATTCAGAAGCATGGAGAATTCGCCTAGCGGCCTATGGCGCACGCCTGGAACGCGTGTTGGGTTAACGCCCTCGGGGGTTCAAATCCCCCATTCTCCGCGTTTTGGCCCCGGTCTTTGGACCGGGGCCTTTTTGCGTCCTACGCCCGTTCCGCGGCCACCCGCTCCAGCACTTCGCGGCATGCCAGAATCGCAGGGTGGATCCGGCCGGCGGTGCGGGTCGACGTGAAAACTGTCCGTTTTGGCAGTCCTGGGAGATCCAGCAGTTGCACTGGCGTGGTCCGGCCCGTCCACACCAGGTCCGGCATGAGGGCCACCGCGTTGCCGGACTCGATAAGCCGAATCTGGGCTTGGAGGTCGGCAGTTTCGTAGCGGACGTCGGGTTCGAATCCGGCCGAGCGGCACGCCTGCTCCGCCCAGTGCCTCGATGCCGCGCCGCGCGGTTCCATGACCCAAGGCAATGCCGCCGTGTCCGCTAGTGAGGAAATCGATTCGCCGCCCAGTCCCAGCGGGGGAGTGGCCAGCCTGATGGCGTCGCTGGTCAGGGTGGCCCGGTCCAGTCCGGGGTGGTGCGGGGCGGCGTGTCCGGGGTATTGCTCGGCCACCACAATGTCGAAATCGCGGGCCCAGGTTTCGTAGAGCGCTGTCTCGGGTTCGCGCTGGATCATCTCCACGCGCACTTCCGGGTACTCGCCCTTCATGATGGTGAGGAAGTCCGGCATGAGGGCCAGCGCCGCTGTTTGAAATACGGCCAGCCGGACCGTGCCCGTGACCGTGGAAAGTGAAGCCGCCAGGTCCGTTTCTGCCCGCTCCAGCGTTGCCAGCAAGGCAGCCGTATGCTCCACGAGGATCTCGGCCTGCGGGGTGAGCTGCACGCGTCGCCCAGACTTTCTCAGCAGCTTCACGCCGGCTTCCTTCTCCAGCAAGGTCAGCTGTTGGGACACCGACGACGGGCTGTACTTCATCGCGTCAGCCACCTCTGCGAGCGTTCCGCGGATCTTCAATTCGTGCAGCAAGCGCAGCCTGCGGACATCCAGCATTCGGCTCTCCAGACGGGTCGAGAAATCTAACGAATATTGTTCAGAAAAGATCGCTTTTCCTAATCTGATTGTAGATCCATACTGATGGAGACAAAGCCCTCTCCGCACCAAAGGAACGAAGCGCATGAGCACACCAACCCGGACGCAGCCCACCGCGGAATCCGGACACCTCCAGGAACTGGCCCACGAAGCCATTCAACTGGTTCGGCACTGGCTCACCGAAGCCTCGAAGGTACCCGTTGACGTTTCCGCGCAGCGCCTCGCCGGCGTCCTGAAGGACCCGAATGGCCTGGACTTCACGGTGGGATTCGTCGACGGCGTCATCCGCCCCGAGGATCTGTCCGTCGCAGGCCGAAACCTGGCCAAGCTGGCCCCGAAGGTCCCTGCATTCCTGCCCTGGTACATGCGCGCCGCTGTGCGCACCGGCGGTGTCATGGCACCGGTCCTCCCGCAGGTGGTCATCCCGATCGCCCGCAAGGTCCTGCGCGAGATGGTGGGCCACCTGATCGTGGACGCCACGGACGCCAAGCTCGGTCCGGCCATCGCCAAGATCAAGCAGAACGGCGTCCACCTGAACGTGAATCTGCTGGGCGAGGCCGTCCTGGGCGAACGCGAAGCCAGCCGCAGGCTTGAGGGAACCCTCAAGCTCCTGGCGCGTGACGACGTCGACTACGTCTCCATCAAGGAATCCTCCACGGTGGCCCCGCACTCGCTCTGGGCCTTCGACGAGGCAGTGGACCACGTGGTGGAAAAGCTCACACCGCTCTACCGCCTGGCAGCGTCCTTCCCCAAGTCCAAGTTCATCAACCTGGACATGGAGGAATACAAGGACCTGAGCCTGACTATGGCCGTGTTCACACGGATCCTGGACGAGCCGGAATTCAAGAACCTCGAGGCCGGCATTGTGCTGCAGGCCTACCTCCCGGACGCGCTCTCGGCCATGCAGGAATTGCAGGAGTGGGCAGCGGCGCGCCGCGCCAACGGTGGCGCTCCCATCAAGGTGCGCGTGGTCAAGGGCGCCAACCTGCCCATGGAACAGGTCCAGGCTTCCATCCAGGGCTGGCCGCTCGCCACGTGGGGCACCAAGCAGGATTCGGACACTAACTACAAGCGCGTACTCAACTACGCCCTCACCCCCGAACACATCGATGCGGTGCGCATCGGCGTCGCCGGCCACAACCTCTTCGACGTGGCGTTCGCCTGGCTCCTGGCCAAAGAGCGCGGCATCGCCGCGCAGGGGCAAGGAGCGATTGAGTTCGAGATGCTCCTCGGCATGGCCACAGGCCAGGCCACGGCCGTCCGCAAAGACGTCGGCAGCCTCTTGCTGTACACCCCGGTGGTGCACCCGGGCGAGTTCGACGTCGCCATCGCCTACCTGATCCGCCGCCTCGAAGAAGGCGCCAGCCAGGACAACTTCATGTCCGCGGTGTTCGAACTCAGCGAGAACGAAGCGCTGTTCGAACGGGAGAAGCAGCGTTTCCTCGCCTCTCTCGCGGAGCTGGACGACGCCGTTCCGGCGCCCAACCGCACTCAGGACCGCAACAAGCCCGCGGCCTCCACCCCGGCAGAGGGTTTCGCCAATACCCCGGACACGGATCCCGCATTGCCCGCGAACCGAGCGTGGGGCCGCGACATCCTGAAGCGCATCCCGGGCTCCACCGCCGGCAACGCGATTGTCGAAACCAGCAAGGTCAGGGACGCCCAGGAACTGGACCGCATCATTGCCACCGGCGTGGAGCACGGCAAGGCCTGGGGCGCCATGCCGGCCGCCGAGCGCGCAGCCATCCTGCACCGGGCCGGCGACATCCTGGAAACCCGCCGCGCCGAGCTTCTTGAGGTCATGGCTTCCGAGACTGGCAAGACAATCGAGCAGGGCGACCCCGAAGTCAGCGAAGCAATCGACTTCGCGCACTACTACGCCGAGCGTGCCAAGGACCTGGAAACGGTCGACGGCGCCACTTTCGTCCCAGCGAACCTCACCGTCGTGACCCCGCCGTGGAACTTCCCGGTTGCGATTCCCGCAGGCTCCACGCTGGCGGCACTCGCGGCGGGATCCGCCGTCGTGATCAAACCGGCAAAGCAGGCCCGCCGCTCCGGTTCCGTCATGGTGGACGCGCTATGGGAGGCCGGTGTGCCGCGCGAAGTGCTGGCGCTTGTGCAGCTCGAAGAACGCGAGCTCGGCACGCAGCTGGTCTCCCACCCCAGCGTTGACCGCGTGATCCTCACGGGTGGCTACGAGACCGCTGAGCTCTTCCGCTCCTTCCGGCAGGACCTCCCGCTGCTCGCGGAGACCTCTGGCAAGAACGCCATCATCGTTACTCCGCACGCGGACCTCGATCTCGCCGCCAAGGACGTCGTCTACTCGGCATTCGGACACGCCGGACAGAAGTGCTCCGCGGCTTCCCTGGTGATCCTGGTGGGTTCCGTTGCGACGTCCGAGCGCTTCCACAACCAGCTCGTGGACGCCGCCCGCTCGCTCAAAGTGGGCTACCCGGAGCAAGCCACTACCCAGATGGGGCCGATTATCGAGCCGGCCAACGGCAAGCTCCTCAACGCGCTGACCACCCTCGGCGACGGCGAGACCTGGGCCGTGAAGCCGGAGAAGCTGGACGAGACGGGCCGCCTGTGGTCCCCGGGCATCCGGTTCGGCGTCAAGCGCGGCTCGTACTTCCACTTGACCGAGTTCTTCGGCCCGGTCCTCGGCGTCATGACCGCGGCCACCCTGGAAGAAGCCATCGCCATCCAGAATGAGATCGAATACGGCCTCACCGCTGGGCTGCACTCGCTCGATTCCGATGAAATGGGTGCCTGGCTGGACACCATCCAGGCCGGCAACCTGTACGTAAACCGCGGCATCACTGGCGCTATCGTCCAGCGGCAGCCGTTCGGCGGCTGGAAGAAGTCGGCCGTGGGCGCGGGTACCAAGGCCGGTGGACCCAACTACCTGGTGGGCCTGGGCAATTGGCTCCCTGCCGAGCCTGGCGCCAAGCGCGGTGCCACGCTCACGGGCGCGGCGGCGTCGATCCTGGCCGCGGCCAAGTCCGCTGGGCCGCTTGTTGAAGCGAGCGAAGCAGAGGCCCTGCAGAAGGCGCTCTTCAGTGACGCGGCGGCATGGGCCACGGAGTTCGGCACCGGCAAGGACGTCTCCGGACTGAGCGCGGAGCGCAACGTCTTCCGGTACCGGGCCTTCCCCGTGACCGTCCGCTTGTCCGAGGGTGCGAAGCTCGTGGACCTGCTTCGCGTCGTAGCAGCCGGGGCAGTGGCGGGTTCGGCACTCACAGTGTCCTCCGCCGTCGAGCTTCCCGAATCCGTTGTTGCAGCCTTTGCTGGACTGGGCGTCAGCACCCGGATCCAGAACGACGCCGAATGGCTGGCTTTCGCGGCAGGCATCGAAGGTGGCCGCATCCGCCTTATAGGCGGGGACAGCAGTGCGCTGAGCGCCGCGACCGGAGGACGTCCCGACGTCGCGATCTACCACGGCACGGTGACCCCGGCCGGACGCATTGAGATGCTGCCGTTCCTGCACGAACAGGCCGTCAGCATCACTGCGCACCGCTTCGGCACGCCGAACCACCTGTCCGACGCGTTGATCTAGCGATTCGTCGACGAAGCCCGGCGGTACGGCCACAAGCCGTTCCGCCGGGCTTCTTTGCGTCTATGCCTCGTAGCCAAGGCGCCGCAGCCGTTGCCGGGCGGCCTGCTCACTGGGGCCGCTGCGGCCCAAAGTCAGGTGCACGACGGCGAGGACCACCCGCGCGGCGAGGATCGAAGGTAGCGGGATGGGGCCGAAATGGGCCTTTTCCAAGCCCAAGAGCTCCCGATACCTGGGCTCGAGGCTGGCCACGGCCGCAGCAAACAGAATCCGATAGCCGGGTTGGAGCGATGCTTTCAGCGGGGGATTCCGGATGAATTCGACCGTTTCCCTGAGCCGCTCGTCCGCGCGAAGGTGACCGGAGGCGTACCACTGGTCCATTTCCGACCTCACTTCGGCAACGCTCAGGGGAGGGTCCTGGACGCCCATCAAGCGTCCTGCCTGCGCCCACTCCCGGACGTAGGCGTCGGCGCCACCAGGGACTGGTCCACCCCAGATCCGATGCGCCGTCACGAAGGAATCCGCGTAGGCAACGTGGACCCAGCGGAGAAGTTCGGGGTCGTTGGCTGAATACTCGCGGGTGTGGCCGTGGGCATCCACGTAACTGCCTTTGACGGAGTCGTGGACCCTGCGCACGAAGTGGGTGGCAGTATGGGCCGCATCCATGGAGCCGTAGCTCACAGTGAAGATCCAACGGATGGTATTTGCCAACCGGCCCAGGGGATCCGTTTTGAAGCCTGAATGGTCGTACACGCCCGCCAAGGCGCCGGGGTGCAGGGACTGCATAAGGAGCACGCGGATTCCCCCAACGATCGTGGACATGGACCCGTGGACGGCCCAGACGGCCGAGCCCGGAAGGTGGTATCCGGCGTCGTTCCCCTCGGCAAGCCGCGGCACCCAGTCGGGCGTGGACTGCGGGTGACCCGTGAAAGTCATCCGCAGTTCCGATTGCCACTTCTTCAGGAAGTTGACCATGGTCCATTGTTGCGCAGCATTCTGGTGGCGCAAGGTGCCGCTTTGCTTACGTAGAGGTGCCGGCCCGCTGCGGGAGCAGCGAGCCGGCACCTTTCACGCGCGTCCGCTTAGGCCGCGGGCTGCTCAGCAAGTGCCCGACGGCGCCGCGCCGGGGACGCTGCCACCAACAGGGCCGCAATTGCCACGGCAGCGCTTAGGACCAAACCGGGCCGGTACTGATCGAGCATGGCCGCGGCGCTGACGGCGCTGTTTGTGCCATCGGCGGTGCCGTGCCCGCTGACGAGGGCCGTCGTGACGGCGAGAACCAGGGCCGCGCCCACTTGCGTGCTGGTCTGGATCAGTCCAGCGGCCAACCCCTGCTCCGAATCCCGGATTCCCGCGGTGGCTTGGACGTTGATGGACGGGAATGCCAGCGCGAAGCCGATACCCAGCAGGATGACCGAGGGAAGGATGTCCAGGACGTAGTTAGGTGAGGTTCCAACTCGGAGGAACAGGACGTAGCCCAGGCCCATGGCGGTCAGGCCGGTGAGGATGAGCTTGGGGGCTCCGAATTTCTCGATGAACCTGTCCGCGAAAGGGGCGCTCGTTGCGACCAGGAGTCCGGTGGGAAGCAAGGCAAGCGCCATACCCAGGGGAGACCAGCCCAGCACCGACTGAAGGTACATGGTGAGAATGAACTGGAAACTCAGGTAGGAACCGAAAAGGCCAACCGCACTCAGGTTGGCGCGGGCAACCCAGCCTTCACGAAGAATGCCGAAGCGGATGAGAGGGTGCTTGACGCGGTTTTCGATGACGGCGAAGGCTGCCAGCACGGCGGCAGAGATGGCGAATCCGGCGATTGTTGCCACAGATCCCCAGCCCTTCTCCGGAGCTGAAACCAAGGTGTACACCAGTCCCAGCATGCCGAGCGCGAGGGTGACCGCACCCCAGACATCGTGGCCGCTCTCTTCCGCGGACGGCTTGTCCCGCGGGATGAACAGCATGCCGAGGAGCACCACTGCGACGGCGATCGGCACCGATACGAGGAAGGTCCAGCGCCAGCTCAGGCTGGTCATGAGCCCGCCGACAACCAGCCCGAGCGAGAACCCGCTGGCGCCGAACGTCGTGAAGATGGATAGCGCCTTGTTGCGCTCGCGGCCTTCGGCGAAGTTGGTGGTGATGATGGAGAACCCGGTAGGGGCCGTGAATGCCGCGGCCAGGCCCTTGACGAAGCGCGTGGCGATCAAGATGGTGGGATCGTCCACCAGCCCGCCGAGGAGGGACGCCGCGGCGAACACGGTCAACGCGATCAGGAAGATCCGACGCCGGCCCAACAGATCTGCGAGCCGGCCACCCAGGAGCAACAGGCTCCCGTAGCCGAGGACATAGGCGGAAACGATCCACTGCAGGGAATCGGTTCCGAGATGGAGTTCGTGGCCGATGGACGGAAGGGCTACGCCCACCATGGACACGTCCAGGCCGTCGAGGGCCAGGACCGTGCACACCACCATCAGCAGCAGCCACTGGGCCCTGGTCCAGCGGACGGCTGTGTTGAGCTGTTCGGCAGATCGAGTGAGAGTGCTTGGTGAAGTCATGGCATCAATCTATATGACGCGTCATTCAATGACAAGGAATATGACTAGGAATCTTATGACGTGGACTTTAATTCCGGTTTCGACTAGAATCGGCCCATGGCAACAACGCAGGATCGCCAGCTGGTTGAGCAATGGCGCAGCATCCAGAACTCGTACTTCCGCACCGCGGCCGCCATCGACCGCGCCCTCGAAGCCAAGTTCGACATCGGCTTGAACGAATTCGAAATCCTTGATCTCGTTGCCGAAAGCGTTGACTCTGCCTGCCGCATGAAGGCATTGGGGGAGCGGACTCCCATGACCCAGAGTGCCGTCTCCAAGGTTGTTGACCGGCTGGAGAAAGCCGGACTGGTCTCCCGCGTAACCTGCACGGATGACCGCCGCTCGCTGTACCTCGAGCTGACCGAAGCCGGGCGCGCGCTGCATTCGGATGCCGCCGTCGAGCACCGCGCGTTGCTGAAGGAGAACCTCGGCGAGTAGCCCGGCAGGGTCCGGCGAGTGTTCTGCCGGCCGGGCAAGTATGAAGTCGAGTGTTCCCATCCGATTTCATAGCGGCAACAATAGGACAAGCGCGCCCGCACTTGGGGATGAGCGCCCGTCTCAGGAGCCGCTGTGGGAAAGCATCATGAGTCTGGCCGGATCGTTGATCTGGTGCTCTCTGGAAAATTTGGCCGGGTCCTGTCGGCTTGCTTCCTGGCTGTCTTGGTGACGTTTGCTTTTGGCTTCCAGGGCCCGCGCCTGGGCGGGCCATCGGCCGGGGGATCGTTGGCCGCGGGCCAGGTGGAACCCGGCATGCTTCCCGCCGACGGCAGCACCTCCGGTGCGCCGGGGGCTGCGGTCCAAAGCCTGTCCTCGGCTCCTGTTCCTGCAGGTGAGAAGGCCACTGTGTCTTTTGAGCGCTCCCCGGTCCAGACCCTGGACAGGAACGGGGTCGGCAATCTCAACGTCGCGTCGAGTTCCCTTGACCGGCCTGCCGCCGGGAAACTCTACGCTCCGCTGGAGGTGCTGGTTCCGAGCTCTCCCTTCGGGTTGAGGATCGACCCTTTCACGGGCCTGCCCGGGGAGTTCCATTGGGGCCAGGATTTCGCCGCGGGCTGCGGCGCCCTCGTTTATGCGGCTGATTCCGGTGTGGTCCGCGCTGTGGGCTGGCATCCGTGGGGCGGCGGGAACCGGGTGGAGATCGATCATGGAAACGGGCTGGTCACCACGTACAACCATCTGCAGGGGGTCGCGGTGGCCAAGGGGCAGTCGGTCCGGGTGGGCGAGGTGATCGCCAGGGTGGGAACCACGGGGTCCTCGACGGGCTGTCACTTGCACTTTGAGACGATTCTCAACGGCGTCTATGCCAACCCGATGAACTGGTCTTTCTTGCCGACCAGGCAGGTTGACCGGCTCGGGGACCTTGCCATGGTCAGTTACCGGCCGGGTTCTGTAACGGCGGCCTCGGCGGGGTCTGTGTGGTCCGTCCCCGGCAGGCCCCCCGAGGAGTTAGTGACCGGCGGGGTGCAGGAGGCGAAGGTCGTGCCGCCGGGCCCGTCTGCTACGGCCACGGCGACCCCGACTGGGACACCCACCGGCAGTCCGACGGCGACGGCGACGCCGACGCCCAGCGTGACGCCGACCGTGACGCCGACGCCCAGCGTGACGCCCAGCGTGACGCCGACCGTGACGCCGACGCCCAGCGTGACGCCGACCGTGACGCCGACGCCCAGCGTGACGCCGACCGTGACGCCGACGCCCAGCGTGACGCCGACGCCCTCAGGGACGCGAAGCACAACGAGTCCGCCAAGCGCTACCCCCACGCCAAGCAAGACACAGAGCAGCACACCGAGCAAATCGCCGTCGCAAGCTCCCGTTGTGACGCAGACGCCCACGGTGACCGTCCCGCCCACGGTCGCGCCGCCGTCGAGCCTTCCCGCTCCGGTGCCCACGGTGACTCACACCCAATCAACACCGCCAGCGCCCGCACCCGCCCTGCCGGCTCCCACCAGCCCTACGCCGTCGGCTACCTCCAAGCCAGCTACGCCGTCCACCAAACCGTAGAGTTCGCTGCCTATTCTGAACCACGTCCCACCGCCTTGCGCCGCGTAGACTCGAATGTGGCAGTTTGCCAAGGTCCGGCGTCGTAAGGAAGCTTCATGTCCCCGCTCTACAGCATCCCCCTCACGTTCAACGACGGCTCCCAGGCCGACTTTGGGCGTTTCCAGGGCAAAGCCGTGCTGGTAGTCAACGTGGCTTCCAAATGTGGTTTCACGCGCCAGTACTCGGGACTTGAAGAGCTCTACGGCAAATATCGTGACCGCGGATTCGAGATCCTGGGCGTGCCGTGCAATCAGTTCGGAGGCCAGGAAAGGGGTTCCGACGCCGAGATCGCGGATTTCTGCCAACGCAACTTTGGAGTCTCCTTTCCGCTTTCCAGCAAGTCCAAAGTCCGTGGCAAGCAGCAGCATCCCCTGTATGCCGAGCTGACCCAGACCACAGACGGTTCCAAGCCGCAGAAGGTCAAGTGGAACTTCGAGAAGTTCCTGGTGAGCCGCGAAGGCGAGGTGCTCGCCCGCTTCCCCTCCACCGTCGAGCCTGATTCCGACGAGCTGATCGAAGCCCTCGAAGCGGCGCTCAACTAAGCCCCCTGGGGAGACTCCCGAGTGACGCCGGCGGCACGAACCCCCGGACGCTCGCTCACCTTTGTTGCCTTTTGGCCGGACGCTCGCTCACCTTTATCGCCCTTTGAGCGGATGCCCGCTCACTTTTATCGCCCTTTGGGCGGACGCCCGCTCACCTGGCGGCCATAGGTGAGCGAGCGTTCGGGAAGAGTCTCCGCAAAGGTGCAGGAGCGTTTGTGAAAATTGCCCAAAAAGTGAGCGGGGATCGAAGCTAGGCCGCCGTGATGCCCTTTCCGCCGTCGCTCGCTCACGTCTGCTGCCAAAATGGGCAACCCTCCTTCACCTTTGCTAAGCAAGCGTTGGGTGGGGTGCGCTTAAAGGTGAGGGAGCGTTGGGCGGGATGCGCTTAAAGGTGCAGGAGGGTTGGGCGGGATGCACTTAAAGGTGAGCGAGGATCGCCGGAAGGTGGCTTAAAGGTGAGCGAGGATCGAAGTGCGCGTGAGTAATTTTCCAACATTCCGTCCGTAAGTTACCCTCCGTTAGCCTTTTGTCTGGTTGGATTAGGTTTATTGGGGCAGACACTGGAGGCGCCGTCTCCTACCGACCCGAAGGTAGTAATGGAGCTCATCGAGGCCGAATATCCTCGGCCAGGACACATCCTTCTGCACCTTAGCGACTCCCATCTGGTGGGAGGGTCGGAACCCCTGTACGGCGCGGTCGATAGCGAAGCACATCTCAGACAACTTTTTTCGGAAGTCCATGCGTCAAAGGTCCGCCCCGACGCCGTGATCTTCACGGGTGACTTGGCCGATCAAGGCGAGCCGGACGCTTACGCCAAACTTCGGGCGATCGTCGAGCCTGCCTGCCACGAGATGGGCGCACGCGTGATCTGGGCCATCGGAAACCACGATGACCGTGCCAATTTCCGTGCGGGCCTATTCGACCAGAGCGGTAATGACGCCCCGGTGGATCACAGCTACTTCGTCAACGGGCTGCGGATCATCACGCTGGACACTTCCGTGCCTGGCTTCCATCACGGTGAACTGAGCCAGAGCCAGCTCGACTGGTTGGCGTCGGAACTCGCAACCCCGGCTCCGGACGGCACCATTCTTGCCCTTCACCACCCGCCGGTTCCGAGCGTCCTTGACCTTGCCATCCTCGTGGAGTTGCGCGGCCAAGCGGCGTTGGCTGAGGTGGTACGCAATTCCGATGTGCGTTCCATCCTGGGTGGCCATCTGCACTACTCCACCACAGCCACGTTCGCTGGAGTCCCGGTGTCCGTGGCTTCCGCGAGCTGCTACACGCAGGACCTCAACGTTCCTCAGGGCGGTACCCGGGGACGGGATGGCGCCCAGGCCTTCAACCTGATCCACGTCTACGAGCAAACGATTGTGCACTCGGTAGTGCCGTTGGGCAAGTCACCGACTGTGGGCGAGTACGTCAGCCCGGAGGCCACCAGGCGCCGGCTCGCCGAAGCAGGCATCCGGATTCCCCAACGGCCAACCCACGAACGTGGTGTCAGGGTAGACGCGAAGCGCCCGGAGATGACGCGTCGCTAACGGATTACTTCTCCCACGGAGCTTTGACCGGGAAGTACTTCTCCATAAAGTCCGTCACGAGGCCGGCCCGTTCGTCTGCAGCCACCTCCGGGAAGCTGCCGTCGTTGAGGCAGAAGAAGTCCACGTTGCGTTTCGCCAGCAGCGTGGGCAGGTAGTGCAGCCCGGACCACAGGGTGGTGTCAACATACCGGACTTTCGCGGCCGTCTGCGTCACTGCCCGCCCGGTGAGCAGCGAGTAGTAGTGGTAGAACGAGTTGGTCACGGAGATGTTGTCCGCGGCGCGGAACCTGCTGGCTGCCGTCTTGGCGAACTCGGCCGGAAACTCGCGCTCCATCTCGGCGATCACACTGCGGCGCAACGGAGCGGCCGTGTGCTCCAAATGGCGGGTGGTGATGCGGCCGAACCGCTCCCAGAGGAGCTTCCTGTTGACGCGGGCGGCGTTCTCGAAGCCGCTGCGTTCGGCGTCGTTCTCTCCCAGTCCAATCCGGGTGGAGGCCTCGATGAACTTGGTGATTCCACCGGGAGTGAAGAACATGTCCGGCGCTACGGGGCGGCCGAAGAACATGTCGTCGTTGGAATACAGGAAGTGCTCGGACAAGTCCTCAATGTGGTGCAGTTGGGATTCCACGGCCTGCGAGTTATGCGTTGGCAGCACTGAGGGGTCCTTGAAGAACTCCTCGCTGCGCATGATCCTGACGTCCGGGTGTTCGGCCAGCCACTCCGGCGCGGGGGAGTCGGTGGCAATGTAGATCCGGCGAATCCAGGGCGCATACATGTACACGGAGCGCAGGGCGTATTTGAGCTCGTTGATCTGCCGGAAACGGGCCTCATGGGCGTCACCCTCGCCTAGGACGACGTCCTTCATCTGCTCGCGGCGGGCCGCGATGTAGGCGGGGTCGTTGCCGTCCACCCACGAAAAGACGATGTCGACGTCGAAGTCGATGTCGCTCGCGTGGTCCGCGAACATGTTCTCGATGGTTGGCCAGCTCAGCCCGTGGCGGTTAACTGTGCCTCGGACGGCGTCTTGGCGCAGCATGGTTCGCCGGGTCAGGGAGTTCTCCACGGGCAACACGAGTTGGTCGCCGTCGAACTCCCACAATTCGAGCTGAACGCCGAGGGAAGGGCCGTAGGTCAACCCGCCTGCGGGTTCCACGCGCGGTCGGAAGAGCCTGAAGATCCGGGCCTTCCGGTTGCTGGAGAGCTCGCCGTCCGCCACCAGCAGCGTGGATTTCTTCCGGGCATCAACGGTCATGGAGTAGAACGGTTCGTTCCGGAAAGCGGTGACCAAAGTCTGGCGTAACTTCTTCCGGAGCTTCCAATCTACGGCGATCACTGGCCGGTGATCGTTGCCGCGGACCAGGATGAAATCCAGTCCGGCCGCGTCCAACGCCGCGCGAATGAAGAGGAGATCTTCGACCATTACCTGCTGCGGCGTGCGGTTCTGGTTCAGCAAGCTGTATCGGCCACGATGGCGGATGACGTCGGCGCGGTGCTTGAGGCGCGCGTCGACGGCGGGCGACGTCGGTTCTGGAACGACCGCGTCGTCGTCGGAGGCGGGACTACCGAAGTAAATCGCTTGCTGGTCCATGACTGTGATGGCTTTTCTCCGAAGGGTTGTGGGAAGGGTGGGCTTTAGCGGACTCAGCCCACCAAGGCTTCACGCCAGCTGCGCAGGAATGCGCCGCCGGCGTCGTCGTGAATGACGTCCTCGCCCAGGCCGAGGTCTGTGGCTGTAAGAACATCGTAGGGCTTGTTGGGCACGCCGTCCGCGGGACGGACGTCGATGTGCTTGACGTCGTGGTCATTGTGGTGGAGCCAATCGGCCATCGCGTAGTCGGTGCGCGAATCGCCCACTGTGCGCCAAGCTTGCGGAGTGATTCCTTGGGCGGCGAGGAGTTCCACCGCGCGGCTGGCGCCGAGATCCTTGCCGAGCCGAATGGACTCGATGTCCGTGGAGATGATGGTGGGATCCAGGCGGTAGTCAGCGGCGTCGTCGGACCCCGGCGCGTGGTGGTCGAGGAGCGCGGCAGAGAGCCCATGCCGGCCCATGAGTTCCAATGCGTCGGCGTCGAAGAGCTTCTGCTCGGCCAGGTAGTCGTCGCTTGACACGTCCAGATGCTGCTCCACGGACACCATGGCCCGCTTGGTCTCATCGAAGAACATGTGCGTTGCGTAGTCCTCCGCCACCATGCGGCGGACGTCGTCGCCGTACGCCTTCGGAACAGCGAGTTCATGGTCCACGTGGATGGGGCCGGGGCCGCCGGAGGTATAGCTGAACCACACGGCGCCTTTCTCGCAGATCGCGTGGACAACAGTTCCTGGGGGCATCCCGGCGGCGATCATGGGCGCCATGACCTGCTCGCGGATGAAAGCGTCGGAACGGCCGGTATTGAAAATGACCGGAATGCCTGCGGACGCCAAACTGACAAGATCGGCGATGATTTCCGGCTTCACGTCGCGCGTCACGGGACTCGCGACGGGGCCGTCGACGTCGAGGAGGAGGGCGAGGGCGGGAGCAATCGGGTGCATAGTGCCTGGCATTGGAGCAGTCATGACCCCATTCTGTCAGTCCCGCGTCACGGCGGCGGCGGTGTGACGGCCGACGGCGGCAGGGGGGCTCGTTGCGGACGTACCGGCCGTCTACGGTTACCATTTGGCCACAACATTGGTGGGAGTGTTCCCGTAAGTTCCCTTGGACGTCTTACTTCTTTAGGCTTGCAAAGTGATCTTCAAAGCTGTGGGCGAGGGACGCCCCTACCCTGACCATGGTTTTTCCATGCCCAAGGACTGGGCGTCGTTGCCGCCGCGTCCGGTCCGGCTCGATGAACTGGTCACCACCAAGCGCACGCTCGACCTGGAAGCATTGTTGGCCGAGGACTCAACCTTTTTCGGGGACCTTTTCCCGCACGTGGTGCAGTACCAAGGCGTGTTGTACCTGGAAGACGGACTTCACCGTGCCGTCCGTACTGCCCTCCACCAACGCACAGCCATCCACGCCCGGGTGCTGGTGATAGATGGTTAACGAGACACTCCCGGAAGAGCAGGTGGACGTGCCCCAGAATGCCGCTCCGAAGAAGCCCCGGAGACGCCCAAAAGACGCGACACGCCTGCACGGGCATCGCATTGTCACCGGGCCTGAACTACGGGCCACTTTTGCCGATACTCCGGGGCCTGAAGAACATCCCGGGTGGTTCAGCCGCCGCCTCTTGCACGGTATCGTCCTCGTGCTGCTTGTGGGAGTGATCGTTGCCGGGGTGGTGGGAGCCTGGGCAGTCATGAACGGTGTGATCCGCTTCCCCTCGGCCGTCGCCAGCAAGGCGCCGCCGACCCTGTGCCCGACAACCGTCTTCGACTATGTGCCCAACAACAAGGTCAAAGTCAATGTCTACAATGCGGCCGGCAAAGCTGGTTTGGCGAAGAGCGTGGCTGACCAGTTGAAAGCCCGGGGATACGACCTTGGCGGCGTCGACAACACCACCACTAGCTACACCGGATCGGCGGTAGTTGTTTCGGGATCCGGTGGCCAAGCGGCAGCGTTCAACATCCAACGGAACATTGCCGGCACCGACTACTTCCAGGACCAACGCCCGGATGCCTCCGTGGACCTCATCCTCGCGCCCGGTTTCTCGGCACTGGTGGCGCCGGAACTAGTGGACAATACTCCGGGCAAACTCAGCTGTCCCCGCGAAGACCAACGGATTGCGGACAATTCGAAGCTGCCGGTGATACCCAAGTCTTGACGTAGCGGGCCCCAGCGGCGAGTGTCACGCCAGGCGCGCAGGCCGGCCGTCGTCGTCGAACCTTGCTCCCGCGCCCAACTGGATGAACCGCACGGTCTGGACCAGCCGCTCCTCAAGGCCATCCGGCTGCGCTCCGTTTTCCGCATTGCCCCGCGCCGCGCTGGAGGAGAGGGTTCCGTGAATGAGCCTGGCGAGCTGAGAGACGTCGGTGGGCGGAAGGTAGCCTGCTGTGATTCCGTCGCGCAGGATGTCCTGGAGCAGTAGGTTGAGTTCGCCCACATGATCCGCCAGTTTCGCAAAGGAGGCGGGGGAGAGGACAGCCGCCATCGCGGGGCCTGGCGGGAGGTGCCGGCGGCTCAGGTCTTCAACTTGGGCCCGTACGTACAGGGCAAGGCGGTCCACCGGGTTCGGCAGGGCAGCGAGGGATTCGCGCAGGTCGCCCAGGAAGCGTTCGGTCTCGTGCAAGGCGTATGCGATCAGGAGCTGTTCCATGTCGGCGTAGTAGTTGTACACCGCCGTCCGGCCGACGCCGGCGTGCCGCGCGACGTCGGTCATGGTCAACCCGGGCAAGCCGTGGGTAAAGAGCAGCTCGCCGAAAGCAGTCAGGATCCGGCGTCGGGTTTCAGCGCGTTGCGCCGCGTTGTTCGCGGCCGTAATCCTGGGCATACAGACACTTTACAGTGATCTGTCAGCAAAGCTGGGTGTGTGCGGCCCGAGCTGGCAGCAGATGACCCCTCAACGCACTGTTGGGGTCATCTGCTGCCAGCTCGAGCGGAGATGCTTAGATCGCGCAGCCGTCTGGACCGCAGGCTTCGGCGTCGGAGCTGCCGACGGCGACCAACGGATTGGCTACCTGCCATGCCTGGGCGAGGGCCTGGGTGAAGACCTCGGCAGGCTGTGCGCCGGAGAGTCCGTACTTGCGGTCGATGACGAAGAAGGGCACGCCCGTGACGCCGAGCATCCGGGCTTCGGCGATGTCACCGCGGACGTCCTCTGCGTACTTGTCCGTACTGAACAACTCGGCAACTTCGGCTTCCGGCAGGCCCAAGTCGCTGCCAAGCAGGGTCAGGTATTCCTGGCTTCCAATGTCCTTGCCGTGTTCAAAGTGCCCGCTCAGGAGCAGTTCCTTGGCTTCGTCCTGCTTGCCGTGGGCTGCCGCAAGGTGGATAAGGCGGTGCGCCATGAAGCTATTGGCCACCACGACGTTCTCGAAACGGTAGTTGAGTCCCTCGCCGTTGCCTTGCATGGCGACGTGATCGAACATTTGGCTGACCTGCGCGGGATCCATGCCCTTCCGCTTGCTCAGGTAGTCCAGCTCGGTGCCCTCGTAGTGCTCGGGGATACTCGGGTCCAGCTGGTAGCTGCGCCACTGGATCTCAACCGAGTCGCGGTGCGGGAATTCGGAGAGGGCCGTCTCGAACCGGCGCTTTCCGATGTAACACCACGGGCAAGCGACGTCTGACCAGATCTCAATCTTCATGATGGCGACAACCGGGCAGCCAGGCCCGTCATTCCCGAATCGGTCTGTTGGACTGGTCACAGCACGGCATTCGCGACGCGCAAAATGATGTGCGATGCGGAAACGGGATGGCGCTACGGGAATCCAAGTGTCGCTGGGAATTCTCCGTGTCGAAGGGAACGATCCGCGTCGCAGGGCGCGTCCTAGACCGCCCGCTCCATGACGAAATCGTTCTCCACGGCATCGCCCAGGCGGAACGACTTGGTCCCGACCTTCCTGAATCCGCTCTTCTCGTAGAAACGGATCGCCCTGGCATTCTGGCTGTTGACGCCAAGCCACACGCCCGCCGCGCCAGCACCTGCAGCGCGGTCCAGGGTGGCCTTCATGAGCTCCGCGGCAGCACCCAGGCCGTGGTGTTCAGGATGGACGTAGCATTTGCTCAGTTCCGCGGAGGGCGTCAGCGTCAGGGCCGATGCGACGTCGGTATCGCTCGCTGGGCGGGCGACGAGCATGCTGTAGCCGCGGAGTTCGCCGGCTGCGTCGATGGCCAGGATGGTGATGTCCGGATCGGCGAGGTACTCCGTGAACCTGTCCACGCTGAGGGTTTTGCGCAGGTGCGCGGCGATGTCCTCGGGCGAGGATCCCGGCGGGCAGGCGAGCGGAAAGGTGACGGCGGCAAGCTCCGCCAGCCGTCCGGCGTCGTCCGCTGTTGCTTCACGGATTGTCTGGCTCATGCGGTCCTCCCAGGAATGCAGGCGCGGAAATGCCCCTTAAGACTGATCTTAAGGGGCATTTCAGGAAGGATTACGACGGCGGTGGCCCACCGAACCGTTCCGCTTACGGGAGCGCCGGGTTGCTTATGCCTGGGCTTCCTGGAGCAGGCGAAGGTCCTCTTCCGGCCGTGGATCCCGCCCCAAGGCTAGGCCAACAATGGTCACGGCTGCCGTGGCGAGCAAGTACCCGGCGATCAGGAGCCAGCTGCCGGAAGCGGCGTAGAGGGCCGTGAAGATCAACGGGGCCACAGCTCCGCCGACGACTCCCGCTACGGTGTAGGCCAGGGAACTGCCGGCGTAGCGGAGTCTGGCCGGGAACTGCTCGGTGATGAAGGCCGCCTGCGGGCCGTACATGAACGCGTGCAGTCCCAGGCCGACCACGACGCCCACGGTCAAGACCAGGACGGAACGTGACTGGATCATCAGGAAGAAAAGCGGGATGTACACCGCGGTGGCCGCAGCGGTGATGCCGTAGACCAGCCGGCGATTGAACCGGTCCGTGACTGCTCCCGCCGCCGGGATCAGGATCAGTTGGAAGGCCGAGCCCACCAGGACGGCGCCCAGCACGTTGCCGGTTGTCATCCCCAGCTCCTTGGTGGCATAGACAGCGACGAAGACGGTGAATAGGGAGTACAAGACGTCGGGGCAGATCCGGCACAGCGCCGCGGCGAAAAGGGGACGGACCTGGGTGGTGAGGACTTCCTTGATGGGAGCCTTGGGGCGTTCGCCCGTGGCTTCGATGGCCTTGAATACGGGGGTTTCCTCGAGCTTGAGCCGGATAACCAGGCCGAAGGCAACAAGGATGGCCGAGCTGAGGAATGCCACGCGCCAGCCCCATGCGATGAAGGCTTCGTTGCTCATGACCGCAGCCAGGACGGCCAGGGCGCCGTTGGCGAGCAGGTTGCCGGCGGGCGGGCCGATCTGGGCTGCGGAAGACCAGAATCCGCGCTTGTTGGGATTGGCGTACTCGCTGGACAGGAGCACGGCGCCGCCCCATTCGCCACCCACACCAATGCCCTGGATCAAGCGGAGGAGGACCAGGATGATCGTGGCTCCAATGCCGATGGTGTGGTAATCCGGTAAAGCGCCGATCAGGACTGTGGCCGCACCGATGAGTACGAGGGTGATGACCAGGACATTCTTGCGTCCGATCTTGTCCCCGAGCCGGCCAAAGACGACGCCGCCGATGGGCCGGGCAAGGTAGCCCACCGCGAAGGCCGAGAAGGAGAGCAGGAGGCCGGTGTATTCATCGTTGCCCGGGAAGAAGATCTTGGGGAAGACGAGCGCTGAGGCAACGGAGTAGATGGCGAAGTCGTAGTACTCCAGGGAGGTGCCTGTGACGCTGGCGATGAAGGCTTTGATGGCGCCTGCCGAGGGTTTGCTGCGCCGTGTTGGGCTTGGCGAAGTGGTCGCGGACATGGTTCCTCCATGGAACGTTGGGCGGGATTTGTGATCCCGATCTCAATCGGGGCCTACACCCAATGATGCATCACATGGACGAATTGTTCAACAATTTTTTGGCAAGAGTTCTTCGGGGCGCGAGTTGGCGGCAGATGCCCGCAAAATCGGATTTTGGGGGCATCTGCCGCCAACTCGCGCTAACCGGAGGGTCAGTCCTGGCTGAAGGCGGCGTCGAAAGAGGTTTGCGACGGCGGGAAGTCGAACTTCTTGAGGGCTGCCAGGGCTTCGGGGGCGCCGTGGAGGCGGTCCATGCCCGCGTCTTCCCATTCCACGGAGATCGGGCCGTTGTAGCCGATCGCGGTGAGGGCCCGGAAACTCGATTCCCAGGGCACGTCGCCGCGTCCGGCGGAGACGAAGTCCCAGCCGCGGCGCGGGTCGCCCCAGGGCAGGTGGGAGCCCAGGACGGTGTTCCGGCCGGTGGGGCGCAGCTTGGTGTCCTTGCAGTCCACGTGGTAGATCCGGTCCTTGAAGTCCCAGATGAAGGAGACCGGGTCGATGCCTTGCCACATGAAGTGGGAGGGGTCCCAGTTCAGGCCGAACGCCTCGCGGTGCCCGATCGCTTCCAGGGTCCGGACGGTGGTCCAGTAGTCGTAGGCGATCTCGGAAGGGTGGACTTCGTGGGCGAAGCGGACCCCGCATTCGTCGAAGACGTCCAGGATGGGGTTCCAGCGGTCGGCGAAGTCCTGGTAGCCGGCCTCGATGACTTTCTCGGGGACGGGCGGGAACATGGCGACGTATTGCCAGATGGAGGATCCGGTGAATCCGACGACGGTGTCCACGCCGAGGGCTTTGGCGAGGCGGGCGGTGAGTTTCATTTCCTCGGCGGCGCGTTGGCGGACGCCTTCGGGGTCCCCGTCGCCCCAGACCTTGGCGCCGACGATGACCTGGTGGCGGAAGTCGATGGGGTCATCGCACACGGCCTGGCCTTTGAGGTGGTTGGAGATGGCCCAGACCTTGAGGTTGTATTTGTCCAGGATTGCGAGCTTGTTCTCGACGTAGCCGGGTTCGTCCCAGCGCCAGGCATCCAGGTGGTCGCCGGAGACGGCGATTTCCAGGCCGTCATAGCCCCAGCCGGAGGCGAGGCGGGCGACTTCTTCGAAGGGCAGGTCGGCCCACTGGCCGGTGAACAGGGTGTACGGGCGGGGCATTGGTTCTCCTTGCAGAAAAGTTTCGAGGGGCGTGTTTCAGGCCAGGGCCGTCAGTGACCGGCGACCTGGATGATGGCGCTCTTGGCGTCCGCGGATTCTTCGATGGCGGCCAGGACCCGCTGGACGGCGAGGCCGTCGTCGAACGACGGCGACGGCGGGGTCCCGGCGTCGATGGCGGCCAGGAAGTCGCGGATTTCATGGGTGAAGGTGTGCTCCCAGCCGATGACGTGGCCTTGGGGCCACCAGGCGTCGATGTAGGGGTGTTCGGGTTCGTTGACCAGGATCCGGCGGAATCCTTGCTCCCGGACAGGGGCCGTGGCGTCCAGGAAACCAAGCTCATTGATGGATTCCAGGTCGAACAGGATGGACCCCTTGTCCCCGTAGACCTCGAGTTTGAGCGAGTTCTTCTGGCCCGTGGCCATGCGCGAGACTTCCACGGAGGCGACCGCCCCGGAGGCGAGGGTCAGCGTTGCCCAGGCGGCGTCGTCGACCGTTACTTGTTCCGGACCATACGCACCGGGACGGCTGTTCACGAAAGTGTGCAGCCGGCCGGAGACCTCGGTGACGGTGTCCCCGAGCAGGAACAGGACCTGGTCGATGGCGTGGGAGGCGATGTCGCCCAGCGCGCCGGACCCGGCGGTTTCCTTGTTGAGCCGCCAAGTCATGGGGGAGTCCTCGTCCACGAGCCAGTCCTGCAGGTACGACGCCCGGACATGCCGGACCGTGCCCAGCCTGCCCTCGGCGATCAGCTCGCGGGCCAAAGCAAGGGCCGGTACCCGGCGGTAGTTGAAGCCGATCATGGACTGGATACCGCGCGCACGGGCGGCACGCGCGGCATCCGTCATGGCTTCGGCCTCCGCCAGGGTGTTGGCGAGGGGTTTCTCCACGAGCACGTGCTTGCCCGCTTCCAGCGCCGCGATGGCGATCTCGGCGTGCATCCAGCCTGGCGCGCAGATGTCCACGATGTGGATGTCATCGCGTTCCAGGACCGAACGCCAGTCCGTGGCAGACTCCGCCCAACCGTACTTCGCCGCGGCCTCGGCAACCTGTTCCGGGTCCCGGCCCACGAGCACTTTCTGCTCGAAGGCCGGAACATCGAAGAAGCTGGCCACGTTCCGCCACGCGTTCGAATGGGCCTTGCCCATGAACGCGTAGCCGATGGCGGCAACACCGAGAGTTGTCTTGCCCGCGTGGCCGTCCTGCGGGTTGGTGGGGGTAGGGGCGGAGCTGGTCATGAGTTGTTCCTAGAGGGTGGCGGCCATCGGGTCCCAGTCCTCGGGGAGGGCCTGGGAGGTCACGGCGGAGCTGTCGACGCCTACAAAGGTGCCGGTTTCGGCGGACTCGGAAATGGAAACCAAGGTATCGACCACATGGTAAGCGAGGGCTCCCTGGGCGCGGTGAGGAACGCCGGCACGGAGGGAACGGGCCATGTCCAGCACGCCCATGCCGCGGCCGTTGGCCGGTCCCGTCGCGGGAATGGTTTCCGGTTCTTTGGCTCCCGCGCGCCAGAGCTTGAGGTCGCCGTCGAAGTAGTTCGGGTCCGGGAGCTCGAGCGTGCCCTCGGTGCCGGTGATCTCCACGAAGCCCATCCGCAGGCGGGGGACTCGAAGCTGAAGACGCTGTGCGAGGAGGCCCCGCCGTCGAACCGGAGCATGGCACTGACGTGCGTGGGGACCTCGACGGCGAATTCCTCGCCAGCCTTGGGCCCGGAACCGACCACGCGGACTTCTTTGGCTTTGGAGCCGACGGCGGCGACGCGCCTTACCGAGCCGAAGGTCTGGACCAGCGCGGTGATGTAGTACGGGCCCATGTCGAAGAGCGGACCCGCGCCCTGGGCGAACAGGAAGGCCGGGTTCGGGTGCCAGGACTCCGGACCCGGGGTCTGGAACATGGTCAGGGCCGTCAACGGGGTTCCGATGTCGCCGCGTTCGATGATCCTCCGGGCCGTCTGCAGGCCTGCGCCCAGGAAGGTGTCCGGTGCGCAGCCGAGGCGGATGCCCGCGGCGTCGGCCGTCTTCAACAGGCCCAAGCCGGATTCGCGGTCAAGGGAGAACGGCTTCTCGGTCCAGACGTGCTTGCCCGCGTTCACGGCTGCCGTGGCCACTTCGACGTGCGCGGCCGGGATGGTCAGGTTCACGATGATCTCGACGTCGGGGTGGTTCAGTGCCGCGTCCACGCCGCCCCACTCGGGGATGCCGTATTCCTTGGCGCGTGCTTCCGCGGCTTCCTCGAAGAGGTCTGCGATGATGTGGACCTTGAGGTCCGGGAAGACCGTCAGGTTGTCAAGGTACTGCTTGCTGATGTTGCCGGCGCCGATGACGGCGACGCCCACTGGGCCGCGACGGGTGGAGGGGGTGGACTGGTGCGTTCCGGCGCTCATGCTTCGGCTCCGGCGGTTGCAGCGGAGTTCTGAAGGAATGCGAGGCTTTCGGCGATGCCTTCGAAGATGTCTCCGGCGTAGTCGTCGAATTCCACGACGCCCACTTCCAGGGACTTGGCGGCAGCGATGACGTCGAGCACCGGGATGGTGCCCTGGCCTGCCGGCAGCTGGGCTTTGGTGTCCGTGGTGCCGGGGCCGTCCTTGATGTGGATGAACTTCACGCGGTCACCGAGGCGGGCGAGCAGTTCCACGGGGTTCTGGCCACCGACGGATGCCCAGTAGGTGTCGACTTCCAGGATCAGCTCCGGGTCAAGGAGGCCCGCGAAGTATTCCAGGGCGGTCTGGCCCTCGATCGTGGACTCGAGTTCCCAAGCGTGGTTGTGGTAGCCGACGCGGATGCCGTATTCGGCGCTCTTCTTCGCCGCCGCGTTGAGTTTGGCCGCGGTGGCCTGGATGTCTTCGGCGTTCTGCCAGTGTTCGGCAGGCAGGTACGGGTCGATGACCGTACTAATGCCGAGTTCCTTGGCGGCTGCGAAGATTTCGTCCTGGTCCTGGCTCAGCAGCGGCGCGTGGCCGGACGGGGCCGTCAGCCCGTTCTCCTTCAATGCAGCGCCGAGCTCCTTCGCCGTGGCCACGAAATTGTAGGGTTCAACCTGCGTGTAACCGATCTCGGCAACCTTCTTGATGGTGCCGGGCAGGTCTTCCTGCATGGCATTGCGCAGGGTGTACAGCTGGATGGAGTAAGACATGGTTTTCCTTTGCGTTGTCAGTTGCGTTCGATGCGAGTTGTATAACGGCCGTTAGCGGCCGGCGAGGGATCCGCCAATGCCGCCGACACTGAAGTACTTGTTCAGGGTGGCGAAAACGACGATCGGCGGGAGCATCATGACGACCGCGAGGGCCATGACCCCGGACCAATCCGTGGCGTTTTGCTGGAAGAAGGACTGCACACCCATGGGGAGGGTGAAGATCTCGTTGGAGCGCAGGAACACGATAGCGACGAGGTAGTCGTTCCAGGCCAGGAGGAAGGCGAAGATGGCCGTCGAGAGGATGCCGGGCAGGGAATTCCGCAGAACCACCTTGGTGAACGATCCGAAGACCGAACAGCCGTCGATCCACGAGGCCTCCTCGAGGCTGACGGGGATGGAATCGAAGTATGCCGCCATCATCCACGTGGCCACGGTCATTGTCGAGCCGACGTAGATGATGATCAGGCCAAGGAGGTTGTCCACGAGTCCCAGGCCCGCGAACAGGATGAACAGCGGCACCACGGAGGTGATGATGGGCAGGGACTGCATGACGAACAGCAGCAGCGAGTAGCCGGAGACGGCCTTGCTGCGGCCGCGGGAGAGGACATATCCTGCCGGCGCGGCCACGGCCACGGAGACAATCACCGTGCTGATGGTGGTGATGAGGCTGTTCTTGAGCCAGGTGGCAGCCAGGGTCTTGGAGAAGACGTTGCTGAGGTTCTCCAGGGTCAGCCCCGTGGCGGTGCTGTTGGGGCCCGGAGTCAGGGCCAGGACCACAGTGACCATGATGGGGACGAGGACGATGGCTGTGATAGCCAGGATCAGGACGAACCGCCACCAGCGTCCGCGCAGGCCTGCCTCGGAGAGGACCCGGCGGGTTTTTTCCGGACCTGCGACTCCGAGGGTGGGCCCGGATGCGGGGTGTGCGTGGAGTACTGCGCTCATTATTCGACGCTCGACTTTCGGATCTGGCGGTACAGGAAGACCGACACGACGACGAGGGTGAGGGTCATGAGGAAGGCGATGGCGACGCCGGGTCCGGTCTGGAAGTCCTGGAAGACCGTGCGGTAGGCGAGGACCACGAGGGAGGTGGTGGCGTCGACGGGGCCGCCGCCGGTGAGGAGGTAAATGGTGGGGAAGTCGTTGACGCAGAAGATTGTCATCAGAATCCAGCTGATGTAGGTGGATCGGGCGATCAGCGGCAGCGTGATCTGGCTGAACTGCTGCCACTTGCTGGCGCCGTCCATGCTGGCGGCTTCATAGACGGTGGTGTCCACGGAGGCCAGGGCGGCCGAGATCATCATCATCATGAAGGGGAAGCTGACCCAGACCTTGAACGCCATGACCATGACCGCGGCCAGGTTGGGGTCCGCCAGGAAAAGGGGCGTGCCCAGGCCAAGGCCGCGGAAGAGCGACGGAATGAGGCTGTCCGGGGTGGCCACGAGCCAGTTCCACGCGGTGGAGGAGACCACGATCGGCACCACCCAGGGCAGGAGGAGCAGAATCTTGAAGGTGCCGCCTGCCGGGATTTTGGTGCGCAGCAGCAGGGCCAGGCCAAGGCCGACCAGCCAGGAACCGAAGACGCCGACGATCGTGAACCACAGGGTGAACTGGGCGGCCTTCCAGAACGCCGGGGAGGACAGGACATGGCCGAAGTTCTCGACGCCGACGAAGTTGCCTGTGTCGATCAGGGAGCCGTCGTGGGTTGCTTGGACGCCGGCGTAGATCAGCGGGTAGCCGTGGATCAGGACGAGCAGGATGATCGAGGGCAGCAGGAGCCAGAAAAACGTCCGGCGGGTCTGGCCTGACAGCTTGCCCTTGCGATTCAAGGACCCGCCCCCGGGCCCGCCGGGGGCAAGTCCCCGGCGGGCCCGGGCGAGGCCGGACTGTGCTGTGGTGGTTGACATGATGACTGCTTTACTTTTTGATCACGGATTCGAGGCCGGTCTTGAAGGCCTGCAACGCGGTCTTGGCATCGGTCTTGCCGGTCAGGATCGTCTGGGTGAACTGGTTGAGTGCCTGGCCGCCGTCGAGGACAGCGAGGTTCGCGTTGAGGGTGCTTCCCTGTGCGGCGAAAGTCTTTGCGATGGGCTGCCATTCTTTGACGATCTTGACGTTGTTCGCGTTGCTCGCAAACTCGGGGAGCTCGGTGATGGACTTGAAGACAGGAAGGGCGGCCATGAGCTTCTGCTGCCACAGCTGCTTGAGCTGGCCCATGTAGTACACGAGGAACGCTTCGGAGCTTTCCTGTGAGGGACTGTTCTTGTACATCATGATGTTGTTGGGGAACACGAGCGTTCCCTTGTCACCATGCGGTCCAGCGATGGGGCTCGCAACGGCGAAGTCACCCGACGTGTCCCCGATTCGTTCCGCGGCACCGGCCTGGAAGACCCCAAATCCGATTTTCTTGTCTTTCCACTGGGCGGACATGTTGTCGGTGGTGTAGCTGACCGCAGCGGGGTCGATGATCCCGTTCGAGTGGAGTTCCAGGAGGAACTCGATCGCTTCGACATTGCGGTCGTTCATGACGTCCAGTTGGCCATCCTTGGTGAAGACGCCACCGCCGTTGTTGACCATCATCATGATCATCGAGTGGTTGCCGAAGTTGTTTCCGGCGCCGGCGCCCGTGCCGAAGCCGACGGCGCCAATCTTTTTCAGGGCCTTGCCGGCTTCAAGGAGGGAAGCCCAGTCCGTCGGCAGAGCCACGCCCGCCTGGTCGAAGAGGGACTTCCGGTACCAGAAGACGCGCATGTCCAACTGCCAAGGAATAGCAACATAGCCCTTGTCCGACTTGAATGGCTCCAGCACGCCCGGCAGGAAGTCGTCGAACTGGCCGTTCTTCTTGAGCGCCTCCACAACCTTGTCCGCGTAAGCGATCTGGCCTTGCTGCTCGAACTGGAACGCTTGGAAGCCGCCACCGGTGGACACCGCGGGACCGGTCTTGGACGCGATGGCCGAGGAGAAGGTCTGGTAGAAGTTGTTCCACTGGATGATCTGGTAGCCGGCCTTGCCGTTGCTTCCCGTGGGCGCGTAGGCCTCGGTGATCTTCTTGGCGGCATCGTTGTAGGCCGGAGTTGCCCACGGCATGTCCCAGAACTTGATGGCGCCGCCGGAGGAGCTCGAGCTGGAGCCGCCGCCGCAAGCCGCGAGCAGCGGGACCGCCGCCGCTGCTGCCGTGAGGCCGAGGAAGCCCCTGCGGGAGAAATTGCGGCTGGCTTCGGACTGAACAGTCATGATGATTCCTTTCGGGACCGCTGCGTGATGTTCGCGTTTGGGGCGGTCCGGCTCGTCGTCGAGAAGGTGAATGATTGCTTTTGGTGCTCTGCTATTGAGGGTCGGTAGTTGAGGTGGAGTGCGGGTTCAGGACAGGTGCGCGATGGATTCCGTCAGCCGCGCAAAGCCGGCGAGATCGGAGGGAAAAGTGCCGGCGTCGAGGTGTTCCTTGAGCCGGCGCCAGGTGGTGCGGTGGGCGGATTCGTAAAGCGTGGGCAGGAGGATTTCCCCTTGGGGTCCGGTAGCCCGGACTTCAGCCGGCCAGGCAGCAAGCGGTTCGGGGACCGCAATGCTGACACCGCCGTCGTCGGTGTAGAGCCGGAGGTCGACGCCGGCGGGCCGGGAGTTGCTCAGCACGCCCTGGAGCGAAACCGGTGCGCCGTTGAGGAGCCGGCCGGAAACCGTGTAGCCGTGCGTGCCCCGGTGCAGGACGCGAAGCGCGTCCAGTTGACCGGTGACGCGTACGACGGCGGCGAGGTGCTCGGTGAGGAGTCGTTCCGGATCGGTTCCTGCCGCGGCTGTGGCGACGGTGTCCAGCATGGCGGCCCGGCCGGCTACTGAGCGGACTGCGTCTTCGGCTCCAGCGAGTCCGGGGTTGGATGCCCAGCGCTGGTCCAGGACAACCGCGACGCCGGTTGTTTCAGCGGCGTCGCGCAGGGCGGCGGTGTTTTCCACGACCGGATTGACCACGACGATGCCCAGCGCTCCGCCGTCGATCGCCTTGATGGTCTCAGTGGTCCAGCCCGGGGCGCCGTCGATGGCGGAAATCCGTGCGGTGTCCCCGGCCGCTACGGGACCGAAGCTGGCCGGCAGCGAGGCGACGGCGAGTCCCACTGCGCCGCTCTCTTCTGCCTGGGGGGTGGCAGTGACCGTGTACTGGCTGCTCATGAGTGGGCTCCTGCATGGCTGTTTGCGTGCTCAACCGCGGCGAGATCCACCGTGGCGTCGGCAATGGCGATCGCGAAGGTGAGGTCGTTGATGAGGCTTTCGGCGGACGGCGGCTGCTTTATTCCGAGGGCCAGTTGGGCAAGTTCGCGCCACTCGCCCTCATAGCCGTTGTGCTCGAACGGCCCGTACGTTGTGCTTGTGGAGCCGCGGGTGATGGTTGCGACCGCCGAGCCCGCCTGTACATATGAAGGAGTGAAGTCCACGCGAAGGGCTGCGTCATCCGAGATCGCTTCGAAGGTCCATTCCGGCTTCCAGGTCTTGTTCATGGCTGCACGCAGTTCGATAGTCCGGTTGCCTGCGCCCTGTTTTCCGGCACGCAGGGAAATCACATAGCCGAAGGGGCGGACATGCCGAGCCTGCAGGACTTCGAGGTCTTCGAAATCCGGGGTGAAGCGGCGCACGAGTGGAAGGTCGTGGATGGCGAGTCCCATGATGCCGCCGCGGAGGGCGTTCTTGACGACTTCCACATCGCTGTAGTCGGGGGCGCCGCCGGCGGGCCGGGTGAGGATTTCGGTGGCGAAGTCTTCGAAGCGGGCATTGGGCGGAAGGACGATGGAGGAACGGATGGTGTGGGCTGTTTCGGGGAGATCGCCCCAGTTGGCCTCCGCTGCGAGCCAGCCGGGATCGAAAGTGTGCATAGCGCCCACGATGATCGGAACGCCGGTTTCCTCGCTGACCGTTGAAATCCGTGCAGCCTCCTCGCCGCTCATCGCGAAGGGCTTCTCGCAGAGGATCGCTTTCTTTCCGGCGCGGCATGCGGCGATGACTTGGTCCGCGTGGAACTGGTGGGGACTGCAGATGGCCACGATGTCGACGTCGGGATCATTCAGGAGCGCGTCCATGCTGGTGCTGTGGTTGGCGCCGACGCGGGCTGCGACCGATTCTGCGACGGCGGCGTCGACGTCCATGATGTGGCGGACTTCCAGGATGTTCCGGAGCCGGGCAAGGGAAGGCAGGTGGATTGCTTGGGTGACGGGGCCGGCGCCAAGAATGCCGACGCCAACTCTGGTTGTTGCCTGTGAGTGGTTGGACAAGATCAGTTACCTCTTCGTAAACGGAGTCTCTGAGTTTCAACGCGGCTTTGTGGGCTACGTGACCCTTCTCACAAACAACCTACGACGACTTTTGACGATGAGCAAGCAAAAGTTGAAAATCAATCGACAAACTTTTGCTGCGTGACACACATAAGCAATCGTGCTATCACTGATGCATGACCTCAGCACCCGAAAAAGCGCCCGGAAAGGACGGCTCCGTGCAGGATGCCGGAAGCCTCTCGCGTGCAGGAGATCTGTTTCAGCTTCTTCGCGACGGCCAGGCGCGGACCCGGGCCGAACTCGCCATCACCACCGGGTTGGCCCGTTCCACCGTCGCCTCGCGCATCGACGCCCTCATGAACTCCGGACTCGTGGGCCCTGCCGGTGAGGCGAGTTCCAGTGGCGGCAGGCCGCCGTCGCGCTTTGCCTTCAACCCTGCTGCCCGCGTTGTCCTGGCGGTCGACGTCGGAGCTACGCACGTGATCGTCGCGGTCACCGATCTTGGCGGAAAAGTCCTGGCCGAACGCCGGTTGGCGCAGGAAGTCGCCGACGGTCCCGATGTGGTTCTCGGCAAGATTGTGGCCGAAGGGCGGGAGCTCCTCGCCGAAGCGGGCCGCAACCTCGAGGACCTGGCCGGGATCGGCATCGGACTGCCTGGCCCCGTGGAACACGACACCGGTCGGCCGGTCAAGCCGCCTATCATGCCCGGCTGGGACGGATTCGACGTGGTCCGTTACATGCAGCGCTCCCTGCCGGTTCCGGTCCTGGTGGACAACGACGTCAACATCATGGCCCTCGGCGAACGCACAGCGTATTGGCCGGACCACGACAACTTGCTCTTCGTCAAAATCGCCACGGGCATCGGCGCGGGCATCATCAGCAGCGGCGAGTTGCAGCGCGGCGCCAACGGAACTGCCGGGGACCTCGGTCACGTGAGGGTTCCCCGTGGCGACGACGTCCTCTGCCGTTGCGGGAACTACGGCTGCCTTGAAGCACTCGCCTCTGGCCCCGCCGTCGCCCGCCAACTGAAGGCCCAAGGACTGGAGGCCACCAACGGCGGCGACGTGCTGCGGCTCGTGGCTGAGGGAAACCTCCAGGCCATTCAAGCTCTCCGGCAGGCCGGACGTGACGTCGGCGATGTCCTGGCAACCGTGGTGAATCTGCTCAACCCCTCGATGATCGTGATCGGCGGCAGCGTTGGGGAGGCTGGCGAGCACCTCGTTGCAGGCATCCGTGAAGTGGTCTACCGGCGCTCCCTCCCGCTGGCTACTTCGCATCTGCGCATCGGCATTTCGATGGCAGGGGACCAGGCCGCGATCCTCGGCGCGAGCCAGATGGTCACCCAGCACGTCCTGTCTCCGGCAGTAATTGAAGCCACGCTCCAAGCAACGGGCTGAGGTGCGTCACGTAGGGTTCAGCAACGGCGGGTCGTGATAGCAATGAAGGTGATGCCTACCTTCCCTACCCTCCAGCGCACCCCGTGACCGGCCAGTTCCTCGCCAAGGTGCCGCGAGGCTGGCTGATCCTGGCATGTATCGGCCTCATAGCCCTCAACATGCGCGGACCTTTCGTCGCGGTGGCGCCGGTGGTGGATTCCCTGAAACGGGACCTTGGATTCTCGCCCGTGGAACTCGGGCTGCTGACCGGCATTCCCGTCCTCTGCTTCTCGCTCGCAGCGCCGCTGGCTGCGCTGGCCGGGCGCAGATTCGGTGCCGAATTCGCGGTGATGCTCACGCTCATGGGCGTGCTGGCCGGCGTCGTGATCCGCTCCAGCGGCGGCGGAGTTCCGGTGATAGTGGGTACCGTCCTCATCGGCCTTGCCATCACTATCGGCAACATCGCGGTGCCGCTCATCATTCGCCGCGATTTTGCGCCTCGACGCCAGGCAACCGCGATGGGCGTCTACACGGCGGCGCTGAACATCGGGTCCTTCCTGACCTCGGTGGCCACGGCCCCGCTTGCAGAACTTGTGGGCTGGCGGCTTGCCTTGGGGGCGAGCGCCCTCCTTGCCCTGGCGGCCATTCTGTTCTGGGTCCCAACGGTCGGTGCCCGGCAAGCTTTCGTGCCGGCTCCCGTTCCGGCCGCCGACGGGTCGCGAGCCGGCAACGGCTCCGGCGTTGGCTGGCTGACCGTCGGCCTGACACTGGGATTCGCCGGCCAGGCATTCTCGTACTACGGCGTGACCGCGTGGCTTCCGAGCTTCCTGTCCGATGAACTCGGCATGGGCACCGCACAAGCTGGCGCCGGGTCATCGCTCTTCCAGATCTTCGCGATTGTGGGCGGGCTCGGCGTGCCGCTCATCGCCCGTTTCGCCAGCACGACGGCGGTCGCGGTCACCTTGAGTGCCCTGTGGCTGACCGTACCTTTGGGCTTGTTGCTGGCCCCGGGTTGGTGGTGGTTGTGGTCGTCCCTGGGTGGAGTCGCACAGGGTGGTGGCATCACGGTCATTTTCATCGCCATCATCAAGTTCGCGCGCGACCAAGCCTCGGCAGGCAAGATGTCCGCCGTCGTGCAGGGGGTCGGGTACTGCTTCGCAGCCTTGGCTCCCACCATCGTCGGTTACGTGCACAGCATCTCCGACGGCTGGACCGTGCCACTCCTGGTGATCCTTGGTTCGGTCGCCGCGTTTTGCGTCTGCACCACCCTCTCTGTGCGCTGGGTGGCCCGACAGCGCTAAGCGGGTTCACATCGCTGGGTGGGGTTCCGTCGCTGGGCTGCCTCCCCGGCCATCGGGGTCACTTGTTGCGAAGAGTGCAGGCAGCCCAGCGGGGCGTGGGGACTAGGCGGCTACGAGTTCTTCCTTGGTGGCTTCTTCGCGGGCTTCCGTGAGGTAGCGGGCGTAGGCCGGGATGGTCAGGAAGGTGGGGAACTCCTCGGCCAAGGCGACTTCCTCGAAGATGCTGCGGGCATCGTTGAAGCGGTCGTCGTCGAAGCGTTCCAGCCGTGCGAACTCTTCGTCGAGGAGGTCGTTGACCCATTCGCGGGTAATGAGCTCGCCGGTGTCGGTGATGGCGTGGGAGTAGATCCACTGCCACAGCTGTGAACGGGAGATCTCCGCCGTTGCCGCGTCCTCCATCAGGTTGTGGATGGCCACGGCGCCGTTGCCGCGCAGCCAGGACTCGATGTAGCGGATACCCACCTCGATGTTGTTCCGGATGCCGGTCTCGGTGATGGTGCCCTCGGTGGAGGCGATGTCGATCAGGGCGCGGTCGTCCGGGGTGACATCCTCGCGTGAGCGGTCCAGTTGGTTCGGACGATCGCCGAGTACGCCGTCGAACACTTCCCGGCACACCGGAACCAGGTCCGGGTGCGCAACCCAGGAACCGTCGAAGCCGTCGCCGGCTTCGCGGGTCTTGTCCGCGCGGACCTTCTCGAACGCTGCCGTGTTGGCGGCCTCGTCCTTGCGGTTGGGAACGGCAGCGGCCATGCCGCCGATCGCCATGGCGCCACGGCGGTGGCAGGCCCGGACCAGTTGCTCGGTGTAGGAGCGCATGAAGGGCTGGGTCATGGAGACCTGGGCGCGGTCCGGCAACACGAAGCGGGGGCCGCGGGTGCGGAAGTTCTTGATCACGGAGAAGATGTAGTCCCAGCGTCCGGCGTTCAGGCCCGAGGCGTGATCGCGCAGCTCGAAGAGGATCTCCTCCATCTCGAATGCCGCCGTGATGGTCTCGATCAGCACGGTGGCGCGGATGGTGCCCTGCGGGATGCCGAGCAGGTCCTGGGCCAGGACGAAGATGTCGTTCCAGAGGCGGGCTTCGAGGTGGTTCTCGATCTTGGGCAGGTAGAAGTACGGGCCCTTGCCCTGTGCCAGCAGGCGGCGGGCGTTGTGGAAGAAGAACAGGCCGAAGTCGACCACACCACCGGCAACGGGCTTTCCGTCGATGAGCATGTGCTTCTCCGGCAGGTGCCAGCCGCGGGGCCGGACCACGATGGTGGGCAGGTCCTCGGCGGCACGGAGCTTGTATTCCTTGCCCTCGGGCGAGGTGAAGTCGATCCGGCGCTCAAGGGCGTCCGTGAGGTTCAGCTGGCCCTGGATGACGTTGCGCCACGTGGGGGTGGAGGAGTCTTCCATGTCTGCCAGCCACACCTTCGCGCCGGAGTTCAGCGCGTTGATGGTCATCTTCCGGTCAACCGGTCCGGTGATTTCCACGCGGCGGTCTTCCAGGCCCGGGGCCGGGGGAGCGACGCGCCAGTTCGGATCGTTGCGGATTTCCGCCGTCTCGGGGAGGAACTGCGGGTCCTGGCCGCCGGAAATCTGGCCGCGGCGGGTGTGCCGCGCCTGCATCAGCTCCTGACGGCGTTCCGCCGTAGCCCGGTGCAGCTTTGCCACGAACTCCAGGGCATCCGGGGTAAGAACCTCGTTCTGCCGGTGGATAGGCTGGGCGGTCAGCGTGATGCCGTTGATCGTGTAATTGTCAGTGAAGCTGTTCATCGGAATTCTCCTCTTGAGGGTCCCAACTGACTCGCAGTAGGTGTCGTTTTGGGGGCTCAAAACGACACCTACTGCTATCTAGTTGGGGAGTGGGCCCACGGCCGCCGGGTTCCCTCGCGAGCTTGCGAGTGGAGGGGGCGGCTGGGGATTAGTGGAACTGGCCTTCTTCGGTGGATCCCACCAGGGCCAGGGTGGACGCGTTCGGGTTGAGCGCAGTGGCAATGTCGTCGAAGTAGCCAGTGCCGACTTCGCGCTGGTGCTTGGTTGCGGTGTAGCCGCGGGACTCGGAGGCGAATTCCTTTTCCTGGAGTTCGACGTAGGCGCTCATGCCTTCACGGGCGTAACCGTGGGCGAGGTCGAACATCGAGTAGTTCAGGGCGTGGAAGCCGGCCAGGGTGATGAACTGGAAGGTGAAGCCCATGGCGCCGAGTTCACGCTGGAACTTCGCGATGGTGGCGTCGTCCAGGTGCTTGCGCCAGTTGAACGACGGCGAGCAGTTGTACGAGAGCATCTGGTCCGGGAATTCGGCCTTGACGGACTCGGCGAACTTGCGGGCGAGTTCCAGGTCCGGGGTGCCCGTTTCCATCCAGATGAGGTCCGAATACGGGGCGTAGGCCTTGGCGCGGGCGATACAGGGTTCGATTCCGTTGCGGACCTTGTAGAAGCCCTCCGCGGTGCGCTCGCCGGTGATGAATTCCTGGTCGCGCTCGTCGACGTCGGAGGTGATCAGGGTTGCTGCCTCGGCGTCGGTACGGGCGATGATCACCGAAGGGGTGCCGGCGACGTCGGCCGCGAGGCGGGCAGCGTTCAGGGTCCGGACATGCTGCTGGGTGGGGATAAGCACCTTGCCGCCGAGGTGGCCGCACTTCTTCTCGGAAGCGAGCTGGTCTTCCCAGTGCACTCCCGAGGCGCCGGCCTGGATCATGGATTTCATGAGTTCGTAGGCGTTCAGCGGACCGCCGAAACCGGCTTCTGCGTCGGCGACGATCGGGACCAGCCAGTCCTCAACGGTCTGGATGCCCTCGGAGAATTCGATCTGGTCGGCGCGGAGCAGGGCGTTGTTGATGCGGCGGACCACGGTGGGGACCGAGTTGGCCGGGTAGAGCGACTGGTCCGGGTAGGTGTGGCCGGAGTTGTTGGCGTCGGCTGCTACCTGCCAGCCGGAAAGGTAGATGGCCCGCAGGCCGGCCTTGACCTGCTGCACGGCCTGGTTGCCGGTCAGTGCACCGAGTGCGTTGGTGTACTTGCCTTCCTTGTGCTCTTCCGTGAGCTGCTTCCACAGCTTCTCCGAGCCGCGCCTGGCCAAGGTGTGTTCTTCGGAGACCCGGCCGCGGAGGCGGACGACGTCGGTGGCCGAGTAATCGCGGGTGACGCCTTCCCAACGCGGGTTGGCAGCCCATTCGAGCTCCAGTGCGGCGGCCTGCTGCTGAGCGGAGGTGGGCTGCTCTGGTTCAAATGCTGCGGTCATTGTTCTGTCTCCTTTGACGCTACTTTGGCGTGTTGCTGTGTATGTCACCCCGGCCGACCTTTGCTGCGCCTTTGCAGTTCAAGCCGGCCGGGGTTTCCGTAGTTCTTACTTTTCAATACTTCCAAGGGACTTACTAGAGAAAAGCCATGGAAAGAAATGCACTTCTTCGCGTATGCTCAAGAAATGTCACCTGTGAGCTGGAACCGCGAAGTACCGCCGCCGTCGTCGTCCGCCTCTGACGCCGAACTGGACGTCATCAGCCTGGGCCGCCGCGTGCGGTATCTGCGCAAGCAGGCCGGGCTGACCCTCGACGACGTGAGCGCCGCCGTCGGGACCGCCCCCAGCCAGCTGAGCCTCATCGAGAACGGCAAACGTGAGCCCAAACTTGGCCTCCTGAAGCAGCTCGCCGCGGCCCTGAACGTGGGCATCGACCAGTTGCTCGGAGCGGAACCGCCCAGCCGCCGCGCCGCGTTGGAAATCGAGTTGGAACGGTACCAGCGCGGGCCGCTGTATGAATCCTTGAACTTGCCGAAAATCCGCGTCAGCGCACGGCTTCCGCTCGATGTGCTGGAGTCACAGATAGGTCTCCTGCAGGAGCTTGAGCGCAGGCTCAACGAGCAGATTGCGACGCCGGAAGAGGCCCGCCGCGCGAACGGTGAACTGCGTGCCATGATGCGTGAGCGAGGCAACTATTTTCCGGAGTACGAGGCCGAAGCGCAGAAGGTGCTCAAAGGGGTCGGGTACACCTCCGGTCCGCTGAGTCAGCACGTCATTGCGGACATCGCGGACCACCTCGGATTCACGCTTCACCACGTGGGCGACCTGCCCCATTCCACCCGTTCAGTGACCGATCTTAAGAATCACCGAATTTATCTCACGCAGAGCCAGCGGCAGGATCACGATCCCCGCTCGGTCCTCCTGCAGGCCCTGGGCCACTACGTTCTGGGCCACGAGACTCCCAAGAACTACGGGGACTTCCTGGCGCAGCGTGTCGCCACCAACTATTTCGCCGCGGCGCTCCTCCTGCCCGAGCACGCCACCTTGGAGTTCCTCCAGAAGGCGAAGGCCGCCAAGGAGATCGCCGTCGAGGACATCCGGGATGCCTTTGCCGTCTCCTACGAAACCGCGGCACACCGCTTCACCAACCTGGCCACGAAACACCTAGGCATCACCACCCACTTCCAGAAGACCCACCAAAGCGGCATCATCTACAAGGCTTACGAGAACGACGGCGTGGCCTTCCCGCAGGACCATACCGGCGCCATCGAGGGCCAACCGGCGTGCAAGGCGTGGACTTCGCGGGCAGTGTTCGACGTTCCGGACAAGTTCAGCGCCTACAGCCAATACACGGACACCGTCTCCGGCACGTATTGGTGCACGGCCCGCACCGAGCGATCGGCGGCGGGGGAGTTTTCGCTCAGCATCGGCGTGCCGTACCAGCACGTCAAGTGGTTCCGCGGGCGGGAGACGACGGCGCGGGCTACCTCGACGTGTCCGGACCCGAACTGCTGCAAGCGCCCGCCGGCGTCGTTGGCGTCCTCGTGGGCGGGCAACGCCTGGCCGTCCGCTCGCGCTCACTCGCACTTGCTGGCCGCCATGCCGCCGGGCGCGTTCCCCGGGGTCGACGAGACCGAGGTTTACGCGTTCCTCGAGGCTCACTCGGGGTAGTTTTTTTGGGGGGCTTGGGTGGACGCGTCACGGCACGCATCTTTTTGGATCACCCGGGGTTGAACCACCCCGGAATTCCGCGGTTTGGCCCATGATATGGACCCAAAAACCCGTCCGGCGTGACGCCGACATCGACAGAATAGTTACGACTTGAGGACCGGGTAGTTCAAGTGCGTGACGCCCACACCCTCGACAACGGTCGGGTTGCCCAAAGCGATCGGCGCGTTCTCAACGCGATCGAACGAGCGGATACCGGATCCCAGCAGCAGCGGAACCAGGTCGACCCGGATTTCGTCGAGCAGTCCGGCGTCGAGGCACTGCCGGATGGTGTCCGGCCCGTGCATGCCGACGATCTTGTCCCCCGCCGCTGCCTTTGCCTGCGCGACGGCGCTTTCCAGCCCGTCGGTGACGAAATGGACCGTTGAGTCGGATCGGGGCCACCCTTCGGGCATTTGATGTGTCACGACGAACGCAGGCACACCGAACGGATGCTGCCCGCCCCAGGCGTCGGCGCGGTCCGCCGTGCGCCGACCGGTGAGCATCGCCCCAACATCGCCCATGATGGCCCGCACGTGTCCGGCGCTCGCGGCAGAAAGGTGGAAGGTGAACTCCGGGTTGAAGGTGGGGACGTCGACGTCACCTGCGAAGTACCAGTCGAAGACCTCGTCGACGCCATCCTCGAGATCCGCTACGAAACCGTCGAGGGACATCGACATCAGCGCTACTACCTTGGTCATCACCTTGCTCCTTCAGTTTCGCGTCACGCCCACATGGCCCAGGACAAAGCCGCATCGCGGCGAGGCTCGGAGGGGTCGATCAGCCTGATTCTGTCCACCAGCTGGGCCTGGTCGATGAGGGACGCTTCGATAAGCGCCAGAACGAACGCATGATCCTTGGGCCGCGCTGCAATGAGCTTGGCTGCGCAGAGATCGTAGGGATCCAGGCAAAGCCCGGTGCTGTTCCGGGTCGCCTCATTGCGCACACCGACAAGGCGGTACTCCCAGTCTGCCGGGAGCACCGCGGTCTCCCTTTCGACCGCCTGGACATAGAACCCGAATTCGTTGTGGAAAGGCGACCACTCACCAAGGGCGGAATCGATGCTGTCCGCAAGCGTGCCGGTGTCGTCGTCGGAAAACGGGGCGATGTCGACGGCGTCCGACATGGTGATTGCCGCAGGCAGTTCGTCCTCCGTGAAGGACCCTAGAATTGACTGGCTGCCGATCACGATCACTCGGTCGCCGTGAATGATATCGGTAGCAGCCCTGATGGCGTGCTCAAGCTCATCGCGGCGCATGGCTGTACCGTACCCCTCGCGCAGGCCGATTGTCAGTACCCGGCCCGCTGCCGTTCGGCTAGCAGGGCCGCAGCCCTTTCGATCAGCTCATAGGGCACCGGCTTCCCGAGCGGGAACTTCAAGGTGCCCTTGGCCGCTCGGAAGGGGGCGATTTCGCGCTCGAATTCCTCGTCGCCTTCGGGCACTGGATAGACGGAAATGTGGTGCTTCCAGGCCGCGAAGTAAACCACATAGTGGCCGTCGAGTGTGATGGTGGGGATACCGTAACTGATCCTGTCCCCGGCTCCGGGCACCGCTGCCAGGGCCCGCCGTCGGATCTCCCGAAGAATCGTCTGCACCTCGTCTGGCCGCGACGCGATGTACTCGTCCACGGTTTCGAAACGCTCAGCCATGCGCCCCTCCCTCGCCCTTGGGCCGTTCTGTGTCCCGCCGCTCAGAGTCCGCCGTTCTGTGTCCCGCCACACGGCCGGTCTTCGATCAAGCTTGCCCTAGCGGGCGCCGCCTTGCCAGAGGGCGTCGAACGGAGCGTTGGAGGAAACGCGGGCCGTGGGCCGCTTTGTACGAATGACCAATATGACCAAAATGCGGGGCCTTAAGTTCCCCGACGGTAAGGTGGCGGCGGCGTGGCCGGTGGCTGCGTCCTCCCAGGAAGGTTCATTGATGAGCACCCAGGAAGCAGGGCCCCAGAGCGAGGCCGCCCGGACGCGCAAGGCCGTCGGCAACATACTCAAAGGCTCCGCAGGCAACCTTGTGGAGTGGTACGACGTGTACATCTACACGGCGTTCTCCGCCTATTTCGCATCCCATTTCTTCAGTTCCAAAGACCCGCTGCAGAGCAATCTTGAGGCGATGGCTGTTTTCGCCGTGACGTTCCTGATGCGCCCGATCGGCAGTTGGTTCTTCGGCCGCTATGCCGACCGCAAAGGCCGCAAGGCCGCCCTGACCCTGAGCGTGACCATGATGTCCGCAGGGTCGTTCGCCATCGCCATCCTGCCCACAAAGGAAGTGATCGGAGTGTGGGCCCTGGTGCTTCTGATCCTGATCCGGCTGATCCAAGGGTTCTCTGTGGGCGGCGAATACGGCACGAGCGCCACCTACATGTCCGAGGCTGCGACATCCAAGCGTCGCGGCTTCTTCTCCTCCTTCCAGTACGTGACGCTCATCGGAGGCCAGATGCTGGCCCTGCTGGTCCTCGTGGTCCTCGAACAGGCTCTCGGCAAGGAAGCCTTGGGCGGATGGGGTTGGCGCATTCCATTCGCCATCGGCGGTGTCGCCGCACTGGTTGTCCTGTGGCTCCGACGCTCCATGGAAGAGACCATCTCCGCCGAGCAGACCGCCGCGGCAACTGGCAAGCCAGCCGATGGCGAAGCCCAGCCGGGCACCTTGAGGTTGCTTCTCGCCAAGCACTGGCGCGCACTGCTGATCTGCATTGGAGTGACCCTCGGCGGCACGGTGGCCTTCTATACCTACACCAACTTCATCCTGTCCTTCATGCAGAACACCAGCGGCATCGCCAAGGAGACCAGTAGCCAGATCAACTTCTGGGCGCTTCTGATTTTCATGCTCCTACAGCCGGTCTACGGCATGATCTCGGACAAGGTGGGCCGCAAGCCGCTTCTTTTGTGGTTCGGCATCCTCGGGGTGCTGGGCACCTGGCCGCTGTTGTCTGCGCTGAGCGGAACCAAGGACCCGTTCCTGGCGTTCCTGCTCATGATGGGCGGACTGTTGATTGTGGGAGGCTACACCTCCATCAATGCCTTGGTGAAGGCTGAGCTCTTCCCCTCGTCCATCCGAGCGCTCGGTGTGGGCCTCGGGTATGCGATCGCCAACTCGTTGTTCGGCGGGACGGTTCCGCTGGTGGGCGCTGCCTTCCAGAAGGCCGGCCAGGTGGAGATCTTCTTTACCTACGTCACTGTGGCCATCGGCATTTCGCTGCTGGTCTACATCTTCGCCCTGAAGAACAAGAAGTCGACCCACCTGGACAAGGAGCAGGGGAGCGCCTTCGGCTCGCCCCGCGCTGACGACTCGCGGGCCGACGACGAGGACTCTGTCAACGCCTAGCCCGTCAAGCCCGACGGCGGGCGGCTGGCCTTCGAAAGCCGGCCGCCCGCCGTCGTCGTGCTCATCCGGTTCCGACGCTCGCTCACTTCTGTCGGGTTTCAACGCGACGCTCGCTCGCTTCTGTCGGGTTTCAACGCGACGCTAGCTCGCTTCTGTCGGGTTCCAACGCGACGCTCGCTCGCTTCTGTCGGGTTTCCTGCTCAGGCCCAGTAACTTGGCTCGCGCTTCTTGATCCAGCCAATGACCAAGGACGTCACGGGCACGAGGATGTACTGGACACCGACCTTGTAGACGAAGCCAACCAGCACGTAATTGACGAAACTTCCGAAATCCGTGATGCCGATGACCGACGCCGCGATGCTGCAGAAGATCAGCGTGTCCACGAATTCCCCCACGCCGGATGAACCCATGAGCCTAGCCCAAAGGGTCCTCTCACCGGTAAGGGCCTTCATCTTGACCAGGATCAGGGAGTTGATGGTCTGGCCGGCGAGGAAGGCGAGAAGCGAAGCCAGGACGATCTGCGGGACCGGTCCAAGTGCGCCCTCGATGGCTGACTGCTTGGCCATGCCGTAGTCGTCATTGAAACCGGGCAGCGCGATGATGATCCAGTAGCAGAGCGACGCGAACGCTGACAGGGCGAACGATGTGATGATTGCTTTGCGGGCCACCCTAAACCCGTAGATCTCGCTCATCACGTCGCCAAGAATGTAGGCGAGCGGGAAGAGGAAGAACCCGCCATCAGTGATGATCGGACCGAAGACCACGCCTTTGGCCGCGCCGATGTTGGACAGGATCAGCACCACGGCCATGCATGCAAGCATGATGCCAAAGTATGGGGAGCCTATCGATGCGAAACGCGGCGCGGATTTACTCAGGGTTTGGGATTCTGAAGCTGACGTCATCGTTTGTCCGTTCGTAGTGGTTCGCGCAGGCGGCCGGAGTGAGCACGACGCCCCGCTGTATTAGCACTGGTGGTGGACCCGCCTGCAAACCGCGGAGCCTTTCCCATTCTCGCATCGAGATACACGGAATCGCGGCGCCGCCTTCATGCTCGCGGCAGTCCTCGGCGCTCCTGCGGATAATCGCCCCAATCCACAAACGCTCATTCACAACTTGTGAGCGGGTGCCGGGTTGGGACGCCACATATGTGCGCCAGCGTCGGGCTGGCGCGCCACATATGTGAGCGGGCGTCCCGCCAAAACACCATCAGCGGCTCGAACGCGGCTGTGTTTGCCGGGTGAGGCTCCCGGGTATGCCCCGAACCGCAGCTGGCGCGCTCTTCCACGCGGAGGCAACGGTACTCGCCCGGCAACCCGGTCGGCTTAGGCGCTGGGGCCTGGGTCTCGCCGTCGTTCCCTTGACTGGACTGATCCAGACGTTCGATTCGCCCATCATCCTGCTTCCCGTGCTGCTTGCAGCGGCAATCTTCTCTTCCACAGCGGCGGCCGGGCCGCTTTGGCAGTTGCGCATGGCCCCGAGCCTCGACGCGCTCCTTCCGATTTCCAGAACGGCCTCACGCTGGGTTCACGTCGCGCTGCCGGTCATGCTGATGGGGTTGTGGACGACGGCGGCTGCCGGATTCTTTGTGCTGGCCGGGGGTTTCCGGGTGGAGCTCCTGGTCCTGGGTGCAGCGGCGGGCGGTGGTTTGGGCGCGGGGATGCTGCGACGAGCCTTCCGCCAGCAGGAAGACCTGACCAAATTGGTGTACCTGATGCAGCTTGGACGGAGCGGACCGGCCATGCTGGGAACCAGGATCCGAGGCTACGTTCTGTGCCTCTTCGCCCTGGTTCCCTTGGCCCTGGGCATGCTGTTCCACGCCCCCGAACTCCTGGTGACGCCCGCCGTCGTGCTCAATGTGGTGCTCTTGGTGATCGGCGTGACGACGACGGACCGCCCCTAAGGGTCTCCAAAGCGCGAGCTCGCCGGAACGGTGCCGGCTCGCCCGAGCGTTTCGGCGACCGGGGCGCGTTCCGGCGATCTCGACGACGGCGGGCTGGTTCGGCGGCATGCTAACGACGGAGGGCGTTCAGTACCCGGTTCTTGAATTCCTGCTCGCGAAAGAGGTGCTTCCATTCCACGCGGACGAAACGCCAGCCGTCCTCGCTAAGGGCCTTCTCCCGGCGCCGCTCCTGGAAAATCACCTCGGCTGTTGGCTTGAAATCGAAGTACTTGACCTCGCCATCGAATTCCAACGCGACCTTTGCCTCCCGCCAGGCAAAGTCGAGCCGATGCCGGCCTGCCCGGCTCTGCACCTCAACCTGCGGTTCGGGCATCGGCAACTTCAGCCGGGAGATGAGTTCGCGGCACAAGGTTTCGCCCGCCAACTCGGATCGTGGATCAGCGTTGACCAGGGCCTTTCGAAGGTTCCTGACGCCGCGTCGGCCATCCAATGAGTCGGCCATGGCCTGCATTTGCGCACGATCAGCGCCAAGCCTGAGGGCATGGTCCATGAGCACCAACGCGTGCTTGTAGCTGAGTAGCATGGCGCAATCCACCACGGTCCGCTCCAAGGACGTGACCCGCAAGTTCCCGATTGTCACGATGTCCGTCTCGTCGAAAGGCCGTGTGTGTCCGCGGACGTCCTTGCCGAGGCGCTCGCTGGACGGCCGGACCCGCAGCAGGATGTGGATGAGGTCGTCAACGTTCCAGAGGAAGAGGCGGTGTAGTCGCGCCGCCGAGGTGTGGCTGTACACGAAGTCTCCCGCCGACGTCGTAAGCGTTCCATGGGCATGTGCGTAGATTAGTTGCGTGCTTCGGAGCCAAGCGGATTGCTTCTCCCAGAGCGCGGCCCGGACATAGCAGCCGTACCGTAGCCGGACAAGCTTGCCGCTACGCACCAAGAGCTGGATTGCGCGGGAATTAAGCCCATGTGCGTGGAGTTGATCGGTGCGCCAAAGGTTTCCCTTGTCCGGGAGCGAAGGCGGCTGGGAAAGCGTCATTGATCCAGCCTCGCTGGCCGTCGAGGCCGGCGGAAGCTGCGTGGTCGGCTATGTGGAAAACGTGGGGTCGCCGGAACGGTGCTGGGTCGCCCGAACGCTCCGGCGAACCGGCACGGTTCCGGCGATTTCGACGGGAGGCAACCGGGGCCTAGGGGTAGTATCGCCCCAGAGTCTCGGCCTTGAACTCGAAGAAGTCCCCGGATTCGATGGCCAGTCGCGCGTCGTCCACCATCTTCACCACGAAGCGCTCGTTGTGGATGGAAATGAGCGTGGCCGAGACCATCTCGTGGGCCTTGTACAGGTGGTGAATGTACGCCCGCGAATAGTTGGCGCAGGTGTAGCAGTCGCAGCCATCCTGCAGGGGTCCGAAATCTCTCTTGTAGCGAGCCCCCGCAAGGTTGAACCGTCCGGACGGCGTGTAGAACGCCGAGTTGCGTGCCACGCGGGTGGGGGAGACGCAATCGAAGGTATCGGCACCGTTTTCGATGGCTGTGAAGATGTCGTCCGGTTCGGAGATTCCCAGGAGGTGCCGGGGCTTGTTCTCGGGAAGTTCCTCGTTGCACCAACGCACAATGGTGCCGAGGTTCTCCTTCTCCAAGGCGCCGCCGATGCCGAAACCGTCAAAGGGCATCCCGCCAAGGTCCCGGCATGCTTTGCGGCGGAGGTCCTCGTACTGCGCCCCCTGAATGACCCCGAACAATGCCTGGTACGGCTTCCCTACGCGAGAAGCGGTCAGGCGCTGATGCTCCACCACGCAGCGCTCGGCCCAGCGACGCGTCCGCTCCAAGGATTCCTCTTGGTAGCCACGGGAGTTCTGCAGGGTGGTCAGCTCATCGAAGGCAAACATGATGTCGGCGCCGATCTGGTGCTGCACCCGCATGGAAATCTCCGGCGAGAAGCGGTGCCGGTCCCCGTTCAGGTGCGACTTGAACCACACGCCGTCCTCGTCCACATGGGCAAGCCGCTCCTTGCCCGGGGCCACCGCGTCATCAGGCCCGGACGTGTCCACGAACGTCATGTCGATGACCTTCTTGAACCCGGAGCCGAGGCTCATCACCTGGAATCCGCCCGAGTCGGTAAACGTGGGCCCATCCCAGTTCATGAACGCGCCGAGCCCGCCCGCCGCGTCCAGGATTTCCGGGCCCGGTTGCAGATACAGGTGGTAGGCATTGGCCAGCAGCGCCTGCGCGCCGAGTTCCTTCATGGATTCGGGCAGCACTGCCTTGACCGTGGCTTTGGTCCCGACGGCGATGAACGCGGGCGTCTGGATCTCGCCGTGCGGTGTGGTGATGGTCCCGGTCCGGCCCAGGAAGTCTCCGCGCTTGCCTTCCGAACGGTCCGACGACGGCGGACGCGTTTCGCTGAGCCGTGCGCCCACCTCGAACGAAAACGCGGACTGCCGGGCAGTCCTGAGCGCGGAAGGATCGGACTCGGGGCTAGACCGTGAATGAGGCAGGGAGGAATCGGCTGGCACCGTTACAGTCTGCCAGCCCCGGAGCGTGAATCGTCAGTGCGAATGCACCTCTGTGGGGTAGTTCTCAGCCTTCCAGCTGTCCCAATGGGAGCGGATCGAGTCCAGGCCGGCGGCACCCAAGTCGTAGGTCGAAGCGATCACGACAGTCCCGCCGTCGGGCCTTTTCTCCGGAATCACCGGCTGGTCCGCCACAATCAGCAGACCGTCCCCGTGCTCCGCATAGCTGTGCACGGTCAGGCCAACCTGATGATTGCTCCGGAACCAGACTTTGCCGGAGAGGGCCTCGCCCGTGCGCAACGTCAGCGAGTATTCCTCCCCAGGAGCCGGAACGTCGGCCAGCCCCAGTTTCTGGATGCCAGAGCCGCTACCGCCGGGCAGGGAGACAAAGTGCGTGCGCCGGTGCCCGTGCGGATGGCGCTCCAGAGCGAACCGAAGTTGGTGTAGGAAGGTCAACCAACCCTGGGTGATGTCCTCGTCCCAGGCTGCCCATTCGGAATCGTGGTCCAAGGCAGCCCGCGTCACGCGGACCTCGGTGCCTCCACTGACCGGGGTGAGTTCGAAGACGTCTCCGCCATTCACGGTGAGGCTTGTATGGTCGGAATTTTCAACCACGTTGGTGGTGAAATAGATTTGGTTGATTTCGTCGCCAAGCTCATCGGCCTCCCAGCCGTGCCATTGAGCCACGAGCGACGGTTCACGCAGCGAAGTCCAAACTTGCTGCGCGTCGGCATTAACCACAACGCTCAGATTGTTCGTCATGGCCCGAATCTACCGCCGTTGGAGCGAACGCGACAGGTCTTGCGGAATCCTCCGATAGCGCCTAGGCCCGCACAGCCTCGAGTTCGTTCGCGATCCGGTGATCGAGTTCGCCCACGCCAAGGGTGGTCGAGCCGCCATGCGAGCGCAGGAACAACAGGGTTTCGAGGCGGAGCAACCGCCATTCGCGCTCGGCATCGCGGTTGCCGTTGTCGATGGAGCGGAAGATTTCCTTGTCGTACAGATTCGGTTCGTTGAGCCCACGCTGGCGGACTTTGGCGTTGATCCGGGCCTTGAACGGATCTGTCTCCAAGGTATCCGGTGCCTGCAGGAGTTGATCGTAGACCTCGGCGCGTTCCGTTTGCCCGAGCTCACGGCAAATGAAGCTGGAAAGTGCGAGGGAACGCTCCACGGACATCCAGCGGTCGCGGTTTCCGTCGTAGGGAAGCACGTTGAGGATGTCGGCCACGGCCAGGGCGTGATCCGGATCCCGCAACTCGATAAAGAGATCGTGGGCCAGGTCGCTCAGGTCCCGCAGGCAGCTTCCCGACTTCGTGTTGATGCCTTTCACGAGGCGTTCGCTCAGCACCGCGACGCCGTTCCTGCCCGGGTGCGCCTCGGCAGCGGCGGCCACCACGTCCTCGGGGGAATCGGTCGGTTCCGGGATCAGCGCAAGTTGCGCGGGACCCTGCCCGCTGACGGTCGGTGCCACCGCGGGCAAAGGGGGTACGACGACGGCGGGAACCGCCTCGGCGAGTGCGTCACCGCCGTCGGAGGTAACGCCGTCGGGCGCGTCGCCGGGAACCGGCTCCGCGAGCGTGGCAGGATCTTCCTCCGCCAGCGCACCGTCGTCGATAGGGACAGCCGCCTCGCCCACGGGGACGCTGGAGCCGATGGCAATCCGCACGTTTCTGCCGTCGACGGTGGTCACCAGGACGAGAGCGGGCACACCGAAATCGTCGTGTTCGAGCTCTATATGCGTGATTTCCTCCGCGGGACCATCCCCGGGGAGGAACAGGTAGTCCCCGATTTGCAGGGCCCCAGCCTGTTTTTCACGGTACTGCTGGTCGGCCGGGCTGTGAGTCATCGGAAGTCCTTTGGTTCTCTTGGGGTCCGCCCAACAGTCTATAAAACCCGCCGAACAAATCGGGGAGGTGGCTACTGCCCGCCGCTGCTGCTACTGTCCGACGCCGGCAAAAGCCAAAGCCTGGCGCACCAGATTGCCGCGGCCGCCGCTGAATTCCTGCTGCACGTCGTCGCTGAGGATCTCCTGGGGGGTCATCCACGTCAGCTCGAGGGCGTCCTGGCGCGGTTCGCATTCGCCCGTCACGGGGATGACGTAGACGAGGGACACGGCGTGTTGGCGGTCGTCCGTGAAACCGGTCTGCGACGGGGCCGGGAAGTATTCGGCCACCGTGAACGGCACGGGGCTGACAGGCAACTGGGGGAAGGCCAGCGGCCCGAGGTCCTTTTCCATGTGCCGCAACAGCGCGGCGCGGATGGTTTCCCGGTAGAGCACGCGGCCGGAAACGAAGGAACGGACCATGGTGCCGTCGGCGTCGCCTTGCAGCAGGGTACCTACTTCGTTGACGAATCCGAGTGGATCCAGACGCACGGGAACCGCCTCCACGTAAACCATGGGGAGGCGGCCGCGGGCTTCGAAGAGGTCTTCATCGGAAAGCCAGCCGGAGTAGGGATCAGGGGTACGAACACTCATGGTTAAGTTCTACCCCATCCCATGCCGTTCCACTCCCTACGAATCAGACAGCCAGGATTGAGTCGAGCGATTCGCCGGATCCGGATTCCCTCAACGCTCCTTCACCTTTGTCGCCAAACCGGGCGGCGACGCTCCTTCACTTATGAGCCTAAACGGCCGAACGCTCCTGCAGATGATGATCTGCAGGAGCGTTCGGCTGTACGGCGTCAGATCTGCAGGAGCGTTCGGCTGTACGGCCTCAGATCTGCAGGAGCGTCGGGGGAAAGGCCCGTAAAGGTGAGCGGGGGTTTGGTTAGGCGGGCCCGGCCACGCTGATCGTCCCGCCGCGCGGGGTGGCAACCGAAAGAAGCGAGCCGGCCAGGGCCGCGGCGACCCCGGCGGCGGCGAGCCGGGCCTCGAGTGCGGCGAGGTCGCCGCCGTACTCGAACGCGAGGCCTCCCGTGGCGGTCTCGGGAGACTTCCGGACCGACATGATGCCGCCGTTCTTCGTGCTGAAATCCGCGGCGTCGGTGGACATGTTCCGCGGTCGGGCGCCAATGTTGCGCAACTCCTGCGCGGCCCCTGGCACGTCCGGCGTGAACCAGGTCGCGACGACGGCGAGCCCCGGGTCCGCTTCCGGGCTGGTCGTGTGGCTGGTCGCCTTGTCCGCCGGGAACGTGAAGCCGTCGTGGGCCGTGATCCGGACGGCCTGGCCGTGATCGGCGTCGAACAGTTCGGCACGGGTCCCGTCGGCCATGGTGCGTCGGGCGAACTCGGCCAGATCCCCGACCTCGACGCCGAACGCGGTCGCGCCGTCGTCGGGCGAGTCTGCGGAAGCCCAGTGCAAGGCCACCCGGCCCGAGCCGGCGTCGAACTCCAACCAATCCCCGCGGTCCTCGACGCACACCAGCCCCAGAGCCGTAAGAAGGTGTTTCCAGCCAGCGACGTCGGACGTGAACTGGATGGGACGAACGCGCAGCATGGATCCTCCGGGGCGTGGGCGTGGGCGTGGGCGTGGGCGTGGGCGTGGGCGTGGGCCTGGACCGCGTGGTCAGAGCAAGTGGCGGGCTTTCGTCTCAGCCTAGCTGGCACCAGAATGGGGCCATGGCCGTTGAACTTGAAGAACTGATCGTCAAAGATGCTGCCGAATGGAGGGCCTGGCTCGAAAAGAATGGCACCGATAGCCCCGGCGTCTGGCTGGTGCTGCACAAAAAAGGCGGCAACGTGACGGAACTGGACTACGCCGCTGCCCTGGATGAGGCCCTTTGTTTCGGTTGGATCGACGGCCAAGGCAGAAGGCGCGACGACGAAAGCGTCTTCCAGCGCATGACCCGCCGCGGCCCCAAAAGCCCATGGTCCAAACGGAACGTGGGACACATTGCCCGTTTGGAAGCTGAGGGCAAGATGACCCCGGCCGGATGGGCCGCCGTGGAGAGCGCCAAGGCGGACGGGCGCTGGGAAGCCGCCTACGTGGGCCAAGCCGATGCGGAAGTCCCGGAGGACCTCGCTGCCGCCATCGCCGCAGTTCCCGAAGCCCAGGCGATGTTCGATGTGCTGACCGCGGTCAACCGCTATTCCCTGATCTACCGCACCAACTCGGTGAAGAAGGCCGAGACTCGGGCCAGGAAGATCGCTGGGTTCGTGGAGATGCTGGCGAGGCAGGAGACCCCGTATCCGCAGAAGAAAAAGCCTGCCGTGGCAGAATAGCCGGGACTTTACTCGGGCTTTTCGGGATTCTCGGCGGACAGCGCAACAATCCAGCCCGGGGTGTCCTCGCCGAGCCGGCGGTCCAACATGACCCTGGCCTTGGCGGCGGCGATCTGCACTTTGCGGTCCTCGGGGCTCACCGAATCGGGACGTTGCGAAGGGGTAAGGGTGCGCGTTTCCGATGCCTTGGCAGCTGCCAGGATGGCGTCCTCAGTGCCGACTTTGAGGAGCGCGAGTTCCTCCCGCGACGCGAGCTCGCTTTGGCCCAGCAGCTCAATGGCTTTCTGGCCCATTTCGGCCTCGGAGCGGCTGCGGGAGAGTGACGCGTCCAGCGCCCACTGAGCGCGGCGCCACCACTCGGACCTATCGTCCGCCCGCGCCTTCTGCCGCAGGGACAGGAGTCCCACTATCGCGGCAACGATCGCCGCAGCAAGGACAGCGAGCGGGCTGAGCGCGCCAAGGATCTGCCACCATTCCGGCGGCGGAGCGACCACTGTGACAGGAAACGGACTCGGGATCGGATTCACAGCTCCAGCCTAGGCCGCGGCACCGACAGGCGGGCTGTTATCGGACTCGCGCCGCGGCTTCCAGCACCATCCACGCCTGCAGTTGTGTGGAGAGCTCGACGGCGGTGCCCGCCGGGTACGTCTCGGCGGCCGGACGCTGTGGTTCCGTCGAGAAGACGAGCCAGCCGTCGTCGTCGTCGGCTTCGTCCCGGCGCACGGTGCGCACAGTTCGCCCCGCCCACAGCGCCTCAGCGGTATCGAGCACTAGCCGGCGGGCGGTGGTCCGGGTGGTGGCAGACAAACGCATGTCCTCCGCGGCGAGTGCCAAGTACCGGACGAGGATCCCGGAGAAGAGACCACGGTCGCCGGTTCCTTCCCCGCGGAGAACGAGCCTCCCCTGAGTGTCAGGCCCATGAACGGTCAGATGTTCGGCTACGGAGCCTACCAGCGCGGCAGCACGTGCCAGGTTCGCTGCTCCGCCCAGTTCCAGGAGGGCGCCGAGCACAGGGCCCTGGTTGTAGGTGTAGATCTCCTCCGCCAGGACCAACTTGCCCTCCTGGATCCGGGCACCGTCAAGGTACAGGCCCCGGGTGCGTTCGAAGAGCGTGGCGTCGAGCCAGTCCAGCAGGTCTTGGGCCCGCTGCGGCTTGCCGGTCCGGGCGAAATACAGGGCCACCGGGGCCGTGGCGGGGGTGTTCTTGAAATCGCGCCTGGTGCTCCAAAAGGTGCCGCCGCCCATATCGTCCGTGGAGGCCGACTCGAACTGCGGGGACAGGCTTTTCTGCAACCGGGCGTTCCGGCCGCGGCCCGGTTTGTTCGCCCTCTCGGCTAGGCCGTCCAGGCGCAGCGTTGCGAGGGCCAGCCATGCCATGTCGTCGTAGTAACTGTTCACGTAGCGCAGGGAGTTGCGCAGCCGGATGCTGGTGACCAGGCGTGAAGCGAGCCGGCCAGCGCTGGGGTGATCACGGCCGTCGAACCTTGATCCCGAGGCCAGTTCGCGCAACCCGGCGTCCACGAGGCAATCGACGTAGTGCGCCTGCCACCAGTAGTTCCACGGCTGAAACGGAAAACGCTTGGAGGGCCGGATCGACGCCGCGAGGAGCGTTCCGGGAAGGAAGAGAAGGCGCCGTCCGAAATACCGGGTGACCGAACGTGCGGCGTCGTCGGCTCGCGCGGCCCAATCCGGTGTTCCGGAGGTGCCCTGCGAGGTGTCGGGGGCGGACATGGTGACAGCCTAACTCTGCGCGCTTGGCCGTTGAGCCCTCCGCAGTGCACAATCAAAGTGATTCAGTTAACATTCATTAACGGATTTTGGTTCTGCATCGAGGAGGATGGATGGACATCAAAGGCGCAGTTGCGTTGATTACCGGCGGGGCTTCGGGACTTGGGGCCGCCACCGCCAGGCGATTGCTCGACGCCGGAGCATCGGTTGTGCTGCTTGACCTCCACTCTTCTCCTGGCGAGGCTTTCGCGGCCGAACTCAACGACTCAGGCGCTGCCGGTAGGGCCGTGTTCGTCCCCGCCGACGTCACCAACGAAGAGCAAGTGCAGGCCGCCGTCGACGCCGCAGTCGCCCTGGGCCCGCTCCGGATCCTGGTCAACTGCGCTGGCGTGGCAACCCCAGGCAAGGTGCTCGGCAAAGACGGCGTGCTGCCGCTGGAGAACTTCAACAGGGTCATCCAGATCAACCTCGTAGGCACCTTCAACGTCATCCGCCTTGCCGCTGCCGCGATGGCCCAGAACGAGCCCACGTCCACCGAACTCGGCGGAGAGGAACGCGGCGTCATCATCAACACGGCCTCCGTGGCGGCATTCGACGGCCAGATCGGACAGCCCGCGTATGCCGCGTCCAAGGGAGCCGTGGCAGCCATGACCTTGCCCCTGGCCCGTGAACTCGCGCGCTCGCTGGTCCGAGTGATGGCCATCGCGCCGGGCATCTTCGAAACCCCCATGCTGGCCGGACTGCCCCAAGACGCGCAGCTCTCCCTGGGCCAGCAAGTACCCCACCCCGCCCGTCTTGGCCGTCCCGCCGAGTACGCCAACCTCGTGGCGCACATCGTGGAAAACGCCATGCTCAACGGCGAAACCATCCGCCTCGACGGCGCTATCCGGATGGCACCAAAGTGAGCCAGACGCACAAGTTAGCGGCCGCCGTCGAACATTCGGCTGGTTCGCCGCCCTCCTTGCCTGTTTCTTTGCCTTCGGCGGACTTTTTCGATTTCGAATCGCTCCTCAGCGTCCAGGAACAGCGCAAACTCAACGAGCTCCGGGAATTCCTGGCGACGGAAATCGCTCCCTATGCCAAGGACTGGTGGGACAAGGCCGAGTTCCCGGCGCACATCCTGCCCAAGCTCGCGGCCCTTCGCCTGAGCACCCCAACGCACCGCGGCTACAGCAACCTGTTCGCCGGCCTGGTGATTGCGGAGATGACCCGCGTGGACACGTCCATTGCGACGTTCTTCATGGTCCACCACGACCTTTTCATCGAGGCGCTCTACGAGTTCGGCTCCAAGGACCAGCAGGACCGGTACCTCGACGACGCCTCCAACCTCCGGACCACCGGAGCTTTCGCGCTCACCGAGCCGGACCACGGTTCCGATGTGGCCGGCGGCATGCAGACGGTGGCGCGCCGGGTCGCCGGAGGAGCCGACGGCGGCGGCGACTACTGGGTGCTGAACGGCGCCAAGCGCTGGATCGGCAACGGGACGTTCTGCGATCACATGCTGGTCTGGGCCCGGGACGAGGCCGACGGCGCCGTTCGAGGCTTCATCGTGGACGCCACCCTTCCTGGCGTGACGCGCACCAAGATCGAGAACAAGATCGCCCTGCGCACCGTGCAAAACGCCGACATTGTCCTCAAGGACGTCCGGATTGCCGAGGCGGACCGCTTCGCCGGGATCAATAGTTTCGCCGACACCAACCACCTGCTGCGCGGATCCAGGCTCATGGTGGCCTGGCAGGCCGTGGGGCAGCAGTTGGCGGCGTTCGACGTCGCCCGGCAGTACGCGCTTGAACGCCAGCAGTTCGGCCGGCCGCTGGCGAAGTTCCAGCTCATCCAGCAGCAACTGGTAGACATGCTCGGTAATGCGGTGGCCAGCATGGGCATGATGGTGCGGATTGCCCAGCTGCAGGAGGATATCTACACGGACAGCAAGGGAGTGCGGCACGGCGGAGCCCAAATGGCCCAAGTGGCCCTGGCCAAGTCGTACTGCAGCGCCCGGATGCGCGAAACCGTGGCGATGGGCCGGTCCATCCTGGGCGGAAACGGCATTGTGACCGATTACAAGATGGCCAAGATCTTTGCCGATGCCGAAGCGATCTACACCTACGAGGGATCGTTCGAGATCAACTCGCTCATTGTGGGCCGTGCCGTCACTGGGGTTTCCGCGATCGTTTGACGGGGCTCGGGCTGCGGGGCTTCGGGCATGGTTTTCGGTCCGGGGCTCGGGGTCGCCATTCCGGGGCTTGTTTTCCAGGCCGGAGCTTGAAGCGCGGCGGCGGGAAACAAGCCCCGGTCTGTGCCTGAAGCCTCAGCCCCCGGACAACTGGTCCTCCAGATTGAAGATTTCCGTGAGTTGGACGAATCCCTGGTCGGGTGACTGGGCGTCGTCTTCGAACAGCAGTGCCATTTCCGCCTGCCAGCGGGCATTCACATCGGTCAGGGCCATGCGGGCACGTGCAGCGTCGAAATCGTCGCATTCCACGTACCCCACCAGCAGCCCGTCGTCGGCGAGAAACAGCGAGTAGTTATTCCAGCCGGCTGCCTTGAGTTCCCGGAGCATCTCCGGCCACACTGCAGCGTGCCGACGTCGATATTCGGGAATCTGGCTGGGTTTGACCGAGGAACGGAAGCAGACGCGCATGTGGATTCTCCTCTTCTGTGAATCGTTTCATTCAAAGGACCGCGAATCATTCATAATCGCTCAAGTCACCGGGTGCCGGCTCGGAGCTGGCGGTATTCCTCGCGGGGAACCGGCGTCGCGTCCGGGGTGCCCAGCTGATTGAGGGGGATGCGGTACGTTTCCCGAGCGGACCAGGCGGCAGCAGCTCCGATGATCGTGATTCCGAAGCAGATGGAGCCGATGACGAGCGGTACATTCGAGGACCCCGGCGGGGCGATCGCTGTGAAGATACTCGGCAGGAATGCGGTGATAACGAGGCCGATGTTCTGTGAGATGGCGAATCCGGTGACGCGGGTGCGGGAAGGGAAGAGCTCCTGGAAGAAGCTGGCGAATGTTGCATTCCAGACTTGGTAGAGGGTTCCCCACATGAGGATCGAGAGAACGATGGTGAGGACGACGTTGTTCTGACTGACGGCGAACAGGTAGGCGTAAGCAAGCACGCCCGAGCTCAGCGAACCGAAGATCATCAGCGGCCGGCGGCCGAAGCGGTCCGACAGGTCTCCAAACAACGGGATAAGGGCCAGTGCGACGACGTTGGCCAGGACTGGGATCCAGAGATAGACGCTCGTGCTCATGCCGACGCCGTAACCCGGTTGGGTGGCGTACGCCGCCCCGAAGACTGCAACGGTGACGCCGACCACGTTGACCAGGGTCATGCAGACCGCCCGCACCACGTTGAGCCCGCTTTCCCGCAGTACGCGGACGATTGGTGCCTTCGCTATCTCCTGGTGGGCTTTTTCCTCGACGAAGACGGGGGTCTCTTCGACCCGGCGACGGATCATGTACCCGGCGAACACTACGAGGGCGCTGAGGAGGAAGGGAATGCGCCAGCCCCAGGATTTGAACGATTCATCAGAGAGCATGGCAGAGAGTGGAAGGAAGACCGCGGCCGCGATAATCTGTCCGGCCTGGGTGCCCTGAAGGGCGAAGCTCGCATAGAAGCCCCGGCGGCCGAAGGGTGCGTGCTCCACGATCATGGCGCTGGCTCCGCTCAGTTCGCCCGCCACGGCAAAGCCCTGGATGAGCCGGACGGCAACCAGCAGGACGGGTGCAAGGAGGCCGACCTGGCCGTAGGTGGGCAGTAGTGCAACGGCGAAGGTCGACGCGCCCATCATCAACATGGCCAAGACCAGAACATTTTTCCGGCCATGCTTGTCGCCCCACTGTCCCAAGACGAATGCGCCGATCGGGCGGGCAACGTAGCCCACGGCATAGGTGCCCAGCGACGCGATAAGGGCCACGGTCGGATTTCCCGCGGGGAAGAAAACGCCGGGAAACACCAGCGCAGCGGCCTGCGCATAGATGAACCAGTCGTAGTACTCGAGGGCGCTCCCGATCCAGCCGCTGGCCGCGGCCTTCTTCGAGGTGCTGGACGGGCGAGGTCCGGCTGAACTTTGCTGTGTACTCGCGTCGATCTTCATATTGTCCTCCTTTGGACAAGTCGTTTGGGCCATTGGAATCCTTCCCGTCTTTGGGTTTGGCTTCCGGTCCGAAGGGGGCGCCATCGCAAGAATCGGCCTGAACTGCCGCCTTGGTATGCGCTTTCCCATCTGGTAAGCGCTTTCCATGAGACACCCGCGCGGCCCCGCTGTCAAGGCTGAATTGTTGCGCCGGTCACAACGGCCGGGGCTTCGGGAACTACCCTCGGGGCAAGTGGGGTGTTTCGGTGCTACGTCGAAGCATCACTTTGCCGGTGACGGAGGAGCGGGGGCCGGGCTCCTCGCCTGCCTTCCGCTCGTTGGAGCTTCCGAGAGTGGCGAGCCTGCCGATCTCCTCAAGGGGAAGGTGGACAGTGGAAAGCGCCGGCCGGAAGTCTCGGAGCCATTCGATGTCGTCGAATCCTGCGAGGCCGGCGTCATGGGGGACTCTGAGCCCTTGGTCCCTCAACGCGGCCGCCACCCCGATGGCCATGACATCGTTCGTCGCGAAAATGCACAAGCGCTGCTCCGGCGCAGACGGGACGGACGCCTTGATACGCCAGGCAAGCTCAATGCCGGCGTCGAAGCCACCGTTCCGGTTGAACGCGACGTGCACAACATCCGCGGCGGGCTGGCCGGCGTCGGACAAGCCGCGTTGGAATCCCGCGACGCGCTCATCCGAAGTGGCCAGTCCATCTGGCCCGGCCACAATGACGAACGGCCCTTTGTGGGTGTGCGCCAATTCCTGCGCCAGATCCCGCGCAAGTTGCTCGTTAGGGACGGTGATGGTGCGGTAGCTGTCCGTTTCGGCGACGCCCAGAATCGGTTTCCCGACGACGCCCACTCGCCCGCCGTTGCGGCAGTAGCGGTCCAATTCGGCGGCTAGTTCGGTGTTCGCATGGGCGTCTTCGGCGCGTGTCGAACGCGATCCTGCGATGACGATCGACTCGGCCCGCCGCGCAGCGAAGGCGACGACGGCATGCTTCTCCTCAGCGGGTGTGCCGTTGGTAGTGGCGAGAAGCACCATGCGGCGCTCCTGCCGTGCTGCGGCCTGGACGCCTTGCGCTATGGCGGAAAAATAGGGGTCCGCGATGTCGTGCACGATCAGGCCAATGAGCCCCGTGCTGGATTTCGCCAGCGCCTGGGCCTGCGCATTCGCAATGTAGCCAAGGGTATCGGCCGCCTGCCGGACGCGCTCGGCGATCTCCGGTGCGGGGGTTCGGGCGGAACCATTGAGCACCCGGGAGGCGGTGGCGGGGGAGACGCCGGCCAGTTTGGCCACTTCGGACAGCGTGCTTGCAGTCACGGACAACTCCTCTTCAAAAGCCTCAAGCTCGGGCGCTTTCAGCAACATCCGATTATTGCAGTCACGGCTCCCTGCGGGAAAGCGATTGCCAGACGCGTAGCTGCGTGTCATCATGAATGCATCGGGAATGCGCTTTCCCGCTCCATTACTTTCCATCTGAAGAGGACTCATGGGCTACGAAACAAAGACGATCCGCATCGCCATGAACGGCATCACCGGCCGGATGGGCTACCGCCAGCACCTGCTGCGCTCCATCCTCCCCATCCGCGACGCCGGGGGCTTCACCCTGGCGGACGGCACCAAGGTTCAGGTTGAGCCGATCTTGGTGGGCCGCAACGAGGCGAAGATCCGCGAGCTCGCCGAACTCCACAAGGTCTCCGAGTGGTCCACCGACCTCGACGCCGTCATCAATGACCCTACTGTCGACGTCGTTTTCGATGCGTCGATGACCAGCCTCCGCGCCGCGACCCTGAAGAAGGCTATGCGCGCCGGGAAGCACATCTTCACCGAGAAGCCGACGGCGGAGACGTTGGAGGAGGCGATCGAGCTGGCCCGGATCGGCAAGGAAGTCGGCGTCACGGCAGGCGTGGTGCACGACAAGCTGTACCTGCCGGGCCTGGTGAAGCTGCGCCGCCTCGCGGATGAGGGCTTCTTCGGCCGGATCCTGTCCATCCGCGGCGAATTCGGCTACTGGGTGTTCGAAGGCGACGTCCAGGCAGCGCAGCGCCCGTCCTGGAACTACCGCAAGGAAGACGGCGGCGGAATGACAACGGACATGTTCTGCCACTGGAACTACGTCCTTGAAGGCATTATCGGCAAGGTCAAGAGCGTCAACGCCAAGACCGCCACCCACATCCCCACCCGTTGGGACGAAGCCGGCAAGGAATACAAGGCCACGGCCGACGACGCCTCCTACGGCATCTTTGAGCTCGAGACCCCGGGCGGAGACGAAGTCATCGGCCAGATCAACTCCTCCTGGGCCGTCCGGGTTTACAGGGACGAACTCGTCGAGTTCCAGATCGACGGCACGCACGGTTCCGCCGTCGCGGGCTTGAACAAGTGCGTCGCGCAGCAGCGCGCCCACACGCCCAAGCCCGTCTGGAACCCCGACCTGCCGGTCACGGAGTCCTTCCGCAGCCAGTGGCTGGAAGTCCCTGCCAACGCCGATCTGGACAACGGCTTCAAGCTCCAGTGGGAAGAATTCCTGCGCGACGTTGTCGGCGGCCGCGAGCACCGCTTTGGCCTGCTCTCCGCCGCCCGCGGCGTGCAGCTCGCCGAACTCGGCCTGCAGTCCTCTGCCGAGCGCCGCACCATCGATATCCCGGAGATCGTGCTCTGATGACTTCCCTCCTTCTTCCAAACCACGACGGCGGGACCCGCCACTACACGCTGCAGCCAGCAACCTCGTGGGCCAGGCCGACGGCGCCGTTGACGTCCCGGCGCGCCTACGCAGCGGCACACGTCATTCCCGAAGCGACCGCCGACAATACTCCGGGCGCCCCGGCGCGCTTGGACTGGGACGCAACGATGGCCTACCGGCACGAGCTGTGGTCCTACGGCCTGGGGGTTGCCGATGCGATGGACACGGCCCAGCGCGGCATGGGCTTGGACTGGGCCGCGACGCAGCAGCTCATCAAGCGCACCGGCGTCGAAGCGGCCTCCGTGGTAGCGTCCGGCAACGCCGCCACCGCCGGGAAGACCGTCCAAGACCTCGTCTCCTGCGGAGCCGGAACCGACCAGCTGGACCTCGACTCTGTTCCGGAGGGTCCCGCCGGAATCAAGGGCGTGCTGGACGCGTACCGCGAGCAGATCGCCGTCGTGAGCGAAGCCGGACCGAAGGTCATCATCATGGCGTCCCGGGCGCTGGCCAAAGTGGCAACGAGCCCGGATGATTACCTGCGCGTCTACTCCACGCTCCTCGGCGAAGTGGACCAGCCTGTCATCCTGCACTGGCTCGGGACCATGTTTGATCCCGCGCTGGCGGGCTATTGGGGCTCGGATGATGTCGGGGAGGCAACCGAAACGTTCCTTGGCCTCATCCGCGATCACGCGGACAAAGTGGACGGCGTGAAGGTCTCGCTGCTGGATGCTTCGCACGAAGTTGCCCTGCGCGCAGCTCTTCCGGAGGGCGTCCGCCTCTACACCGGCGACGATTTCAACTACCCGGAACTGATCGACGGCGCCGGCACCGACCACTCGGACGCACTGCTGGGCATCTTCGCTGCGATCTACCCTGCCGCCTCGGTCGCTTTGCAGAAGTACGACGCCGGAAACGCTGCGGATGGGCGCGCCATCCTGGACTCCACCCGCGATCTCGGCAAACACATCTTCAGCGCCCCCACGTTCTACTACAAGACCGGGATCGCCTTCATGTCCTGGCTCAACGGCAAGCAGCCCGGATTCCAGATGGTCGGCGGGCTGCATTCCGGCCGCTCCGTGGTCCACCTGGCCCGCACTTTCGAACTCGCCGACCAGGCCGGACTCTTGCGCGATCCCGCGCTGGCCGCCTTCCGGATGTCCGATTACCTTCGCATCAACGGAGTGGGCGCATGAGCGACTTTTCGAGATTGTCACTGAACAGCGCCACAACCAAGAAATGGACGCTCGCCGAAGCCGTGTGCGGCTGCGTCCGTGCCGGCATTCCGGCGATCGGGCCGTGGCGCGACATCGTCGCCGACACTGGCCTGGACAAGGCCGCCAAGCTGATCAAGGATGCCGGACTGCGCGTATCGTCCCTCTGCCGGGGCGGTTTCCTCACAGCGGCCGACGCCGCGGGGCGGGCGGCCGCGCTGGCGGACAACCGCGCGGCCATCCTTGAAGCCGTGGCGTTGGATACCCGGGAGCTGTTCCTGGTGGTCGGCGGGCTCGCGGCGGGGGAGAAGGACGTCGTCGCAGCCCGTCAGCGCGTGGCCGATCGCCTCGAGGACCTGGTGCCTTTCGCCGTCGAACATGGGGTCCGGCTGGTGCTTGAGCCGTTGCACCCGATGTACGCGGCGGACCGGGCCCTCATCTCGACGCTCGGCCAGGCACTCGACCTCGCCGCGCCTTACGACGCTCAGGCCGTCGGCGTCGCCGTCGACACCTTCCACGTCTGGTGGGATCCGGAACTGAAGCAGCAGATCCAGCGGGCCGGCCGGGAAAAGCGGATCGCGTCCTACCAAGTGTGCGATTTCAACCTCCCCATCGCCGCCGACGCGCTGCTCTCGCGCGGCATGATGGGCGACGGCGTGATCGACTTCGCGACGATCGGCACCTGGGTGAGGGACGCCGGCTACACGGGCGACATCGAGGTGGAAATCTTCAACCAGGAGATCTGGGACGCCGACGGCGACGCGGTCCTGGAAACCACGAAGCAGCGCTACGCGGAGCTCGTGCTCCCGTACGCGTAACGGCTCGGCGCGGGTCTGGGAAGGCGGGGGCACATTGCGCGCCCCCGCCTTCTTGCGCGTCTATTGTGCGGCGGAACCCCGCGCGGCCGTCAGCTTGGCAACCTCGGCCGGCGACAACTTGGCGTCCACGATCCACACCGACATGGAGCGGACCAAGGATTCGCCGGCGGCAAGCTCCACGGGCCGGTCCCAGGCCAGGGCCGAACCCACTGCCGGGTAATCCGACATCCGGACGAACCAAGGATCCTGCTCCGCGTCCGGAGCCGCGAACACCAGGCTGGCAGGGCCTTCAGGGAAGTCCGCCGTCCAGGCCAGCCACGGCGACGCGGAGCCGTGGACGTCCGGTTCGCCGTGCCTATCCGCTGTGAAGACTTCAGCCTCGGCGCACGCAGGCAAGCGCCAGAAGAAGCCGCCGTAGCCGCTTCCGGCGGCGCCGTTGGAGCCAGGGCCACCCAACGAAGAGTCGACGACGGCGGTCAGTTCTGTTGCCAAGTCCAGTTGCCACGTGCGGGGGTCAATCAGCCGGGAGCGCGTGGTTCGGCGTTCCCGAAGGAGCTCAGTGCCGTCCGGTGCCTGCCAGCTCAATTCCTGTTCCAGGAGGCCTGGCCCTGACGCTGCGGACAGTTCGATGATGCGGCCATGGTCCTGCCGCTCTTCGTAACGGCCCGCAGCGCGGGTGTACGTTTTGCCGCCCCAGAAATTGGTGCCGTTCACATCCTGCAAGGCGAATCCCGCGCCAAGATGCCAAGGGTGGTCCGCCGGCAGATGGTCGGTGACCTTGACTCCACCGAGTGAGCGGACCGGGTGCAGGTAAGGCCGCGGCGAAAGCCGCGCGGCAAGGCCGGCACCGCTCTGCACGGTTGCCAACACGACGGCGGCGCCCTGGCCGGTTTCAATCACAGAGGCGCCCGGCTCACCGCCGTCGGGCAGGCCCAAAACCGGCCTTTCGACGTCGACGGCGGCAGGCCGCGCCCACGGCAAGCCGAGTTCGCTGAAGGTGGCGTGCGCCGCCGTCGCGCGTTCCAACGCCTCTTCGATTCCGACGATCACAGCGCGGGCGGCATCACCCTCGCCCTCCCAGGCGACATACTGCTCAGGGATCAGCGCCGGAGATTCTGCCGTGCGGATGGCTTCCAGCACCCGCATGAAGGCGCCGCTGTCCGCGAGCGGGCTGATCAGCGGCGCGGCGGTTGGCGGGCCCTGCGGGAAGCGCTGCTGGCGACGATGCTCCAGCAGGTCCTCCGTGAGGTCCACCCGGCTGTATACGGTTTCGCGCTCCCTGGCGGCGGAGCTGACGCCGAGGCGGTCTTCGGTGTAGTGGAAGACCGCGGTGCCTTCGCTGCCCTGCAGCGTGATGTACGGCTCCACGGATTCGGCTGCGCACAACGTGAGCGCGCACGTGATGGGCAAGCCTGCGGCGGTGCGGATGCGGATCACGGAGGTGTCATCGGATTCGATGTCATTGGCGCGGTACAGGTCCGTTTCCACGGAGGCAAGATCGTCTACCGTCCGCGCCCCGGCGATCCTCAGCGCGGTGGCGATGGCGTGAGCCAGCGGGTTGGTTGCCACCCCGTCTACGACGTCGATGCCATCCAGGCTGCGTTTGCCCGCCCATCGTGAGCGCTTGTAATAGGCGCGGTCACGCACCCAACGCCCGGTGGCCGAGATGCCTAGGAGCGTGCCGATCTCTCCAACCGCGAGCAGGTCCTCGATCGCCTGGAGGCCTCGGGATCCGAGACTTTGGAAGCCGACCTGGACGCTTCTGCCGGCCGCGGTGGCGGCTTCCTGCAGCCTATTGAAATCGGCGAGGGAAGCGACCGGAGGCTTCTCCAGGTACAAATCGGCGTGGGGGAGCGTTGTGAGTGCGAGTTGCGCGTGCGTTTGGATGGGGGTGGCCACAATGACCAGGTCCAGCGCCGGGGTTCCCGCCAGGAGTTCGTCCAGGTTGCTGAATACACCCGTTCCGGGCGGGAGCGCGCCGGGGGTAGGAGGATTCGGATCCGCGACGGCAACAAGGCGGACGACGCCGTTGGCCTGGAGCCTTTCGAGGTTCTGCAGGTGATGCGCGCCGAAGCCGTGAACCCCGACGAGGGCCACCCTGCTGGGCTCATGGCTGGGCTGTTTGCGTTCTGCCGGGACGGGCGTGGACAGGGTGCCCATGGCTCTCCTCATCTGTCCCCGGGGGCGGGGTTGCTGACGTCGGTGTCGTTTCAAGGGCGCTTGGTAAGCGCTTTCCAAGAAGAGTGTACCTTGTCATATGGGAGATGTAACGCCGTCGCTTCGGACGACCGTGTTCAGGCGACTGTGTTTAGAAGACTGTGTTTAGACGATCGTGTTTAGACGATCCGCCCGGTCGGCAGTTTCTCCCCGGCCTCCACCGCCACGTCGATCGAGTTTCCTGCCACCGGCATGGGGCACGTGCCATACGGGGTGAAGGCGCTGGGGTAGTTGATGGCGCGGTTGAAGTCCAGCACCACTGAGCCATCGTGCCGGGGGCGTGAGACGGCCAGTTTGCGCCATTCGTCCGTGGTGTTGCCGTTCGTTTCGTCGTGGAACGTCACGTTGAGGGCGCCGAGCTTCTCGGCTTCAGCATGCAGGCGGATCTCGTGGGGAAGTCCCGGGGCACGGAAAACGATCTCGCCCACGGAGCGGTGCACCCCGTCCACCAAAGGATTGGCCGTCCCGATCGGTACATCCACGGGCTCCGGGTAGGCCTCGAAACGACCCTCAAGCACCCAGTCCGGATTGTATTCATAGGTGGGAACGGCCTCGAATTCCGTCAGTACCGGCGAGGAGTCGTCCCTGGTTCGGATGGCGTACTTGTCCGCGCGCATGGCGAGTTCCACCAGCACCTGGGTGCCGTCCGCGCCGCCGAATTGCACCCACATGAGTGATTCCTCATCCTGGAGGGTGGCCGAAATCGTGCCGTCCACGGGAGCTCCCGTCTCCACGAGCGTGAGTCCATCGGCCGCGCTCGCGGTGAGGGTCGCCGTCGTACCGTCGGTTGACCAGAGTCCCGGGACGAGTTCGACGGCGGCGGGTGCGGATTCGAGCCACTGGAAGGAGGTGAGCGTCAGCCAGCCGTGTTCCGCCGCGAGGGCAGCGTTGCGGCCGTTGCGGAAACGCTGCCAACGTTCCAGCTGGGCATCGGGTGAGGGGGCTGTTGTGCTCATGGTTCCTCCAGCGGTTCAGGCGGTGTGGTCGTTGGATTAACCATGCACCTGCCGCCGCCATTCCCGGAACCCAACTGTCCCCACCGCCACCCTCGCCTCGCGAGCTCGGCCAGGGAACCCTGGCGGCGTGGGCCCCCGCAGTCGTTGTCGTTTACAGCCCTGAAAACGACAACAATTGCTGGTCAGTTGGGTGCGGGCAAGGCACGCGAGCGCGGACAGCTCAGTGGGCCCGCCGCTTCGCTGATCTCCTCATCCCAAGCAAGGCAAGCACCGTTCCGGCGGCCAGGAGCATGACCGCCATTGGGATGACTGCCGTGCCGCCAGCGCCGGTATATGCCAGTGGCGCGGCTGTTGGCTGCGGCTGGGCTGGTGTTTCGGGCGGGCTGGCCACTGGAGCGGTGCTCGGAGCAGGAGTCCCGGTGGTCGGAGTTTCGGTGGTCGGAGTTTCGGTGGGCGGGGGAGTCGCTTGCTCGGTGGCCCCGTCGCGGGTGGGTGTGGGGCTGGCAACGGTGGGCGTCGGCGAGGGCACCGCAGATCCATTCCCCGTTCCAGTGGCGCTGGTTCGGCGGACTTCAACCATCACGGGCGTCTCCTTCCCCGCAACGGTGACGTGGCCCGAGTTTGTGTAGGCATCAAGGTTTGCGTCGGTGACCTTTGTGACGACAAAGAGTTGCACCAGTTCACCCTTCGGCAGGCCCGTCCACGTGACGGTCAACAGCGAGGGCGTGCACGCGATCACGGCAGGGTAGGAGGCCTCATCGCTCGGAGTTGCAATGTTGCCGTCTTGGTCCAAGGCCGTGCCCACGCGCGGAACGATTTGGCTGCAATCGATCTGGGTGCCCGGCCCAGGCGTGTCGGTGATGGTGACGTCGCTCGTTGGCAAGGTAGTGGCTGGCAAATGGAAGACGGACTTCAATTCCGTCTGGGCCGTGTCCGACCACCACATGCCTTTTTCCGGGGTAGCGGGCGGTTTGGGAGCGCAATCTTGTTGGCACGGCTGGTCGATAGTCACGGGAACGCGGATAACCGTGGAGCCAACTTGGAAATCAAGTTGGGTTGTCCCTCCCGACGTCGGTTTCTCCGTGTAGAGGGTGCTGAAACTGCAGGTGCCTCCGATTCCCTGGTGCGAAGCGACGAAGCTGCCCAGTGTGAAGACAACCAGCCCGGAGTCGGATGCATGGGCTGTGGCTACGGTCTCCCCTGCAGGGTTCTTCAGGTCGAAGTCGGTTTGACCGAACCAACGCAATTGCGGTGGAAGCTGCAGGGTGAAGGTGTCGCCCGGCTGGGACCCATCCGGGACCGCCCACCGGCACGTGAAGTCCACCTGCGACCATTGGTCGCCAACGGTCGAAGTTGTGCTGATGGAGGTTATCGCGTTCGGAACAACGGCGGCTTGGGCCGCCTGGACAGGCCAAAAGAACCCGACGGCGGCGAGCAAGGCTCCGAGCAAAGCCGCCAGCAGCGCCGCTGGCGAAGCTGCGGGCAAAGCCCTGGGAAACTCCGTATTCTTGGCCGCGTTCTTGTGATGGATATGGTTCCTCATGCGAGTCCTTTCGATTCCCCCTGGATTGGGTCGCTGAAGGTTCAGTGGAACGGCCTACCCTTTCGTGACGCGGGCCGACGGATCCCGGTGGACCGGAAATCCCCGGAAGAATAGATTCCAAAGCCGCGTCATGACTGGTGGGCTCCGGCCACTGTGTGTATATGGTCAGGAATTTCTACGCTTTTGGGGAAGCCATTAATGGCTCCTAGTACTACCTCTTCAACGGCCGACGCTGCCAGCGACGGTCAACTCATCGCCATGGTCCGTAGCGGGGACCTGGATGCCTATGACGGGCTGTACGCTCGGCACGTCTCCATTGCCTCCACTGTGGCGCGCAGGAACGTTGACAACCTCAGCGACGCCGACGACGTTGTTGCTGAAGCATTCCAGTCCGTTCTGCAGAGCCTGGTGGCGGGCAAAGGGCCCGAACATTTCTTCCGTGCGTACTTGTTGTCGGCGGTGACCCGGCTTTCCCACCACAAGAACCGCAAAGCCGGCCGCACGCTGCCAACCAGCGATGAGACGGTCCTTGACCACAAAATGACGCCGGACGATCCCGCGATCCAGGCCTTCGAATCACAAACGGTGGCCCGCGCGTTCCGCTCGTTACCGGAACGGTGGCAGGCGGCATTGTGGTACTTGGACGTGGAACGGATGAAACCCGCTGCCGTCGCTCCGATCCTGGGGCTCTCGCCCAATGCCGTCTCCGCGCTTGGCTTGCGGGCGCGGGAAGGGCTTCGGCGCCAGTATCTGCAGATGCATGTCAGCGAGACTCCGGAGGGCGCCTGCACGGAATTCGTCTCCCAGTTGGGAACCTATGTTCGCGGTGGTCTGCCCAAATCGGCCGAGGCGAAAGTACGGGACCATCTTGATGGCTGCGCCAAATGCACGGCGGTGCTGCTGGACCTCAAGGACGTCCAGGGAACTATGCGGGCCGTGCTCCTGCCCTTGATCACAGGTGTCCCATTGGCCGCCTGGGGAGGGAAAGCCTCAGGGCTGGGAGTTGCGGGCCACCTACCTGCGGCCCCCGCGGCTTCCGGGGTCGCCGGGATCTCGCAGCCCTTGGTGATGTCGATTTTGGCCGCGCTCGCGGTGGGGCTGGTGGTCGGCGCCCTCGGCATCGTCGAGGTCCTGACCGGCCAGCCGGCACCACGGGCGTATCAGGATGCCGAGGTACGAACCACGCAGCCGCCCCGGCCGACGTCGACGCCGGCACAGCCCGAGGCGCCCGCGCCCGTCGTCTCTGCGTCGCCAGAGCCGCCGCTGCTTCCGGCGTGGCCGAGCGCTCCGGAGCCGCCGGTGGTCGCTGAGCCCCCCTTCGCGTTACCGACTCCGGCGCCAGTGCCCGCGCGGTCCGCCACGCCCGCACCCACTTCCGTGCCGACGTCGACCCCCTCGCCGACGCCGTCGCGAACCTCGACGCCGACGCCGTCGCCCCGTCCGACGCCCACGCGCACGCCGAATCGAGCGAAAGTCACCGGTACCGCGAGCCGCACAGATTCGGGTGTGGACCCCACGACGGCAACGCTGGAACCAGTCTTCACCCTGTCGCCTGGGAGTGGACTCGGGAAGGCCACCGCCGACTTTTCACTCAACAGGCGTGGCTCAATTTCGAGCAGTTCCGTTACCACTCCCGCGGGCTGGACCTGCTCGCCAAAGCCGTTGGATCCTTCCAGCATCAGTTGCGCCACGAATTCGGTGCAGCCTGGCGAATTGAAGTTCACCTTCAACGTCGCCGTCCCGCACTACTGGCATAGCCACACCTTGACGTATGGCTTGAGTGGAACAGGGATTGAAACGAACACCTTCTACTACGACTTCTGATGGACGTACCGGTCTCGAAATTCCCCACGCCTACGGCGTCATGAAGTGCCTATCCGGCTCACTCATTCATCGGCAGTGCCCGAAGGCGGGTAGTAGGCACTAAGCATTTTTTAGGGGAGAAATGAAGGCAACGTTGTTCGCCGTTGCTGTGTTTGTCGGCGCGGCCGCGGTGTATTGGGCGATGGTTCCGGCGGGCCAGCAGTGGTTCATCCGCAAGTTCAGGACACCTCACCGTTTGAGGAGAACGACGGCGGCTCTCGGCGTCGGGATGATTGGGGCCTTGGTGTTGTGCTGTCTTTTCCCGGACCAGCAGGCGTGGCTGCAGGTAGTGGTTCTTCTGGCTGGAACCGGGGTGGTGATTGGTGCGCTGGTGGCCCCGACCCTGCGGATCGACCACACGCTGGCGACGCAGCGCAGGAAGGTCCTGGCGATCGGCGCGCACCCGGATGACCTGGAGTTGGCGTGCGGAGCCACGCTGGCGAAGCTGGTGGACGCGGGCCATGAGGTACGGACCGTGGTGATGAGCACTGGGGGCAGGGGCGGCGATAGTGCGGTCCGGGTGGCGGAGGCGGCCACGGGCTCGGATTTCATGGGGGCTTCCGAGGTTCAGGTCCATGACTTCCGGGACACGAGCCTGTCAGATCACGGGCAGGAAATGGTCCAGGTCATTGAAAACTTGATGAACACCTTCCGGCCGGACGTCGTCATTACGCATTCCGGGAATGACTACCACCAGGACCATCAAGCCGTCCATGCTGCCACCATGCGGGCGGCGCGCCAGCATTCCTCCATCCTGTGCTTTGAAAGTCCGTCGTCCACCCGGCATTTCAACCCGAGCGTGTTCGTGGATATCGAAGGCTATGTGGACGTCAAGATCCATGCAGTGGCCATGCACCGGAACCAGAAGGGCAAACCATATATGAGCGCAGAACGGGTCCGCAGTCTCGCGGCCTTCCGCGGCTCCCAGGTCAAGACCTCCTATGCCGAGGGTTTTGAGCCCGTGCGCCTGCTCGGCTCGGCCGTGGGGGAATTCTGATGGCCAGGATTCTGGTGACCGGCGTAGGCGGGCCGGCCGGGTCCTCGCTGGCAAAGCAATTGATGGAACGCGGACACTATGTCCTGGGTGTGGACATGGAAGCGGTCCGCCCGGGTTTGGCGAGCGACACGCTCGTAGTGCCCGCGGCCAGTTCCCCGGACTTCGTGCAGACCCTCTGCCATCTGGCAATGAAACGGGGCGTCGACCTCGTGGTGCCTACGGTAAGCGACGAACTTCCCCAGGTGTCCGAGGCCCGAGCCCTGTTCGGCGCCGGGGTCGAGGTGTTGATCGCTCCGCGCTTGGCGGTCCACACAGCGAATGACAAATTCCTGACCATGACGGCGCTCAAGGCTGCCGGAATCAGCGTTCCGGAATTCGGGCTCCCTGTGGATTTCGTCTCGGCACAGGACGCAATGGACCGCTTGGGCGGTTCAATAGTGATCAAGCCGCGCGTTTCCCGCGGCGGCAGGGGAGTGCAGCTTGTTGAACACGCTCCCGACGCCGGACATTGGGACGAGCTGGACCGCTTACTGATCGTTCAGCGTTTCGCACCCGGTACCGAGTACGCGCCGGTGGTTTTGCGGCACGGACCGGACCGGGACCCGGACGACGTCGTGGTGGTTCTTGAAAAGACCGAGCTCAAAGAAGGGCGGGTCGGCAACGCCGTCTCGGTCAAAAGGGTGGAGCCCCCGGTAGCCGGAGATGTTGCGGCCCTCGCTGTTGCCGCCGTCGGGGTCCTGGGACTGACCGGACCCGCCGACGTCGACATCAGGCGGATGCCGGACGGCACCCCAGTGATCCTTGAGGTGAACGCCAGATTCGGAGCCAACAGCGCGCAGGCTCCCGAATTGGTTGATGGAGTCCTGCGCAAGTTGCGCGACAGCGCGATTGCAGGGATGGTCTGAGTGACCTTCCTTGAGTTCTTGCTGGAGTTCGTCCGGATCAGCGGCCTGATCATCCTAGGCTTCGGAGCAGTCAAGATCGCCTATGTTCCGCTGGCCATGTTTTTCAATTGGCGCTACCGCGATCGGGCTTCCAGGGACAGGCTGACCATGCTCGACGAGAAACCGCTCGTGTCTGTGATCGTCCCGGGCTATAACGAGGCCGTTGTGATCACCAAGTGCGTGGAGTCCATCTTGGCCAGCCGGTACCGCAGGTTTGAAGTGATTCTGGTGGATGACGGTTCCACGGACGAGACGGCCGCCATCATGGCCGCTCTCGCTGCCGAGCATGACAGGGTCCGCTCTGTCACGCAGGCCAACGCTGGGAAGGGCGCGGCGTTGAACCGCGGGATCGCCTTGTCCCACGGCGACGTCCTGATGTTTGTCGATGCCGACGGGATCTTCGCACCGGACACCCTTCGGCACATGCTCCAGGCATTCGACCACCCGGACGTCGGTGCGGTGTGCGGCGACGACAGGCCGGTCAACCTGAACCGTGTACAGACCCGCATGCTGGCCGTCCTGAGCCACGTGGGGACAGGACTTGTGCGCAGGGCATTGTCCCTCCTGCATTGCCTGCCCATCGTGTCCGGCAACATGGGAGCCTTCCGTCGTGAATTGGTCCAGAGCGTGGGTGGATTCCACGAAGATTCGCTCGGCGAGGACCTCGAGCTGACGTGGCGTGTCTACAAAGCCGGCTACCGGGTTTGTTTCCAGCCCAAGGCCTTGGTCTATGCCGAATCTCCATCCACCGTCCGCGGGCTGTGGCGGCAAAGGGTCCGATGGTCCCGGGGACTCCTGCAGACCCTCCGGATCCACTTGGGCATGGTGGGAAACCTCCGCTACGGGTCCTTCGGCGCGTTCCTGGTGTTCAACACCGTCACCATGGTGATCATCCCGATCCTGCAGCTCCTGGTGCTGGCGGTGCTGCCGTATTTGTATCTGGTTGGCCATGGTCCCGTGCCGGGCGAGGTGCTCGCCATCCTAGGTTGGCTGGGACTCTTCGTTTCCTTGGTGCTGATTGTCATCTCCCTTGGCCTGAACCGTTCCTGGCGCGATCTGCGATATGTGTGGACCTTGCCGTTGTGGCCGCTCTACTCGGTCTTTGTAGGGCTGGCGCTAGCCAGTGCCGTGGGCAAGGAACTCAGGGGAAGCCCTGCACGGTGGAACAAGCTTCAACGTACCGGCGTGGTGTCGGTGCCTGCTTCCTGCATCGGCTCTCCCGAAATGTCCCGCGCTTGAGCGGCTTTTCGGTGGAACTTGCGAGGCCTGCAGCGCTCGCCGGCCTCGTTGCCACAACCGTCCTCCTGGGCGCTTGCGCAACGGATGGGCAGCCCCGACCCGCCGAACGGATGGTCAACCTTGGGTTCGAAGACGTGGCGGTCGAGGACCCGGCCCACCTGAAGCAGCTGGGTGGACGGCTCGACCAAGTGCAGGCCACGGCCGTGTCCATTGCCGTCGGGCGGACCGATTGGACCGCCTTCCCTTGGGAAACGCATCCGGAATCCGCGTCCGCCGAGGTCAAACGGACCGGCCGCGATTTTGTGGCCGAATCGATCGAGGCGCTCCAGCAATCCGGCACAGGGCAGAAGAGGGACATCATCCTCACCATCGATGTCCTGCTGGACAAGGCCATCACTGCCGATCCTTCCTTGGCTGGCCGCAACCCCGCGGGCAAGTCTTCGGGCAGCTTCGCCGGTCTTTCTTCGCTTCGGACTGGCGGTGCAGGTACCAGGCTGGCGGAGTTGGCGGCGGCTGTTGCCAAGAGGTACAGGCCCACCGCCGTCAACCTGACCGAGTTCATGTTCGACGAATACACTTTCGGCCCGGACGATCTGCAGGACTTCACATCAGCCATGCACCGGAGCGATTGGCCCCGCCGCGCGGACGGAACCATAGACACTGCCGCCGCGGACGTGACCACTTGGCGCACGCACGCCATGGCGGACATCTTGCGCAAGGTCCGCTCCGCCGTCGAACCTTTTGGGGTGGACCTGGACATGGACGTCCGCTCTCCGAGCGTGTCCGCCAGTGCGGACCGTGCGGACAGTGGCCAGGACTATGACCTCCTCTTGGAGCAGCTGGACCGGATCCATGTGTGGGAGTACGTGGGCCTGAACAACGAGCGATCACCGGGGACGGAACAGCTCGTCAAGGCGCTGCGGCAGCGCGCAGGGACGCGGTACTCCCTGTCTATCGGACTGTGGTCCGGGGATGGTTCCATCTCTCCGGACGAGCTGGAGCGGACCTTGCGTCTCGCGGCCGACGGCGGTGCGGCATCAGTTTCCGTCACGCCCGCCAGCCTCTTGGGTGACGGGCATTGGGACGCGCTCCGCCGGGCGTGGGCACGGTGACCAAACTGACTCGCATTAGGTGTCGTTTTGAGCCCCCAAAACGACAACTACTGCGAGCTAGTTGGGCGTGAGGCGGGTGCGGAAGCGGACGGGGCGACAACATTTGAGACCGATTGCCACCGCCGGAGCGGCTGCGGGTAAGATTCCCTAGGAATATTAGTAATCCGGCTCACAGTATCCAGCGCAGTGTACGGGCCACACCCAACGCCAGAAGGTATTTTTCATGGTTGACACTGCACATCTCAGCACCGACCTTGCCGCGGAACTCCGGGCCGACGTCCGCCGCGTCTCCACGCTTCTCGGAGAGTCGCTGGTCCGCCAGCACGGCCCGGAGCTGCTGCAGCTTGTCGAGCAGGTGCGCCTGCTCACCAAGGAATCCAAGGAAGCCGCCCGGGGCGGCGCTGACGCCACCGGCCCGTGGAGCGCGCACGACGTCGTCGCCCAGGTCCGCGAGCTGCTTGCCTCATTGCCGCTTGAGGAAGCCACTGAGCTGGTCCGCGCCTTTGCCTTCTATTTCCACCTCGCCAACGCCGCCGAGCAAGTGCACCGCGTCCGCGGACTGCGCACACGCCAGGAAAAGGACGGCTGGTTGGCCAAAGCCGTGGCCGAGATCGCCGATGAGGCGGGAACCCAGGCCCTGCAGGACGTCGTCAATGAGCTGGACGTTCGCCCCATTTTCACTGCGCACCCCACCGAGGCTTCCCGCCGTTCGGTGCTGGACAAGATCCGTAAGCTCTCGGACTTGCTGGCCGAATCCACCCTTGAGGGCACGGCCGCCCGCCGGCGCCAGGACCGCCAACTCGCCGAGATCATCGACCAGATGTGGCAAACGGACGAATTGCGCCAAGTCCGTCCCTCCCCGGTGGACGAGGCCCGCAACGCCATCTACTACCTGAGCAGCATCCTGACCGACGCCATGCCGGAAATGCTCACGGACCTTACCGAACTGCTCGGTGAGCACGGCGTGGTCCTGCCCGCGCAGAACGCCCCCATCCGCTTCGGTTCCTGGATCGGCGGAGACCGCGACGGCAACCCGAATGTCACCGCTTCGGTCACGCGCGAAATCCTGCAGCTTCAGAACCAGCATGCCGTCCGGATCAGCATCTCGATGATCGACGAACTGATTTCAGTCCTCTCCAACTCCACCGCATTGGTGGATGCGGAAGAAGACCTCCTGGACTCGATCGCCGTCGACCTCAAGAACCTGCCTGGCTTGGACAAGCGCATCCTTGAGCTGAACGCGCAGGAGCCGTACCGCCTCAAACTGACGTGCATCAAGGCCAAGCTCATCAATACCGGCCGCCGCGTGGCTGCGTCCAATTACCACGAAGCCGGCCGCGACTACGCCTCAACCTCGGAGCTGCTGGCCGAACTCGAGCTGCTGGAAGCCTCGCTGCGCAAGCACTCGGCCGCGCTCGTGGCCGACGGCGCCCTGGCCCGCGTCCGCCGCGCGATCGCCTCCTTCGGGCTGCACCTGGCGACCCTCGACATCCGTGAGCATGCCGACTACCACCACGACGCCGTCGGGCAGTTGGTGGATAGGCTCGGCGTCGGCACTCCCTACGGGGAGTTGAGCCGCGCCGAACGCTTCGAGCGGCTGAGCGCGGAGCTGGCTTCGCGCCGCCCGCTCTCCGGCCACCCCATCAAGCTCGACGGCGACGGCGACCGCACGTACGACGTCTTCCGCAGCATCCGCCACGCCCTCCAGACGTACGGTCCGGACGTCGTCGAAACCTACATCATCTCCATGACGCGCGGCGCGGACGACGTCCTGGCCGCCGCGGTGCTGGCACGCGAAGCCGGGCTGATCGATCTCTTCGGCTCGGCTCCTTATGCCAAGATCGGTTTCGCCCCGCTCCTGGAAACCGTGGAAGAGCTGCGTGCCTCGGCGGAAATCGTGGACCTGCTGCTCTCGGATCCGTCTTACCGCGAGCTCGTCCGGTTGCGTGGGGATGTCCAGGAGATCATGCTCGGCTACTCGGACTCCAACAAGGAGTCCGGCGTGATGACCAGCCAATGGGAGATCCACAAAACCCAGCGCAAGTTGCGCGACGTCGCCGCCAAACACGGCGTCAACGTCCGGCTGTTCCATGGCCGAGGCGGTTCCGTAGGCCGTGGCGGCGGACCCACCTACGACGCCATCATGGCCCAGCCCAACGGCGTGCTCGAAGGCGCCATCAAGTTCACCGAGCAAGGCGAAGTCATCTCGGACAAGTACTCCCTGCCGGAGCTCGCCCGAGAAAACCTGGAACTCTCCCTGGCCGCCGTGATGCAGGGTTCCGCGCTGCACCGCACCCCGCGCACCTCCGACGACGAGCGCGAACGCTACGGCCAGGTCATGGAGATCATTTCCGATGCCGCGTTTGCCCAGTACCGCACGCTCATCGACGATCCGGACCTGCCCGCCTACTTCCTGGCGTCGACGCCGGTGGAGCAGCTCGGATCCCTGAACATCGGCTCGCGGCCCTCCAAGCGCCCCGATTCCGGCGCAGGACTGGGTGGTCTCCGGGCCATCCCGTGGGTCTTCGGTTGGACGCAGTCGCGTCAGATCGTGCCGGGCTGGTTCGGCGTGGGATCGGGTCTCAAGGCCGCCCGCGAGGCAGGCAACACGGCCGAGCTCGCCGAGATGATGAAGCGCTGGCACTTCTTCCGGTCCGTGATTTCCAACGTGGAGATGACCCTGGCCAAGACGGACATGGACATCGCCGGGCACTATGTGTCCTCTTTGGTTCCGGAAGAGCTGCACCACCTCTTCAAGGCGATCCGCGCTGAATACGATCTTACGGTTGCCGAGGTGGAGCTCCTGAGCGGCGAGACCGAGCTCCTGGAAGCCCAGCCGACACTCAAGCGCTCCCTCGAAATCCGCGATCAATACCTCGACCCCATCAGCTACCTGCAGGTGGAGTTGTTGCGCCGCGTCCGCGAAGCCTCCATTTCCGGCGCCGAGATCGACGAACGCCTCCAGCGGGCCATGCTCATCACCGTCAACGGTGTCGCCGCCGGCCTCCGCAACACCGGCTAGCGGGTTCCCCTCCCTTCCGACGCTCGATCACTTATGTGGGTGTTTCCCGCGACGCTCGCTCAGATCAAGTGAGCGAGCGTTTCCGGTGGGGGCGCCATACGTGAGCGAGCGTTTAGGGTTGGGGGATGCCTTCGTTCCAGACCAAGTTGAAGATCACCGGGCTCAAGCCAGGCAATCCGCCGGAGTCGGTGATGGCCGCAGCGCTTGAGGCCTTGGAAACGCGGCACCATGTCGAATCCAATCAGCTGGACATTGTTGGTGGCGTCGCCCAGATCAGCCTTCGCTTCCTCGTGGAGCCGCGCGACTATCCTGGTGAGAACAGCGAGGCCCGCGCGTCGGCAGCCATGATGCGCGACGCCGTCGAACGCGTGGCGCTCACAGGGAACCTTTACGTGCTGCGCCGCAAGCGGGGGAAATGGTCGCCGATCTGAGTCCGACGGCGGCAGCGCCTAAAGGTGCGGCGGCTCGCCCGGCTCGTCCACCGGCGAGCGGTCGCCCCGTTTGCGCGTGACGATCACGCCCACGACGATGCCGATCAGCAGTCCCGCGCCGACGCCGATCAGGGAGCTTGCCCAGAACGGAAGCTTCGTCGTCGAGCCCGCAAAGTAACCCAGTCCGGTCTGCCACGCCGCCCACAACAGGCCGCCCAAGCCGGCGCAGAGGCTGAACCCGCGCGAGGAAACCTCGGCGATTCCCGCAGCTGCCGACGCTGCGAGCCGCCCTCCCAGGATGAACCGGCCGCCGATGATCGCGCCGTAAGTGGACGAGCGGCCGGCCTTGGCTATGGCCTGATGGATGCCGCGGTGGACTTTGCGGCCCCAAGCCCAGCGGTCCAGGACATGTCCCAGCCGGCGCTTGAAGAGCTGGAAAACGAGGATGTCGCCCAGCCAGGACGCACCGGCGGCCAACAAACCCAACAGCCACGGGTTGACCCGGCCCTCAGCGGCCAGCGCGCCGCCGGTGATCACGAGCATCCCGGAGGGTATGGGTGGCAAGATCGCGTTGCCCACCACCATGGGGATGATCCAGAAATAGATCGCGGCTCCCCAGCCTTCAGCAGTGGTGATGTCCATGGCCTCAAATTACCCCACTTTGGTGCATTCGCCGGAGTGCCGTGGAAGACTGGCGCCATGCGGCTCGAGATCCTGCAAGGTGACATCACCACGCGCGACGTCGACGCGATCGTCAACGCGGCCAACTCATCTTTGATGGGCGGCGGCGGAGTCGACGGCGCCATCCACCGCGCCGCCGGCCGCGAGCTCCTCGCGGCATGCATGGAAGTGCGCGAGCGGTACCCGCATGGCCTGCCGGTGGGCCAGGCCGTGGCCACTCCCGGCTTCAAATTGCCTGCCCGATGGGTGATCCACACCGTTGGTCCCAACCGGCATGCCGGCCAGAACGATCCGGAACTTTTGGCGTCGTGTTTCCGCGAGAGCCTGAAGGTGGCAGTGTCCCTCGGAGCGCGTTCCGTTGCCTTCCCTGCGGTCAGCGCGGGAGTCTACGGCTGGGACGCGCGCGAGGTCGCCACTGTAGCGCTCGACGTCGTCGGCCGGGTCGGCGCCGAAAGCTCCAGTAGGCTGGAACTCGTGGAATTTGTGCTGTTCAGTGCCGAGACGGCAGGCGTGTTTCGGAGCGTGTTCGGGCCCTGACTGGCTCGGGGAACCGATGGTTTCCGTAGGTCATTGTCGCTGCCACACGCCCGTCCTAAGATCAAAAAACAGGGTCCCGGCTCTCCCTGTCGGGGCCGAGTTTAGGGAGGTACGTGATGTTGATCGAAGAAGTTCGGCAGCTGGATGAACGGGGCATGGCGGCCTGGGACCAGCACAATGCCGACGACTTTGCTGACATGTTCGCGGATGATTTCACGCTGTCGGACGTGTCTCTGCCCGATGCCCTGCACTCGACGGACCAGGTGCGGCAGTACATGGAGACATGGTTCACCGCATTTCCCGATATGCACGTCCGCAGCATCAACCGCGTGGTAACTGAGGACGCCGTAGCCGCTGAAGTCGAATTCACCGGAACGAATACCGGCCCCCTCGTAGTTGGAGGTATGGAAGTGCCTGCAACAGGAAAGAGCGTCAAAGGCACAGGCACCTACTTTGTCTCAGTCCGGGACGGCAAGATCACCTCGTTCAGCGCCCACCCTGATGTCGCCGGAATGATGGTTCAACTTGGCATGATGCCGGAGGCATAGTCACGCGTTGCGTGTTCACTTTGGGCCCCGTTGCCGCGCTGCCGGGGAAGCGTCAGGCGGGGCCCTCTTCAAGAACAGTCTTAAGCTGTCCAAGCTGTCCGACTTCCGATTCCATGGTCTTGGTGATCATGGATCCCATGAGTTTCATGAAGCCCTTGGGCTGGAGGTCCAAGGCAAATCGCACCGTGGTGCGGCCGTCGGTTTCGTCCAGGGTGAAGGATCCAGTTGGACGGGCCGGGCCGGCAATCACCTGGAAATCGAGGCGCTTGCCCGGCTGGGCTGTGACGATTTCGTAATCGCCGTCGATCGAACGGCCGCCGGGGCCTGCCATGGTCTGGGAGTACACGGCACCCAGGGCGCCTGCTTCGCCGCTCGCCAGGGCAACAGTCTTGACGGCCGGACGCCAGAGCTTGTTGTTCAGCCCGTCCGCCAAGAAGGCGTAGACGTCGTTTGCGGGGCGGTTGATCGAGACTTCGTTTTCAGCGTGGGCCATGGGGTTCCTTTTCGCGAGATCGAACACCGCCCGCGGTTGCCGGGCCGGCAAGATTGAGCTTATACGCCCGGCTCGCTCTGGGTGCGGAACACACCTTGGTTTCGGCGCCGCACCGGGTGTCCACCCCGATCCTCGATCACATATGTGGGTGTTTGGCCGGACGCTCCTGCAGATATGCCGCCCTTGCGGTCAGCCCTCCTGCAGATATGAGCAAGGGTGGACATGTCCCTAATTTCAAGTGAGCGAGCGTTGGGGGGAAGGGCGCCAGAGGTGAGGGAGGGTTGGGGGAAAGGGCGCCAGAGGTGAGGGAGGGTTGGGGGTTTGGGCCCCCATACCTGAGGGAGGGTTGGGGGTTTGGGCCCCCATACCTGAGGGAGCGTTTGGGTTTGGGCCCCCATACCTGAGGGAGCGTTTGGGTTTGGGCGGGGTCATGCCGGGCGGGCTTCGCTTAACTCGAGGCGGCTTCGGTATTCCACGGCTTGCTTGCTGATGGGGTCCACGAAGCGGATGCCGCGGGCGAGCAACTGCAAGGGCTTGGAGTAGTCGTCCGGGGCCTTGTCCAGGAGCTCGGGGTAGAACGCGTCGTTCACGATTCCCAGTCCGAGCGAAGCCATGTGCACCCGGAGCTGGTGGGTCTTTCCGGTGTGGGGCTCGAGCCTGTACAGCGCGCGGCGAGGCGGGCCGCCGTCGTGAGCCCCGCCGTCGAACGTTCTCAGCAGCTCAATGCGCGTTTCCGCGTTGGGTTCGCCGTCGATGACTTCGGCGAGGAGGTAGCTGCGGGATTTGGTCATGCGGTTGCGCACTACGGCGGGGAACCTGACGGCGGGAAAGCCGGCGGCGGGTGCGGCTGCCGAGACGCACTCGTACTCCTTTTGCACCTGGCGTTTTTCGAAGAGCACCTGGTACTTGCCGCGGGTCTTCGGATTGGTGGAGAGCAAGAGTACACCGGCGGTCATCCGGTCGAGGCGATGCATCGGGATCAGGTCCGGCAAGGCTAGCTGGTTCCGGAGCCGGACGAGCGCCGATTCCTGGATGTAGGTGCCGCCCGGGGTGGTGGGCAGGAAGTGGGGCTTGTCCACTACTAGGAGGTGCTCGTCTTGGTGCAGGATGTCGATCTCCACGGGCATGCGCGTCTCCGGCGGGAGGGTGCGGTAGTACCAAATGAAGGTGTGTTCTTCGAGGGGAGTCTGGCGGTCAAGGGCCGCGCCGCCCTCGCCGACAATTTCGCCGGCGTCGAACCTGTCCTCGATGCCTTGGGGATCGATGTGGCCCCAGCGGTGCATCATGTAGTCCATCGCGGTGTCCCACGGTCCCTCATCCGGGAGGCGCAGACGGGTGGCGTTGACGCCGTCGCGCACTGGAAGGGGGGATTGCATCACCGGTCCATTCTACCGGGGGCGCTAGTTGTGGACGCCGGCGAGCGCCGACGACAAAAAAGTTCTTGACAAGAAAAGTTGTCGGTAGGCACAATGGAACCATGTTGGACATCGAAGTGATCGAGGACCCCGCTGCGGCGGAAGCGTCGCTGGACCCGATCCGCACCCGCATTCTGCAGGAGCTGGCCGAGCCCGGTTCCGCAACGCAACTGGCGGTCAAGGTGGGCCTGCCCCGGCAGAAGGTCAACTACCATCTCAAGGCGCTGGAACGTCATGGGCTCGTCGAGCTTGTGGAGGAGCGGAAGAAGGGCAACGTCACCGAACGCGTTTTGCGCGCGACGGCGGCGTCGTACCTGATCTCGCCGGTGGCGCTCGCGTCTGTCGCCCCGGATCCCCGACGCTTCTCGGACCGCTTTTCTGCCTTCTGGCTTCTGGCCCTCGCGGCCCGGACGGTCCAGGAGATGGGCAAGCTGATAGCGGGCGCCGCCGCGGCCAAAAAGAAGCTTGCGAGTTTCGCGATCGACGGCGAAATCACCTTCCGTTCGGCGTCGGACCGCGCCGCTTTTGCCGAGGAACTCGGCGTCGCGGTGACCCGCCTCGTGGACAAGTACCACGACGGCGGAACTGGCGCTTCGACCGAAACAGTGAGCGGCGCACGCAAGCACCGCCTCGTCGTCGTACTTCATCCCGCACTCAAGACAAACACGCAGCACTCTCCGGAAAAGGAACAGGACAATGACTGATAACCGTGAATTCGAAATCGTGGCCGACACCGAACTGCCCGGCACTCCTGAACGGGCCTGGCAGGCTGTCACCCAGGACACCTCGGCGTGGATGTTCCCCACCGATGAGTGGCCGGCCGTGAAAACCGTGGACGAATACCCCAGCCACCTCGTGACCCGGATGGAGGGGCCGGACGGCTGGTTCAACCAGCTCGAACACGTCTTGGAACCGCTCGACGGCGGCCGGGCCAAACTGCACTACGTCCACAGCGGCATCTTCGCGGACAACTGGGAAGAGCAGTACGACGGCGCCAGCAAGCACACCGAGTTCTACCTTCATACCCTGGGCCAATACCTGCAGTACTTCGACGGCAAGCCCGTGGTCTTCACGGACATCCAAGGCCCGGCGGCCTCGCAGACCTCCGACGGGTTCGTGAAGCTGAAGAAGGCACTCGGCTTGGACGGCGTTCCGCAGGGTTCACCTGTTGAGGTGGAGGTCGACGGCGTCGGGCGGCTAAGTGGGGAAGTTGACTTCTCCAACCAGCACTTCCTGGGCCTGCGCACGGCCGACACTCTGTACCGCTTCTTCGGACGCAACTCCTTCGGCGCCCCCGTGGGCATGACCGTGCACGATTTCAGCGGCAATAGCGACTCCGAACTGACCGCCAAGGCCTGGGGTGGGTTCTTGGAGACGGTGTACGCGTAAAGGCGGCGACGCGGAAAACGCTGGCCGACGCGGAGGTGGTCTGGCGATGCGGGAACTGCGCTATCGCCAGGCCATCTGCGCGTCGCATGGCAATTCGGGCGTCATGGAACGAAGTGGGTTAGGCTGCCCAGCCGCGTGACACGGCATCCAAGGCCGCGTCGTAGATCCCTTCCCAATCGGTTCCGGGGTCGTCCATGTTCGCCAGTTCCAGGCTCACGAGTCCGTGGACTTGTCCCCAGACGGACATGGCGATCGTTGCGGCATCATCGCGGCGAATAGTTCCCCCTTCCTGTGCGGCGCTCACTGCTTCGACGAGCGGAAGCATGGCCTCCGAGGCAACGGCCGGCGTCGGGCTGCAGTCCACGTAGGTGGCAAGGGCGCCGCCAAACATGAGCCGATACAGGGCTGGATGGTCCAGGGCCCAGGAGCGGTAGGCGAGGCCCAGGCCTCGAAGCCCACCGCTTTCGGCGGACCGTTGCGAGTCGCCGAAGGAACGGAATCCGTCGTCGACGGCGGCCGTCAGCAACTGTGCCTTGCCGCCGAAAAGTGAGTAGATCGCGGTGGTCGAAGTGTGGGCGGTTGCTGCAACGTCGCGGAGCGTTACCCGCGCGGGGCCATCACGATCCACGAGTTCGGCCGTTACCTCAAGAAGCCGCTGCCGGACAAGCTGGTCATGAACGATGGGTCTTGCCATGCTTTCAAGTGTTTCATAACATTGTTTCGTAACGATGTTATTAAACCTGATAGGCGGAACTTGAGTCACGGTTCCCAGACCGAAGGATTCACATGGCACAGGAAATCTTCCCGGGACGCTTCACGGCGGACGCTGGGCGCGAATCAGTTACCGTTTTCCTCATCGGAATGCGGGCCAACCGTTGGTGGAAGATCGGCAAGGTGGCGCGCGTGGCATCGGCAATGCCCACCATGCTCCGCCATCTGACATCACATCCCGAGTCCGGAATGCTCGGCTGCGAACAGTGGTTCGGGCGCACCACCATGCTGCTTAGCTATTGGGAGAGCCCTGAGCATCTCAGGCGCTTCGCTGCGGACAAGGATTCGCCGCATTTGGGGCCATGGCGGCGTTTCATGAAGGAAGTCGCAGGAAGTGGTGACATTGGCGTGTGGCACGAAACCTATCAGGTGCCGGCGTCGGGAATTGAGGTGGTCTACAACGGCATGCCGCAGTTTGGCCTGGCCAAAGCCACCTCGCATGTCCCGGTCGGCCCGGGGAGCAACACCGCCAAGCAGCGTATGGGTGCCGGGCAACCCAACTAACTCGCAGTTAACGTCGTTCTGAGCCCTCAAAACGACAACAAGTGCGAGTCAGTTGGGCCCGCGGAGGCTGCGGCGACGGCGGGATTTACGCAACGGCGGCCGCTTCCTTGGGTGCCTTCAAGGTCCTCCGGAGTTGCGGCGACGCGTCGATCCTGGCCTGGGCATCCCGCAGTGCAAGCACCGCCGTCTCGAGCTGGGCCGGCGCGAGCGTGTACGGGACGCGCATGAAGTGCTCGAAGGCCCCACCGACCCCGAAACGCGGCCCGGCCGCCAGTCGCAACCCGAAATCCGGGGCGACGACGGTGAGCGCGGTACTTGACGCCGTCGGCAGCCTGCACCATGCCGTCAGCCCGCCTCGCGGCCGTTCCACGTGCCAATCGGGCAGGTGTTCGGCGAGTAGCCCAAGGAGCGTTTCCCGGTTCCGTCGCAGTTCCTCAAGCCTGGCGTCCAGCGGTTCGGTGAAGGCGCGGACCAGCCGCGCGGCGGCCAATTGCTCGACGACGGGCCCACCCAGATCCATCGTTGTCCGGGTCTGCACGAAGCGGCTGATCAAGTCTTCCTCAGCGCGGATCCACCCGGTCCGGAGCCCGGCCCAATGCGATTTGCTGAGCGAACCGATGGTCACCACCGCCGGACTGAAGGCCGCGAGCGGCGAGGTCGCGACGGCGTCGAGGTTCAGCTCCCGCAGCGTCTCGTCCACCACCAGTACAGTGCCCGTACCTGCCGCCTCGCGGACTAGGCGGCGGCGCTGGAGGTTGGACATGATCCGCCCTGTGGGGTTGTGGAAGTCCGGCACAAGGTAGGCCATGGCCGGGCGTTGGTGGCGCATCGCCGCCACCATGCCCTCGATGTCCCAGCCGCCCGAGGCGGGATCACCGCCCGACGTCGGCTCCGCGGCAGGCGGCATCGGGACCGGCACCGTGCGTGAGCCCGAAGTGCGGATGGCATCGAGCGCGTTGGGGTAGCTGGGGTGCTCGACGAGTACCTTCTGCTGTCGCCCGGCCAGGGTCTTCAGGATGATGTTCAGCGCATGCTGAGCGCCGGAAGTCACCAGAATCTGCGCTGCCGTGGTGGGGATACCGGCCGCTGTGTAGCGGTCCGCGATGGCTTCCCGGAGGGGCGGAAGGCCGACGGCGTCGTAACCGAAACTCGGCAACAGCGCGGGGAGATCAACCAGCGCATCGGCAAAAGCCCGGTGCACCACCTCGCCCGTGGCCGGTAGTGAAGCGTATGCGAGGTCAAGAATCCCATCCGGAACGGCCAGTCCCGGTCCGCTGACAGGAACCGTCCGGTGCGGAATTCCCGTCCGGCCCCGGCTGCCCTGCCCGCCGCTGAGGAATCCTTGCTCGCGAAGGCTGGCATAGGCGGCGGTGACGGTGGTCCGGCTGACGCCCAAAGTGACCGCAAGTGCGCGCTCGCTCGGCAGGGCGACGTCCAGCGGGATGCGCCCGTCCATCACCAAAAGGCGTACGACGTCGGCAAGCTCGCGATAGGCAGGAGCGGCGCCAGTGTTCCACGGGCCGAGGAGACGCACCATGGCTGTGGGGTTCAGGGATCCGGGCATAAGTCCAGTATTGCAAACTGGCTATGGAAAGCAATGCCAGTTTTCGGGAGCATGGTTTCATGATGACCCGCAGAATCACCCAACTCCTGATCGGCCTCGCAATGTACGGGGTTTCCCTGGCCATGTTCATCCGGGCCGGCCTTGGCCTGGACCCTTGGGATGTGTTCCACCAAGGCGTCGCGGGAAAGATCGGATGGAGCATCGGCACCGTGGTGGTGGTTGTCAGCTTCCTCGTACTGCTCCTCTGGATCCCGCTGCGGCAGATGCCCGGCTTCGGAACCCTCGCCAACGCCGTGCTGGTGGGCGTCTTCGCGGACATCGGCCTGGCCCTGATCCCAGTCTTCTCGCATTTGGGTGGTCAGATCGCCATGCTCGTTGGTGCCGTGGTCCTCAACGGCATAGCCTCTGCTTGCTACATCGGCGCTCGGCTCGGCCCGGGTGCCCGCGACGGACTCATGACGGGGCTTGCCCGCCGCACGGGTTGGTCGGTGCGCTTGTCCCGGACCTTGATCGAGGTTGTTGTGCTCGGTGTGGGTTGGCTGCTTGGCGGATCCGTCGGCGTGGGAACTGTTGTCTACGCGTTGGCCATTGGGCCGGTGGTTCAGCTGTTGTTGCCGATGTTCACGGTCCCGGCGAAGGCTCCTCAGAGTGCCCCGGAAGAGGTGCTCGCAGGGCCGTGACGCGGATTCTTCCTGACGACGCGCAAATTTCCTGACGCCTCCGGAATTTCCGCAGCGCCAAGGAATTCCCGTGTCGCCAGGCGAGTCGGGCAGCGTCAAAGTCCGGGCTGGCAGTCCTGGCAGAAGTAGATGTCCCGGTCTTCCAACCCCGACGCCGGCCCTAGCAGGTCGCGGCGAATGGGCGTACCGCAGCGAAGGCACGGCTTGTGCTCACGGCGGTATACCCAGTATCCGGGACGCAGGGCTCGCGGGCCGCGGGTCGTCCTAGGTCCATGTCCCAGGTTGGCCTCGAGCAGGATTTTGGCTTCCTCGAGCATCCCCGCCAGATCCGGGACAGCCGATACGGGTGCGGCAGGATGCACGCCGGCCAGGAAACACGCTTCGCAGCGGTAGATATTGCCGATGCCGGCGAGGTTCCTCTGGTCCAACAGCGCGACGCCGATCGGAGTGTCCGGCGCGGCTCGCAGCCGACGAAGGGCCTCTTCAGCGTCCCAGTCCGGCCCCAGGAGATCCGGCCCAAGGTGCCCCACCGCACGGGCCTCGTCCGGCGTGGGGATCACTTCCAGGATTCCCAACGAGAAGCCGACGACGTCGGCAGTCGCCGTGCGGAGGACGCACCTGGCCGTGTGGCCGGGTTTCCTCCAGCGGCCGCCGGGAGCATAGACCTGCCAGTTTCCCTCCATTTTCAGGTGCGAATGGATGGTCAGGGCGCGGCGCGGTGGGCCGGCATCGGTGGATCCAGGCGTGTCCGGTCCGGCCCGTACCGATCCTGGCATGGCGGGCGCGGCCTCTTGGAGGGCTCCGGCATCCGCCGTCCCGGCTTCAGCAGGCCCCAGCAATCGCATGAGCAAATGTTTTCCCCGCGGCACTACCCCGGACACGGTCCATCCGGCCAGGTTCAGCGTGGCGAATCTGGGCACCCGGAAGTCGGAGGAAACGAGGGTCTGGCCACCAAGGGCCTTGTGCAGCTCCGCGGCGGCCCGCCAGATCGAGTCGCCCTCAGGCACGGATCCCCACCTCAGGCACGGATCCTCAAGCCCTTCGGCGTGGAGTACGCCCCGGCCGCGGCAAGGGCAAAAGCCACTGGAGTGTCCAAGAGGTCATGGCCGTTGACTTTCTCCATGATCAATTTGTCCACGGCGCCCCGGCGCACCACGCCCACCAAGGCGGCAGCGGCAGCCGCCAGGACAGCGTCATCGTGGCTGAAGGTCAGTAGGGTCTTCCCGCCGCGCTCAACGTACAGGATCAGGGCGCCGTCGACCATTACCACCAAGGCTCCGGCCTTCCGTCCCGGACGGTGACCCGATCCGGCGTCGACGGCCAGCGCGGGCCAGGGGAGGGCGGCGCCGTACGGGTTGGCCGGATCCGTAGAGGCAAGGGCCAAGGCGACAGGCTCGGCTTTGGCGAGTTGGGCATCTTCCGTGAAGGAGCGCAGGCGGTCCACCGTGGCGGGAACGGCAAACTGGGCGGCTCCCAGGTGCTCGATGAAGTAGCCACGGCGGCACCGGCCGGCTTCCTCCAGGCGGGCCAAGACCTTGTACATCAGCCCGAATCCGCCCACGATGTTCTCCACCATGACGGAGCCGCGGGTCACTACGCCGTACCTGTCGAGGAGGAGTTCGGCGGTACCGCGCGCGTGGATAGTGGGGTCGAGCTCAGGAGCCGGCAACGCCGACCAGCGGCCAACGGCCAGCGCGGGAGCCGGAGCTGCTCCGGTGACCGAGCCGTAACGTCCGCCCGTGAGTCCTGGCGATCGCATCAGCCCCGTGCCATGCGAACGGCCGAGCCTGCTCATCCGCAGGGACCTCGCACGCGGCGGCCGGGCAGGCTGCTTGTGCGCGGTGCGGCCCCCGGCAATCATCGCGCGGACCGGGGCGAAGGTGTCGCCCGTGATGCGGCCGGCCCAGACTAGATCCCATAGGGCGGCCACCACGGCGTCGTCGCTTAGTACCGTATCCATGCCGCCCGCAACCTCGGTGAGCTGCCGGAAGAAATAGGCGCCCCCGCCGGTCTGCAGATGCTCCAAGAGGCGGAGCTGGGCGTCGCCGGGCTCGAATTCAGGATCCGGGTTGAGGGTCAGCTCCGCAGCTTCGGCCACGTGGAGGCTGATCCAACCGTCGTTCCCAGGCAACGATCCGGCACCGGACCACAAGACTTCACCTGCGGCCATGAGTTCATCCAACATGGCTGGCTGGTAGTCGGAGATCCGGCTGGCCAGCACCAAGGGCTCCCAGGCCGACGCCGGAACGGGCACGCCGGATAGCTGGTCGATGGCGGTCATGATGCCGTCCAGCCCACGCAGTGCGGGGGCGCCGCGGGAGCGGCCGGCCGCGGGCACGGATACGTTTTGCCAGGCGGGCAGGAACCGGCCGTACGCGGCAGCGTCCACCGGTTCAACTTCGGCGCGCAGCGCGGCCAAGGAACGACGCCGGAGCTTGCGTAGCACCTCCGAGTCGCACCACTCGCTGCCCGGGAGAACAGTGGGCACCTCCGGCGCCACCGCCGCCTCGGGCGACGCAGGTGCCTCACCGGGAACCGGTTCAGGCACTCTCGGGTGCGGACGGAACTCACCTTCCACCACCCTGCCATCCGCTGCCAAGCGTTTCAGGGCAGTGCTTACGACGGCGACACCGAGTCCCAGCCTGGCCGCGGCTTCTTCGGCCGTGAAGGGCCCGTGGGTCCGTGCGTAACGGGAGACGAGGTCGCCGAGCGGGTCATGGACGGGTTCGATGAAGGCCAAAGGGACGCCCATGGGAAGTGGAACCCCAATGGCATCCCGGAGCCGGGCTGCGTCCTCGATGGCCGCGAATCGCTCCACGCCGCTGAGGGTCACGGTGAGAGCGCGGTTGGCCTTCCGCAAAGCAGCCAGGTGCGAGGCGGCAGCGAGGTGCGACGCCGCCAGATCCGGGGAACCACCCGCTCCTTCTTCGGGCTGCAAACGGGCAGCCACTTCTTCCACGCTCAGGGGTCCCAGCAAGCGCAGCAAGTCCGCGACGCCTTCCATGCCACGGACTTGCCGGTCCGCTGCCAGCCGTTGGAGCTCGAGCTCGGTGGCCTCAATGACTTTGGCGTCCAGGAGTTCGCGCAGTTCCACCCTGCCCAGGAGCTCATTCAGGAGTGTGGAGTCGAGGGCCAGAGCCGCGGCCCGGCGTTCGGCGAGCGGTGAATCGCCCTCGTACAGATACTGCGCCACGTAGCCAAAGAGCAATGACTTGGCGAAGGGGGAGGGCTGCTGGGTAGTGGTCTGTACCAAGCGCAGTTCGCGGCGCTCGATCGAAGCGGCAATGTCTTTCAAAGCGGGGAGGTCGTAGACGTCCTGCAGGCACTCGCGCACGGTTTCGAGAACGATGGGGAAGGAAGGGTATTTCTTAGCGACGTCCAGCAATTGCGCTGAACGTTGCCGCTGCTGCCACAGCGGCTGCCTTTTCGCCGGATTCTGCCTCGGCAGCAACAATGCGCGGGCAGCGCATTCACGGAAGCGCGATGCGAACAGGGCGCTGCCGCCAACCTCCGCCGTCACGATCTGCTCGAGTTCCTCCGGGTCGAAGAGGAACAGCTCCGCTCCGGGAGGTTCGTCTTCCATCATCGGCACGCGCAGTACGATGCCGTCGTCGGCGGCCATTGCGGAGCCGTCCAGCCCGTAGCGCTGCTGGAGCCGCTGCCCGACGGCGAGGGCCCACGGTGCGTGGACCGGCATGCCGAAGGGGCTGTGCAGCACCACCCGCCAGTCGCCGAGTTCGTCATGGAACCGTTCGACCACGAGCGTACGGTCATTCGGAACCACTTCCGTGGCCTGCTTTTGCTCATTCAGATACTGCAGCAGGTTGCCGGCGGCGAAGTCGTCCAGACCGCTGGCCTTGCAGCGTTCCAGCGCGGGCCCTTGGTCCGAAGTGGAGAGCTCGCGCACGAATGCACCCAGCGCGCGCCCGAGATCCACCGGACGGCCCAAGGAATCGCCCTTCCAGAAGGGAAGTTTTCCGGGCTGGCCGAAGGCGGGCGAGACGAGGACACGGTCATGCGTAATGTCCTCGATCTTCCAGCTCGTGGCACCCAAGGCGAAGATGTCCCCGACGCGTGATTCGTAAACCATTTCTTCGTCGAGTTCGCCGACGCGTCGGCCGCCTTTGGCAGCGCGCGACGCCGGACTGGGCTCCTGTGCGGACGGTTCCGGGGCGCCGCCAGCAGAAGGAGTGCCGCCAGAGCCGGAACCAGAGCCTTCGGTGCCGATGATGTAGACGCCGAAGAGTCCGCGGTCCGGGATGGTTCCGCCCGAGGTCACGGCAAGGCGCTGTGCTCCTGGGCGGCCTTCAATGGTGCCGGCGTTCCTGTCCCATATGATGCGCGGCCGGAGCTCGGCGAATTCATCCGAGGGATACCGGCCGGCCAGGAGGTCCAAGGTGGCTTCGAAAGCGGAGCGGGGCAGGGTGGCGAAGGGCGCGGAACGGCGCACGGTGGCGAACCAGTCTTCAACCTCGATGCTTCCCAACGCGGTGGCGGCGACTGTTTGTTGGGCGAGGATGTCCAAGGGGTTGGCGGGAACGTGGAGGCGTTCGATCTTCCCACTCAACATCCGTTCCACGGTGATCGCTGTGTGGACGAGGTCTGCCCGGTGCTTGGGGAAGAGCACGCCTTCGGAAATCTCACCCACCTGGTGGCCTGCGCGGCCTACCCGTTGCAGTCCGCTGGCCACCGACGGCGGCGACTCGACTTGGACGACCAGGTCCACGGCACCCATGTCGATGCCGAGTTCCAGGGATGACGTGGCTACAACACACCGCAGCCGGCCGGATTTGAGGTCGTCCTCGATGAGGGCCCGCTGGTCCTTGGACACGGAACCGTGGTGCGCGCGGGCCAGGACCGGATCGGCGCCGCTCGTGCTTCCGGCTTGGGCCATCATGTGGGCGGGTGTCGCGGTCGACGACGGCAGCCCCGAGGGTGTCGGCCCCGCGGCTGGCCCTCCGAAATCAGCAAGCCCCGAGTCCAGCCCCGAATCCGCCGCGGCAGAAAACACATCGACCGCCATGAGCTGGCGCTCCGCGTAGATCTCGTTCAGCCGTGCCGTGAGTCGTTCCGCGAGACGCCGGGAGTTGGCAAACACAATGGTGGACTGCTTCGAAAGCACAAGATCAACGATCTTCTCCTCGACATGCGGCCAAATGGAGGCTTGCGGCTGGAGTCCGGAGGCTGGGCCGGAGTCGAAGGCGCCGGCAGCTCCCGCCAGGTCGGACATGTCCTCCACAGGAACACTGACGCTGAGGTTCCAGTTCTTGCGAGACGGCGGTGCGACGATTTCCACGGGAGCCGAGCCCGCGAGGAACTGCGCCACGAGCTCGCGCGGCTCCACGGTGGCCGAGAGCCCGATCCGTTGGGCAGGTTTGGGCAGCAATGCATCGAGCCGCTCCAATGACACTGCGAGGTGCGCGCCGCGCTTGGTGCCAGCAACTGCGTGGACCTCGTCCACAATCACGGTGTCCACCTCGCTGAGGGTCTCTCTGGCCTTCGATGTCAGCATCAGGAACAGGGATTCAGGCGTGGTGATGAGGATGTCCGGCGGGTGGCTGAGCAGCGCGCGGCGGTCCGCCGTCGTCGTATCCCCGGAACGGACGCCGACGGTGACCAGTGGAGCCGGCAACCCGAGCCGTTTCGCGGTTTGCGTGATGCCGATCAGCGGCGAGCGGAGGTTGCGTTCGACGTCGACGCCGAGAGCCTTGAGCGGGGAGATGTACAGGACTCGGGTCTTGCGTTTAGGGGCTTTTGCCCGAGCCCGGCTGGGTGCGTCCTCAAGCCCCGGAAGCGCATCAGCAGGTGCATCCAGGGATGCTGACAAGAGCCGGTCAAGGGTCCACAGGAAGGCTGCGAGCGTCTTACCGGAACCAGTGGGCGCCACCACCAGAGCGTGGGAGCCGGACGAGATGGCCTTCCACGCGCCGTCTTGCGCCGGTGTGGGCGCGGTGAAAGCACCCAGGAACCACTCCCGCGTGGCACGGCTGAAGCGGTCCATGGCTGTGTGGCCTGAACCGCCCAGTGGATCGCTCGGTAGCTCCCGCTCCTGCATTCCTCCATCATGCCTCACGGCACCGACACAATAAGGAACAGCGCCGGACGAGGTGCAGCGGCTAAACTGCCGGGCCGCGCTAAACCCGCAGCTACCCCGCCTGGAAAGCCTGAACGCTCAAGAGGTTGATCGCAGCGTTGCTGCAGGCCTGGTGCTGCAGCGGGATGAACACCGAGGCGGTGTCCTCGGGTGGGTAGACGCGGAAACCTGCGGCCGCAACCTGGGTGCAGTCCGGATAGTTGCCGGCCTGGGTGTAGCGGAGTTGGGCGAAGCCGGCCTTCCCCGGGGCGAGGACCACATCTGTCACTGGCTGCGCGTCGTCGCGCGCGGCGGCCGCGCCGATCGGATCACCCGTGGGTCCGGCCGTGAGGGAGACGCCTGGGAACCCCTTCAGGACGCAGGATTCTGTGCCCGAATTGGTCAGGATGAGCTTCATGTAGACGCTGCCTGCCGCGCCGCCGCCGGTGGAGTCGACAGAAGGTGTCAGCGAGGCTGCTTTGCAGAGTCCGACGCCGGATGCCATCGTCCCGGTGCTTGATGGCGTGGAACTGCCGCTAGCGCTGGGAGCGCTCGACGCGGACACCGAGGAAGACACCGAGGGAGAGGCCGAAGCCGAACCGCTCGGCGTGCCGGTGCTTTGACCCTGGGCCTGGGCTTGGAAACAGCCGGAGAGCAGGAATACCGAGGCTGCTGCCATCGTGAGCAGGAGACCGTTCTTGACTCGCATATTCGTCATGCGCACAGCATTTCGTCGTCATATGCCCGAGTCAACTCCGGCGCGGCAACGGCGCCGGATTGGCGCACGGATCGTAATGTTCCGGGCGCCAACCAGCGGAGTCGTTACTTGGACGCTGAAGCCCTGGCGGAACGGCTGCGGACGAATGCCGCGCCACCCAGCCCCAGCCCCGCCACGCCGGCGATCAGGCCAGCCCAGCTGCGCGCCTGCGAACCGTCGTCGGACACGGAAGCTGCTTGCACAGTGGAGATTGAAGCAGCCATATGATCATCACCCGCGGCGGCATCCGCTGCGGTGACGGCCACCGACGGCGCCGGAGCCTTCAGCGAGTGCGGATCCTGGCCGTCCTTGGGGATTTCAGCCCAGTTTGTCTGCCCCTGCTCGCAGTTTTGGAGAGTAGGGAAGTAGAGGGACTTGCCAGCGGTGTCGGGCAGCTTCACGGACAAGACCAGGGCATCGCGCTGGTGCGGGTCCAACGGGGTCTTGGCCGTGTAGACGATCTGGCTGGTCCGCTTGGTGATGGAGGTGCCGTCCGCCAGCTTCTTTGGCTCGGACAACGTCTGCGTGACCTTCTCGATGGTCCAGTTCGGGTTCACCGTGGGCGTTGCGTCCGTCAGTTCTTCCGGCAGGTTGATGGTCACCTTGGTGGTGCCCGAAGTGTCGCAGCCGTGCGGGACGCCGAAGGTCAGCAGGGCGTAGGAGTTGGCCGCGGTCTTGTCCGGGTTGATCGAGACATGTGCCGAGGCGCCTGCGAGGCCTGCCATCATCAATGCGGCGGTGCCGCCAGCGATTGCCGTGGCAGAGAGGGTACGGCGGAGTGAGGACTTTTTCATGGTTGGTGCCTTTCAATAGGCGCGCGAAGGCGCCAAAGTACGGGGATGTGCACGTCACCAGTTGAAGGCGGTGCCGGGCGGAATCAGGAGAGTACGACGACGGCGGGCGGGCCGCGTCTGCTGTCTTGCCTGAGGTTCCGCCACGGGCGGGGGATGAATACGGCGGGTGCGCTGAACGCAACAGCTGCGCTGCCGGCGTCGGGCCTGAAGACCAGGCGGATGAGTTGGAGAAGGGGCCGGAGCCACGCCGCGAGCTGCCACAGCGCCTGCTCGCCCTTGGCCAAAAGGAACGCCGAGGCGGCAGTAGCGAGGGCGTGGCCGCCCAGCATTAACCAGCTGAGGGGAGTGTCGAGTTCGTGCAGATGCATCGTTCCGGCGCCGAGAGCCGGGGCAAGGTGCTCCACCCCCATGTGGTGCGCCGGTGAGCCCGGAGCCGCGACGGTGAGCGGGCCGAATGCGGTGAACGCTTCGTGCAGGGCCAGCTGTCCGGCCCCCAGGAGCGCGGCGACGGAAAGGAAGCCGAGCTTGAACCTGGTGGCCAAGGTGGTGACGAGACCAGTCAAGGCAAGGACTGCGAGCAGGACCGGGGCCACGGGAAGCTCACCGCCGGCGAGGACGTGGGCCCCTGCCGCAAGGGCCACAATGGCGATAGCAATTGCTCCCGAACGGATGGCGTGGAAGGGCGTCCGGGCATGCGATGTGAGCACGGGTCCTCCCTCGGTAGCGTTCCAGCGGATGGTTGACCGGTCAGATCCGGCCGGTCAACCCCGCAATTCTACCGGTGGTTCGTGGCCGGACCGCCTTCGGATGGCTTGCCTGCCGGGCCTTTGCCTGCTGGCCCCCCGCCCGGTGGCCCATCGCCTGCGGACTCCGAGGACGCCTCCGAAAAGCTGCGTGCCGCCCGTGACCCCGCGATGGTGCTTGCCCCGATGCTGATGAGCGCTCCCAGGATCATGGCCGCGGCTTCTCCCGGTTCCAGCAGATGCAGTTGCGAGCCGATGGTGGCGGCGGCAACCGGTACGCCCAATTGGGAGGCTGCCAGCACCGCGAGCGGCAGGGGCTGGCCGAGGACCCGCAGGCTTCCATGCACCAACAGCGTTCCCAGGCCGAGGCAGATCCCGAGGAGAATCATCTGCGGGGTCCCCGCGAGGGTACGCAGGTCGAGCGACGCACCAAGCCAGACGAAGAACACCGGCCCGAGGAAGCCGTCGCTAACAGCGAAGAGTTGGTGCGCAAGGCGCCGAGGTTCGCCTACAGCCGAGACCACAAGGCCGAACGAGAACCCGGCCAGCATGATGGACACGTGGCCCAGGACCGCCAGCCCGGAAAGGGCGAAGAGCAGCGCCAATTGGATCCGCAGCTCCAGGGCGAACTTCCGGTCTTCGGACACGTCATGCAGCCGTCCGCGGTTACCGCTGTTCTCCAGCCAGCGAAGGACAAAGAACAAAACCGCCGCACACGCCCCGACGACGGCAGCGCCGACGGCCGCCCTCGGCGCATTAGGCGGGTCAACCGCGAGCGGAAGCGCAACAATGCAAGCGATGTCCGCCACCGCAACCTGCGCCGTCGTCGTGAGGACTTTCGGCCCTGTCAGACGAAGCGAATCGACGATCGGCAAGACCAGCGCTGCGGAGGAGGAAGCGAGCAGAACGATATAAAGCGGAGCATGTCCGGTGCCGAAGGCAAAAGCGATGACGACTCCGACGACGGCGGCCAGCACCGCGGCGATGCCGGCGCGCAGGGCGCCGCCACCCAGTGCGGGACGGATGGCTTTGTCCCGCACGGGGACATGCGTTCCGGCGACGAACATGATGAGGGCGAATCCGACGTCGGCCACGAAGGTGAACGTGGGATCCGAAGAATCCACCAGTTCAAGACCCGTGCGTCCGATGGCGATGCCCGCCAGCAACTGACCGAGTACAACGGGAATGTGCCATTTCCGGGGCAGCGCGAGCAACGGCCCGAGGAGCGCGACCGCGGCGATCAGCGAAAGCTGAAAGAACGACACACGTTCCTCCTTCTACCGCCGTTGCGGTTGGTATGCGGTGATTACCGGGGCGCGTCAGCCAGTTTGAGCGGTATGTCGGTGTTCTCGTCCGTGTAGTAGCTTGCACACACCCGGTGGTAGCCATCGGCCACCTGCGCGGGAATGCCCCGGGCCAGGTCGCCCCTGACCATAAGGATAGGCGAGAGCTTCTTGCCCTCCTTGATCTTCTTCAGGTCCGACGCCACGTGGGCGTTGTCTTCGGGCAACAGCACCAGCCGGGCGGCCCGGAGAATGTCCTTGGCCTTGCGGTGCTGGACGGGCGCCTCTCTCAGGGCGGCGACCACCGAGGCCACGACGTCGTCGGATTCAAGCAGGGATAGATAGTTCGCCGCGCCCGGATAATCTTGCTCCTCGGGCTGCGGCAACCAGCGGACTTCGCCCTTGTTATCGTCAGGCATGCGTTGTACTCCTTGGCCAGCGGTATTTGTTTGCAAACGTGGGCGGCGCCGGACGGGGGACCTTGGAGAGGTCCGTGCCGGGACGTCGTCGCCGTAATTCCAGGGCGAGGCTTTCTTGGCCGCGCGCCATAGCCCAACGGTGGTTCGCGGCAAAGGCGGGCTTGAGCAGCCAGCTTAGCCGCTGGAGCAGCGGTTTTGATGTGCTGACTCGCCAGTCATAGGTGACCACCGTTTCCGGACCGTCCTGTTCGAAAGTCCAGCGTCCGGTGCCGCTCAAGTCGCCGCTCGCTGAGATCGCGAAACCTTGCTCCGTGATGGGTTCGGTGACCTTGAACCTCCAGCGCAGGGTGTACGGCAGCCAACCCTTCGAGTGCAGGGAGAAGGCTTTTCCCGTGCCATCCGCATTTCCTGGATCGAGCGGAACAACACTCAAGTACACCGATGGCCACCAGCGGGGCAGCGTTCCGGCGTCGCCCAAAACATCCATGACCTCATGCGGGGTCCCCGCGACGCGCCAGACGGTGAGGAACTCGTAGTCAGCGTTGCTCTTGGAAGTGCCGCCCATTGCTGCCTCCACGGCGCGGATGGATAGTGGACTCACAGTACTCACGCCATTGCATGCGGTCAACGGCCCAGTTCGGCATGTTCGCGGGCCCCTGCGCCCGGACCAATTATTCCGAAACCACTTACTCCCTGACCGTCACGGTCAGCCGCTGGATGTCGTTGTTTCCCATGCCTTGATAGTTCCACTCCGGCGTCCCGGGCTGAGTCTGTCCCGTGGAGTCGGTTGCACGGCACGCCAGTTCATGGGAACCGGCTGTTGCAATCCACGTGAACGTCCATCCGCGCCACGCATACCGGCCGGCAGGCGCCTCGAGTTGAGCCTTCTCCCACACGCCGTCCACGCAAACTTCCACGCTGTCCACGGTTCCGTTGCCGGACCAAGCCCGGCCGCTGAGCTGGACCGGCCCCACGTCGACGGTGCGTTGCCGGGTGAAGAAATCGGGAACGCCCGGGGGAACCATGAGGGAACGGACTTTGATCCGCTGGACGGGTTCGCCGGGATCGTCCGCGTTCTGGGTGTAGCGGTAGGAGTCGAGCTGCTGGTAACCGTCGAAGCTGTGGTCAATTGCCTCGATGGATTGCAGCCACTTGACGCTCGTCATCCCGTACCAGCCTGGGACGAGCAGCCGGACAGGGTAGCCATGTTGCGGCGGCAGGGCTTGGCCGTTGACCTCATAGGCGAGCAAGACGTCGTCGGACATTGCTTCTGCGAGAGTCAGGCTGCGCGCGTACTGATGCTCCAGGCCGCCCTGGATCCCGCGGTCCGCGCCCGTGAAGACGAGTTCGACGGCGTCGCGTGAGATCCCGGCGTCGAGCAGCAACGGTGCGAGCGGGGTTCCGGTCCACTCAGCTGTGCCTATTCCACCCTGGTCCCACGGCTGGCTGACAGGCCGCGGTTCCAGCCGCGAGCGGCCGTTGCCGGCGCACTCCATTGTGACGGCATGAGTGCGGCGCTCGCGGTGTTGGAGGTCGGGCAGGGTGTACTCGTGCGGATGATCCACGAGGCCGCCAATATTCAGGCGCCAGGAGACGGGATCGATCCGGGGGACGTCGAAATGCACCAGAAGATAGTGCATGCCCAGCGGTGTGATGGGCCATCGGAGCATCTCCAAGGGCATGGCATGGTTGCGCGAAGCGAGTTGCAGTTCTTCGCGGGTGATGGGACCCGTGGTTGGTGCAACCAGTGCGGCTGGTTCTGTTGGAGCAGCAGGGGCGGTGGTGGCCGAGGTGGCAACAGCGGCGCCCTCCACTGTGCGGCGGGTCTTGACGCTCATGCTCCCAGTATGGGCGTCGCCCGCCGGGGTGTCATTACTCGAGTTGCGTTCATCGCCTGCGCGCCTCGCGGGCTCCCGGGCGCTCCGACGGTAGAAATGGGGGACGGGCCCGGGACCTCCCATTTCGTGCCCGCGACCCCCGCTCCCAGTCCTTGCAACCACAGGAAAAATGACCTTTTCACGCAAAACCTATGTCCTTCTCGCTGCCATCCTCATCGGGTTCATTGTGGTCGGCGGGCTCTGGTACGTCGGCCAGCAACAAGGCCACGCGACGGCGGCCTCCAGTGATGCCACAGCGTCGCCGAGTGTCGCCGCAGACCCAGGGGATGACGTCGAACCCGTCCAGCCGGGCGAGACAGGACCTGCCGCCGCCCCCGACGCCGTCGTGGCGCAGGAAGCCGCGCCAAAAGCCATCCATTCACCGGACAAGGTCAGCAGGGATATCGCACTCTCTCCCAATCAGTGCAAGGTGAGGACACTGGACGCCGCCAAAGGCGAGGTTCTTCCTGACCCTTCGTGCACGCCTGGCGCCATTGATCCGGCCGTGAGCGAGGAGAACATCGGCAGCACGATCTGCAGGTCCGGCTACACTGCCACGGTCCGTGCCCCTGTCTCGGACACGGACAAGGTCAAGAAGCTCAGCCTCCAGCAATACGGCCTGGTTCCGGCTTCTTCCACTGAATTCGACCATCTGATCAGCCTCCAGCTTGGTGGCACCAACGCGGTGTCCAATCTTTGGCCCGAGCCGAACCGCGAGGGCGCCCCGGGAACCACTAACCCGAAGGACGCCATTGAAACGCGGCTCAATAAGGCCGTCTGCTCCCACCGGATTGCCCTCGCGGACGCGCAGAAAGCCATTGCCCATAATTGGGTCACCGCGGAGAAAGAGCTTGGGTTGTAGGGAGGTCCTCCTGGCCCGGAATCCTCGCTGAGGCGGGCGCCACTCGCACCCCCCAAAATCCTCCCGCACCTACAATGAAGATATGCCGGACATTGAGCGGTGGCCCACGGGGCGCTTATTGTCTACAGCGGCCCGGCTGGTGGAACACGCTTGGGATGAGAACCTCAGGTCGATCGGCCTTACCCATGCCGGCGTCATAGCGATGGAAGTCCTTGCAGCCACCGGTCCCATCACCCAGACCATGCTGGCTCAGATTGTGCGGGTGCAGGCCCAGACCATGGGCCAGACCCTCAACAGACTCGAAGCCCACGGCCACATCACGCGCCAACGCGGTTCCGAGGACCGCAGGGTGCACCTCGTGTCACTGACCGACGCTGGCACGGACGCGTTGGAGCGGGCTGTCGAATCGGAGCAGCAAGTCCTCGCCCAAGTGTCCATCGATACTTCGATGTTCAGGCATGAGTTGAAAGTACTCGTGCGCGAACTGGCAGGACGACAAGCACCCGCGGGCGTCACTGCCGGCGTCCCCTATGCGCCCGCGCGGCGCGAAGACTAGTCGCGCAGCGAGCGCGAAACGTCGACGGCGGCACGCCCATTGCGCGCGATCCCCTCACCGCGGGCCGTCAATTCGTCCAAGACCGCGTCGTACCAGGACCTGACCCCGAACTCAGGCTTCGCGGTCAGGGACTCATGTCCTCCGAAATTCTTCTTGACAACCTTCTCAACGACAGCGTAGCTTGAATCGTATCAATGAAACGATTCAAACAATCCAAGACACATTGATCTGAGGCCCGAGACTCCCGGGCTTCACGCTGGAAACCACGGAATGCGAGAACCAACCATCATGAAAGACGTAGCAACGGCGCTGGGCCGGTTGGAAGAGCTGGCCATCGAAGTTCCCTCGTGGGCCTACGGCAACTCGGGCACCCGCTTCAAGGTGTTCGGCACGCCCGGCACCCCGCGGACCATCCAGGAGAAGCTCGCCGACGCCGCGAAAGTCCACGAACTGACGGGCCTTGCGCCGACCGTGGCACTGCACATCCCGTGGGACAAGGTGGACGATTACGCTGCCCTCCGTGCTTACGCTGCCGGCCTTGGCGTTGGACTGGGAACAATCAACTCCAATACGTTCCAGGACGACGAGTACAAGTTCGGTTCTCTGACCTCCTCCGCCGCGGCCGTACGCCGCCGCGCTATCGACCACCACCTGGAGTGCATCGAGATCATGCACGCCACCGGTTCCCGGGACCTGAAGATCTGGCTGGCGGACGGCACCAACTACCCGGGCCAGGATGACATGCGCGGCCGCCAGGACCGCCTGGACGAGTCCCTGCAGGAGATCTACGCAGCCCTCGGCGAGAGCCAGCGCCTGGTCCTGGAGTACAAGTTCTTCGAGCCGGCTTTCTACCACACCGACGTTCCGGACTGGGGCACCTCTTACGCGCAGACCGTTGCCCTGGGGGAGAAGGCCTTCGTCTGCCTGGACACCGGCCACCATGCCCCGGGCACCAACATCGAGTTCATCGTGATGCAGTTGTTGCGCCTGGGCAAGCTGGGCTCCTTCGACTTCAATTCCCGTTTCTATGCCGATGACGACCTGATCGTCGGTGCCGCGGATCCGTTCCAGTTGTTCCGCATCATGCACGAGGTCATCCGTGGTGGCGGCTTCGGCGAAGAGTCAGGCGTCGCCCTCATGCTGGACCAGTGCCACAACTTGGAGGAGAAGATCCCGGGCCAGATCCGCTCGGTGCTCAACGTCCAGGAAATGACTGCCCGCGCGCTGCTTATCGACGGCGCTGCGCTGGCTGAGGCACAACGCGAAGGTGACGTGCTGGCCGCCAATGGCATCTTCAACGATGCCTTCTATACCGATGTCCGGCCTGTCCTGGCGGAGTGGCGTGAATCGCGAGGCCTGCCCGCAGACCCGATGACGGCGTTCAAGGCCAGTGGCTACCAGAAGAAGATCAACGAGGACCGCGTGGGCGGCCAGCAAGCCGGATGGGGCGCTTAGGAAATGACTAACAAGACTGTTGAAGAACTGATCGCCCGTTCCAACCGCTTGGGCGCGGACAAGCGGAACACCAACTTCGCAGGCGGAAACACTTCGGCCAAGGGCACGGAAAAGGATCCGGTCACCGGTGAGGATATCGAGCTCCTGTGGGTCAAGGGCTCCGGCGGGGACCTGGGAACCCTGAGGGCCGAAAACCTGGCGGTTTTGCGCCTGGACCGGCTGCAGGCACTCAAGGCTGTTTACCCCGGCGTCGAGCGTGAAGACGAAATGGTGGCCGCTTTCGACTACTGCCTGTTCGGCAAAGGCGGCGCCGCGCCCTCGATCGATACCGCCATGCACGGACTCGTGGACGCCGCGCACGTGGACCACCTGCACCCGGACTCGGGCATCGCGATTGCGACGGCGGTGGACGGCGAAGCGCTGACCTCCAAGGTCTTCGGCGAGAAGGTCGTGTGGGTTCCCTGGCGCCGTCCCGGTTTCCAACTGGGACTGGACATCGCCGCGATCAAGGAAGCCAACCCGCAGGCAATCGGCACCATCCTTGGCGGCCACGGCATCACCGCGTGGGGCACTACCAGCGAGGAAGCCGAAGCCAACTCCCTCTGGATCATCGAGCAGGCCGAACGCTACATCGCCCAGAACGGCAAAGCCGAGCCCTTCGGCGCCAAACTCCCCGGCTACGCCGCACTCCCGGAAGCCGAGCGTCGCGCGAAGGCAGCCGCGTTGGCTCCCGTGATCCGCGGCATCGCTTCGGCCGACAAGCCGCAGGTGGGCCACTTTAGCGATGATCCGCGTGTCCTCGAGTTCCTCGAAGGCGCCGAGCACCCGCGCCTGGGCGCGCTGGGCACCTCCTGCCCCGACCACTTCCTGCGCACCAAGGTCAAGCCCCTCCTCCTGGATCTTCCGGCCGACGCAGGCATTGAGGAGAGCATCGCTCGCCTCAAGGAACTCCACGCCGCATACCGCGAGGATTACCAGGCCTACTACGACCGCCACGCCGACGCCGATTCCCCGGCCTTGCGCGGCGCGGATCCGGCCATTGTCCTGGTCCCCGGAGTGGGCATGTTCTCCTATGGCAAGGACAAGCAGACCGCACGTGTGGCCGGCGAGTTCTACCTCAACGCGATCAACGTGATGCGCGGCGCGGAGGCCATTTCCTCCTACGCGCCCATCGAGGAATCCGAGAAATTCCGGATCGAATACTGGGCCCTTGAGGAAGCCAAGCTCTCCCGGATGCCCAAACTCAAGTCGCACGCCACGCGCATCGCGCTGGTGACGGGCGCGGCGTCGGGCATTGGGAAGGCGATCGCTACCCGCCTCGCCGCGGAAGGCGCCTGCGTGGTCATCGCGGACCTCAACCTGGACAACGCGCGGGCTGTTGCCGCCGAACTCGGCGGCGCGGACGTCGCCGTCGGAATCCAGGCCGATGTCACCGACGAAGCCCAGGTGGCCGCGGCGGTCCAGGAAGCCGTGCTGGTCTTCGGCGGGCTGGACCTGGTGGTGAACAACGCGGGCCTGTCCATCTCCAAGCCGCTGCTGGAAACCACGGAGAAGGACTGGGACCTGCAGCACAACGTCATGGCCAAGGGCTCGTTCCTGGTCTCCAAGGCCGCGGCGAAGGTCATGATCGATCAGGGCATGGGCGGAGACATCGTCTACATTTCCTCGAAGAACTCGGTGTTCGCGGGCCCGAACAACATCGCCTACTCCGCCACCAAGGCTGACCAGGCCCACCAGGTTCGCTTGTTGGCGGCGGAACTGGGCGAGTACGGCATCCGCGTCAACGGCATCAACCCCGACGGCGTGGTCCGCGGTTCCGGCATCTTCGCTGGCGGTTGGGGCGCCAAGCGCGCCGCCGTCTATGGAGTCGAAGAGCAGGAACTGGGCAAGTACTACGCCCAGCGCACCCTTCTCAAGCGCGAAGTCCTGCCCGAGCACGTGGCCAACGCGGCCGCCGTGCTGACCAGCAACGAACTCTCGCACACCACGGGCCTGCACATCCCGGTGGACGCGGGCGTCGCCGCAGCCTTCCTGCGATGAGTGCCCAGTTGTTCGCGGCAGTCGATATCGGAGCGTCCTCCGGGCGCGTCATGCTTGGCCGCGTGGGCGGGGGTAGCGTCTCGGTGGAAACGGTGCACCGCTTCCCCAATGGCGTCGTAGAGCTCGACGGCGGACTTCACTGGGACTTCGACGCCCTGTTCGAGGAGGTGCTCAAGGGACTTGCGGCGGCCGCTGATACGGCCGTCGCGAGCGGCGAGCGGATCACCAGCATCGGCATCGACACGTGGGCAGTCGACTACGGGCTGGTGGATGCCAGCGGCAAACTCCTCGCGCAGCCGTTCAGCTACCGCGACGAGCGGGGCCGCACCGCCGTCGCGAACGTCCACAAGGTGCTGGACCCGGCACGGCTCTACGCCACCACCGGGCTGCAATTCCTGCAATTCAATACGATCTACCAGCTCGCCACCGAGCGGGAACTGCGCGGCGTCCAGGCCTTGCTGATTCCGGACCTGATCGCGTTCAAGCTCACGGGGCGGCGCCGGACCGAGGCCACCAATGCGTCCACCACCGGGCTGTTCGACGCGGTCGCGGGGGAGTGGGCCACCGAACTGTTCAAGCCGCTCGGCCTGCCCAAGGACGTTTTCCCAGCCATCATTCAGCCCGGCGAAACCGTCGGCACGCTGCTGCCGGATATCACGGCCCGGACAGGGTTGCCGCCGGAGACTGCGGTGGTTGCCGTGGGATCGCACGACACCGCCTCGGCCGTGGCCGCGGTGCCGGCGTCCCGCGACGACTTCGCCTACATTTCCTCCGGGACATGGTCCTTGGTGGGCGTGGAACTGGACAGCCCGGTCCTGGGCGAAGCAAGCCGGCTGGCCAACTTCACCAACGAACGCGGGGTCGACGGCACCATCAGATACTTGCGCAACGTGGGCGGGCTATGGCTGCTCAGTGAATGCATGCGCACCTGGGCTGCCGAAGGGGACGCGCCGTCGCTGGCCAGCCTCCTCGAATCCGCGGCCGCGCTGCCCGCCGGAGGCCCGCAAATCAACGCAGACGATCCCGCGTTCATCGCGCCGGACAACATGCCCGAGCGGATCCGATCCGCCGTGCGCGCCACCGGCGCCGTCCTCCCGGACCGTCACGCCGCCGTCGTGCGTTGCATTCTGGACAGCCTGGCCGCCGGCTACGCCAGGACCCTCGCACGCGCGGAAGAACTATCCGGCAAGCAGACCTCCGTGGTCCACATCGTCGGCGGCGGCTCGCAAAACCGCCTGCTGTGCCAGCTCACCGCGGACGCCACCGGCAAAACGGTCGTAGCTGGTCCCGTGGAAGCTACGGCGCTTGGGAACGTCCTGGTGCAGGCACGCGCGGCCACCAAGGAGCACCGCAGTCTCCAGGAATTACGCCGGCTAGTAGCCTCCAGCTCAGCGCTGCAACGCTACGAGCCCGCGCGCGCGGGGACGGCGGCACTCCAGGAATTGAGTCAGTGAGTAGTATTGGATCACTTATTGATTCGATTCATCTAGCGGGAGGTCGACGTGCCGAACAACTTGGGCGCCAAGCTGAAGGATGTTGCCGTCCTGGCCCAGGTTTCCGTCGGCACGGTGTCAAATGTCTTGAACAAACCCGAGCAGGTCTCAACCGACAAGAAGAATCGTGTTCTGGCCGCAATCGATCAGCTTGGCTTCGTGCGCAACGAATCGGCCAGAAGCCTGCGGTCCGGTTCAAGCAGGAGCTTGGGCATGCTGGTTCTCGACGTCCGGAACCCCTTCTTCACGGATGTGGCGCTCGGAGCCGAGGACGTAGCCGATGCCCACAAACACTCCTTCATCCTGGCCAATAGCGCGGAAAACAGCGTCCGGGAGCAGTCCTACCTTGACCTCTTTGAACAACAGCGTGTCCAAGGCATCCTGATCACTCCCTTGGGGGATGTCATCAAGCGTCTTGAGGTCATGCGCTCCCGGGGCATACCTTCAGTCCTCGTGGATCGGCTCGCGAGCACCGGCCACTTCTGCTCAGTTTCAGTCGACGACACAGCGGGCGGGAGGGTCGCAATGGAGCACCTCTTGAGCGTGGGTTCAACCCGTCCGGCCTTTGTTGGGGGGCCGTTTACCCTTCAACAGGTTGATGATCGCTACCATGGTGCACTTGCCGCAACCGAGGCGGCAGGCGTCCGGCTTCAGTTGTTTGAAACTCCGAACCTGAAGTTCGAGCGCGGCCGCGACATTGGCGACGTGATCAACGATCTCGAGCCGGACACGCGCCCTGACGGCGTTTTTGCTGCCAACGACCAGCTCGCCCTCGGGCTCCTGCAATCCTTTACCGAGAACGGGCTGCGGGTACCCGAGGACATCGCGATTGTGGGCTTCGACGATATTGACTTCGCCTCCCAATCAAGCATCCCGCTCACGTCCATCAGGCAGCCACGGCAACTCATTGGCGAACGCGCGGCCGAGCTCCTTTTCGACGAAATCGACAATGAACTCGAACACGAACACCGGCAGGTCGTGTTTATGCCGGAGCTTGTTGTTCGGAGAAGCAGCCAGCGCTCCTAGATCTCCTTACCGCGCCGCCGGGACAGCCAGACAACCAGGGCCAGGACGGCGACGCCGCAGAGCACGGCGGGGCCGAAGCGGCGCGCGAGGACGGGCCACACGGCCGAGCCCAGGTTCAACTCGGACGCCGGCGCGGATGGTGCGACGGGCGCAGGTGCCGCCACAGGCTCCGCCGGAGGCTGGGATACCGCCGCCGGTTCGGGTTCCGGAGGCCCGCCGGCGTCGGGCTCAACCTCCCTCGCAGCCCCGCCGCCTGCCTTCCCAATCACGCACTGGACAAACTGCTCCAGCAATTTGTCGGAGATATCTTGGATGACGCCCCGGCCGAATTGTGCCGGTTTGCCGGTGACGTTCATGTCGGTGGTCACGTCCACGGAGGTGCCATCGCCGTCGGGCGTCAGCATTGCAGTCACGGTGGCGCCGGCTGTGCCATTGCCGCGTTTGTCCTTTCCTGCGGCCGAAATGACCACCGTGTGCGTGTCCTCGTTGCGTTCCAGGAATTCACCGGTGCCGGTGTAAATCATGGCAATAGGCCCGAGCTTGACCTTGACCGTTCCAGTGAACTCGTCCCCGCTCACGGACGTGAGGGTCGCCCCCGGGAAACAGGGCGCGATATCTTCCAATTGGTTAAAGGAATGCCAGGTGTCCTCCAGCGAACTGGGAACCACGAAGTGATGTTTGAGTTCCACGTCTCCCTCTCGCTGCGTTCCGCTAGAGCCCGGCGGCCGCGATGACGGCCCGCTTGGTCAAGACCTCGGCCAGATGGCGGCGGTATGCCGCGTCCCCATTGAGGTCGCTTGCAGGATCGGTCCCTTCGGCGGCGTGTGCGCTGGCGGTGGCGATCGCTTCCCGGGTCGCCGGGGCGCCCGCTAGAGCCTGTTCGACGGCGGCGGCTCGCAGGGGCGTGCTGGCCATGTTGGTCAGGCCGATCCGGGCCTCGGCGATGGTGCCGCCCTCCAATCGGACCATCGCGGCCACTGCGACGATGGACCATTGCTGGGCGACACGGGTGAATTTCTCATAGTGCGCACCCCAGCCTGTGTACTTCGGCACCCGAATGTGGGTGAGGATTTCGCCGTCGTCGACGGCGGTGGTGAAGTAGCCCTGGAAGAAGTCCGCCGCTGCCACCCGGCGTTCCCCGTTCGGACCGGCCAGGATGAACGTCGCCTCGGCGGCCAGCACCGGAGCGGGCAGGTCGCCCGCGGGGTCGGCGTGCACTAACGCGCCACCGAACGTGCCGCGGTGGCGGACCTGCGGATCCGCAACTGTTGCCGCGGCCATGGCCAGCAACGGGACGTGCTCGGCAATCAGCGGGTCGGTGGCGATCTGATGGTGCGTCGTCATGGCTCCGATCAGCAAGGCATCGCCGTCCTCGCGCACCCCGGACAGCTCACCGATCCGGCCCAGATCGACCACCATCGCCGGGTCTGCAAGGCGCAGTTTCATCACCGGGATCAGGCTTTGACCCCCGGCCAGCAGCTTCACGTCGTCGCCGGCATCGGCCAGCACGCCCAGTGCCTCCGCCACCGTAGCCGGAGCGGCGTAATCGAATGCGCTCGGAATCATTGCACACCTCCGGTCATCTTGGCTTCTTCAAGGGCGGCCCACACGCGCGACGGCGAACAGGGCATCTTGATGTCCTTCACGCCAAGGTGCCGAACCGCGTCTAACACACCGTTGACGATGGCGGGCGTCGAGGCGATGGTTCCAGCTTCCCCGACTCCCTTGGCCCCCAACTGGTTGGTGGTCGAAGGGGTCTCGGTACGCGCCGTCGTGAAGTGCGGCAGATCCGGAGCGCTGGGCACGAGGTAGTCCACAAACGAGCCCGTGACCAGGGTGCCGGCGTCGTCGTGCACGGCCTCTTCGTAGAGGGCCTGCGCGATTCCCTGCGCCAGGCCGCCGTGGACCTGGCCTTCCACAATCAGCGGATTGACCACCACTCCGACGTCGTCTACGCAGACGTACTTACGGATGGTGACTTGCCCGGTCTCAGTGTCCACTTCCATGGCGGCCAGATGGGTGCCGTGCGGGAAGGAGAAGTTCTGCGGGTCGTAGGTGGCATCCGAGTCCAGATTGGGCTCAAACCCGTCCGGCAGGTTGTGCCCGGAGAAGGCGGCGAAAGCGATTTCACCCAGAGCCGTGGACTGATCGGTGCCCTTGACACTGAACTTGCCGTCCGCGAACTCGATGTCCTCTTCGCTGGCCTCCATCATGTGTGCGGCCACAATCTTGGCCTTCTCGATCACCTTGTCCGCCGCGGCTAGCACGGCCATGCCTCCGACCGTCAGTGACCGGGAGCCGTAGGTGTCCAGGCCTCGTTGGGAGGTCTGGGTATCCCCATGCAGCACTTCGACATTTTCGAACGGCACGCCCAGCCTGTCCGCCACGAGCTGGCTCCATGCGGTTTCGTGGCCCTGGCCGTGGGCGGAGGACCCTGTGACCACCTCGATGTTGCCGGTGGGCAGCACCCGCACTTGGGCGTGCTCCCAGCCGCCGGCGGCGTAACTGAGCGCGCCGAGCACCCGGGACGGGGCCAAGCCGCACATTTCGGTGAAAGTGGAGATGCCGATGCCGAGCTGGACGGGATCGTTGCTTTCGCGACGCCGCGCCTGCTCGGCCCTTAGCTCGTCGTAGCCAAAGAGTTCCACGGCCTTCGCCGTAGCCACCTCATAATTGCCGCTGTCGTATTCGAGCCCGGCAACGGTGGTGAAGGGGAATTCCTCGTGTTTGATCCAGTTCTTCTTCCGCACCTCCAGGGGATCCATGCCCAGTTCTACGGCGAGTTCGTCCATCAAGCGCTCGATTGCAAAAGTGGCTTCCGGTCGGCCGGCTCCGCGGTAGGCATCGGTCCACGCCTTGTTGGTGAAGAGATTGGTGCACTCGAACCGGTAGGCCGGGAACTTGTAGATGGAGTTGTACATGAAGGCGCCCAGGATCGGGACACCGGAGGTGACCAGGCCCAGATAGGCGCCCATGTCCGCCAGGAGATGCACATCTAGCCCGGTGACGATCCCGTCCTTAGTGGCCGAGAGCTTCACCTTCTGCACCTGGGCGCGGCCGTGGTGGGCCGCCATCAGGGATTCGCTGCGAGTCTCGGTGTACTTGCACGGTTTGCCAGTGTGCCGGGCGGCCAGCACGGTGATGGCTTCCTCGGGGGTCACCTGCAATTTTCCGCCAAAGCCGCCGCCCACGTCCGGAGCGATCACGCGGACTTTGCTTTCGGGAATGCTCAGGGTGAGCGCCAGCATGAGCCGCAGAATGTGCGGTATCTGGGTGGCCGACCATACGGTGATCTGCTCGCCCGTGGGGTCCACCACTGTCGATCGGGGCTCCATGAAGGCAGGGATGAGCCGCTGTTGGTAGAACGTACGCTCAATGAGGACTTCGGCGCCCTCGAGCGCCTCGCTGATCGCCTTGCCCGTACCGGCCTCGCCCGAGTCGAAGACCCAGGTGGCCGATTTGTTGGTGCCAAGGTCCGGGTGGGCCAGGACCTCATCTTTCAACGCTTCCTCCAGGTCCAGGACGACCGGCAGTTCCTCGTAGCTGACATCGACCAGTTCGACGGCGTCGCGGGCGGCTGCGGCACTGCGGGCAATGATGCAAGCAACAACTTCTCCGGCAAAAGCCACGGTATCGACGGCGATTGCCGGGTGGGCTGGGGCCTTTTGGTCCGGGGTAATCGGCCAGGCGTTGGGCAGGCTTCCCTGCTGGGCGGCCACATCGGCTCCGGTAAGCACGGCAACGACGCCGGGTGAGGACTTCGCGGCGGAGGCGTCGATTGAGGTGATCTTCGCGTGGGCGAATGGACTGCGCACCATGGCCAGATGCAACATGCCGGGCAACGTGATGTTGTCCGTGTATCGTGAGCGCCCCGTGATGAGATGGGCATCTTCCTTGCGGAGGCGGGCCCTGCCGACTTCGGTGATGGTCATGCCACACCTGCCGTTTCCGTTTCGTCGCTGTCCGCGGACACCGTGCTGTCTGCCGAAACCGTGCCGTCAGCAGCGGCCTGGACCGCGGCAACAATGTTCTGGTACCCGGTGCATCGACACAGGTTTCCCTCGAGGCCGTCCCGGATTTCCTGCTCGGTGGGGTGCGGGTTTTCGGCCAGCAAGGATGCGGACTGCATGATCATGCCGGGCGTGCAGAAGCCGCATTGGAGGGCATGGCATTGGTGGAAGGCTTGCTGCAGCGGGGCGAGCTTGCCGTCCCGGGCCAGGCCTTCGATGGTGGTGACGTTGTGGCCGTCTGCCTGAACCGCGAACATGGTGCAGGATTTGACGCTGACTCCGTCCAGATGGACGGTGCAGGCGCCGCAGTTGGTAGTGTCGCAGCCGATCAATGTGCCGGTCTTGCCAAGCCGTTCGCGCAGGTATTGGACCAGCAGCAATCGTGGCTCGACATTATCGGTGTAGCTCACATCATCGACTTCGACGGTGATCGTCTTGGAACTCGCCATTGGGATCTCCTGTCGCGTTGGAAGACGAGCACGACTGCCCGGCATCCAGTCCTGATGTGACACAGGTTACTCCTCGGAGAAGGCAAGCGCCTTAGGTCGACTTGAGTTCGTACCCCGCATCCTCATGGTCCGCATCAGCGGTGGGCTCGTGGTGAATCCGGGCTTCCATGGTGCTCAATCTTCCGCCGCCGCCACCCCAGTGCAAAGCAATGATTTCGGCGGCGATCGAGACCGCCGTTTCCTCGGGCGTTCGGGACCCCAGGTCCAGGCCGATCGGGCTGGAGAGCCGGGCCAACTCGGCCTGCGTGAGGCCCGCTTCGCGAAGCCGTTCCAAGCGGTCGTGGTGCGTGCGCCGGGATCCCATCGCCCCCACATAGGCCACGTCCTGGCGCAGCGCCAACTCCAGCAGCGGTACGTCGAATTTCGGATCATGGGTGAGCACACAGATCACCGTGCGCTGATCCACCTGGCCGGCAGCGATCTGCGCCTGGAGGTAGCGGTGCGGCCATTCCACCACTACCTCATCCGCCTGCGGGAACCGGGCAGCCGTTGCGAAAACCGCGCGTGCGTCACAGACCGTCACCCGGTAGCCCAGGAAGGTGCCCTGCTTGGCGACGGCGGCGGCAAAGTCAATCGCGCCGAACACAAGCATCCGCGGCTGCGGGGCGAAACTGAGGGCGAACACGCGCATGCCTTCCCCGCGCCGCTGGCCGTCCGGTCCGTACATGAGGGTGGCGTTGCGGCCTGCAGCAAGCAGGCCCTGGACGTCGTCGGATACAGCATGGTCTGCACGCTCGCTGCCCAGGGACCCGACAAACCCCTCCGGGCGGACCACCAAGTGGCGGCCCAGCCAGGCCGGATCGGGGTGTTCGATCACCGTGACCACCGCAACCGGCCGGCCGGCACCGACGTCTTCCGCTACTTGCTGCAACTCCGGGAAGATCTCCGTGGAGACCGGCTCAACAAAAATGTCCAGGATCCCGCCGCAGGTCAGGCCGACCTCGAACGCGGCGTCGTCACTGATGCCGTAGCGCTGGAGCACTGGCCGGCCTGACTGGACCACCTTGGTGGCTAGTTCGTAGAGCGCGCCTTCGACGCACCCGCCGGACACCGAGCCGACTGCGCTGCCGTCGGCGTCGACCATCATGGCGGCCCCGGCCGGCCGCGGTGCGGAACGGAAGGTGCGCACCACTGTTCCGAGTCCTACTGTGTGGCCGGCCACTATGGCGGCGACCAGATCGTCCAAGACCTCACGCATTGGCAACCACGTCCAACAACTCCTCGAAGCTCTGCATTGAGTGCCCCCCTATAAAGAAGTCAACGTGCGGCAGCACCGCCCTGATTCCCCGCTGCAGCGGCTGGTACCCAGCTTTGCCCCGGTGCGGGTTGGCCCAAATGATCCGCCTGGCCAAATGGTGCAGCCGTTCGGCCTGGCGTCCCAGCAGCGCGGGGTCGCCCCGCTCCCAGCCGTCGCTGGCAATCACGACGACGGCGCCGCGCACCATCACGCGCTGGCCCCAGCGGTCGTTGAACGCGCGCAGCACCTCTCCAAGCCGGGTTCCACCGGACCAATCAGGGACGGCGCGGCCGGCGAGGGCCAGGGCATTGTCGGGGTCAGGCACCCTTAGTGCGCCTGTCACCCTGGTCAGGCGGGTGCCCAACGTGAACACCTCTACTTGGCGCGGGGCGGCTTCCACTACCCGGTGGGCCAAGCGCAGCAGGCTGTCCGCATAGGGCGCCATCGAGCCTGAAATGTCGACCAGCCAGACCATGCGGCGGGGTTTGCGTGGCGCCCGGGCACGGCGCAGGGGCCCCGGTTCCCCGCCGCGGCGCAGTTGGTCGCGCAGGGTCCGTACGCGGTCCACGTCGCCGTGACGGTCGAGGTGTTTTCGCCTGGTCTGCCGGGTGGGCAAGCGCACCGGCAGCTCCTCGAACAGTCGGTGCAACAGCGCCCGTTCCGTGTCGTCCAGGATGGCTACATCGCGGTGCCGCAGGAGTTCCCGGCGGCTGGCGAGCGCCCGCAACTGTTCCCGCCCACCTTCCGGGCCGCCGTCGTCGTTGTCCAAAGCGGCAGCGCTGACGGTGGTTGCGGAGGTCTCCAGGCGCTGGGCGGCGGAATGTTCCACGGCGAACCAGGCCTCAAAGGTTCGCTGGTAAGCGGGCAAATCCTCCGGTGAGGCGCACAATGTGGCCCGCCCGGCCCAGAACACGTCCGAACGGCGGTCCAAGGCGAGCCTGCGAACGGCGTCGACGAAACTGCGCGAGCGGTCGGCCGTCACCTTCACGCCCGCCGCGCGCACCGCGGCAGCAAAGGCCAGCAGAATCTCTTCGGCGTTGTGTTCCGGGTTCTGGCTTGCCGGTGGCACGGGCTCAGCCGAGCATCCGGGAAAGGGCCGCCGAGACCCGTTCGGTGTCTTCGCGGTACTTGCACAGTGCGCCGATGCTGGCCGCGGCCGATTCGAGGTCAAGCTCGGCCCGGCCGAGCTGATGCAGTGCGCGTGCCCAGTCCAGGGTTTCGGCCACACCGGGAGGCTTGAGCACGTCGTCGGTGACCCGGATCTGCTGGACCACGCGCACCACCTGCTCGGCAAGGAGCGCGGGCACCTGGGGGAGCCGGGTACGCACGATTTCCACTTCGCGGGCCAGCCCGGGGTGGTCGATCCAGTGGTAGAGGCACCGGCGTTTGAGCGCATCGTGCAGGTCGCGGGTCCGGTTGGAGGTGAGCACCACAATCGGCGGGGTGTCAGCCTTGACAGTGCCGAACTCGGGGATGGAGACCTGGTAGGTGGAAAGCACTTCCAGCAGGAACGCCTCGAACTCGTCGTCGGCCCGGTCGATTTCGTCGATCAGCAGCACGGCCGGGCTTTGCTGCAGAGCTTTGAGGATGGGCCGGGCCAGCAGGAACCGCTTGTCGTAGAGCGAGCTTTCCAGCTCGGCCACGCTCAGTCCCGCGCCGCCGCTGGCCTCCACGCTGCGCAGATGCAGGATTTGGGCGGTGAAGTCCCAGTCATACAGCGCCTGCGCGGCATCGATTCCCTCATAGCACTGCAAACGGATCAGGGGCAGCCCGAATGCCTCTGCCAGGGCCTCTGCGAGGGAGGTCTTGCCGGTGCCGGGTTCGCCTTCCAGAAGCAGCGGCCGTTCCATGCTCAGGGCGAGGTAGCCGATGGTGGCCAGGCCCTCATCGGCCAGGTAACCGGTGGCGGCCAGCATTTCGGCCAGCGCTGTGGCGGAGCTGATCGACGTCTGCGTCATGGCACCAGCATAGGGTCACTTGCTGGGGCGCGGTCCGGCCGGGCTATCCGCCGATGTACGACATCTCGATCTTGTGTGCCGCCGCGGGGTCCTTGGGCGTGTGGGCGCCGTCCCGCGGTGTGCGGGCGCCGCGCAGTTCGGAGTAGCGGTCCGTGCGGGCACCCCAGAGGGCGGACAACGCCGTCGAAAGCTCGACGTCGGACGCACCGCCCCTTAGGAGCGCCCTCAGGTCGGTGCCGGCTGTGGCAAAGAGGCACGTGAACAGCTTCCCGTCGGCGGAGAGCCGGGCCCGGGTGCAGCCGCGGCAAAAGGCCTGGGTCACGCTGGAAATGACTCCGATTTCGCCGCTGCCGTCCGCGTAGCGCCAGCGATCCGAGGTCTCGCCAGGGTAGTTGGGCGCCACGGGCTCCAGCGGGAACACCGCGCCGATGCGGGTCAGGATCTCGGCGGAGGGCACCACCTCGTCCATTTTCCAGCCGTTGGAGGCACCGACGTCCATGTACTCAATGAACCGCAGAATGAACCCTGATCCCTTGAAGTGGCTTGCCATGGAAAGGATGTCCTGGTCATTCGTCCCGCGCTTGACCACCATGTTGATCTTCACCGGTCCCAGGCCGACCGCTTGGGCGACGTCCGCGGCGTGCAGGACCTTGGCCACGGGATAGCCGACGTCGTTCATGGCCTGGAAGGTTTCCTCCCGGAGGGAGTCAAGGGACACCGTTACCCGGTTCAGCCCGGCATCCTTGAGGGCTTGGGCCTTCTGGGCCAGGACCGAGCCGTTCGTGGTCATGGCCAGATCCGGCGCGAGCCCGTCGGGAGTGCGCAACGAGGCCAGCATCCGGACCAGTTCCTCGATGTCTTTCCGCAGAAGGGGTTCCCCGCCGGTCAGCCGGATCTTCCGCACTCCATGCCCGACGGCGATCGAGGCCAGCCGGGTGATTTCCTCGAACGTGAGCAGCTGGTCCCGGGGCATGAAAACGAAATCCCTGCCGAAAATCTCCTTTGGCATGCAATAGACGCAACGGAAATTGCAGCGGTCCGTGACGGAAATCCGCAGGTCCCGCAGGGGCCGGTGGAAGGTGTCGGTGATGGAATTGGAGTCCATGCAGCGCCCTCTCAACGCGGTAGGAGTGCCAAGCGCTTGTGCCTCTCCCAGCGTATGCCCGGTCCCCGGCCCCCACAATGGACGTCTGGCTGAATCGCGGCTGCCCCCGTTTCTAGTGGGCGTCCTCGTTGCCTTCGCGGGCAAGCCAGTAGGCCGAGCCATCTGGCGTGCGGACTACGACGCCGTAGTCCACGAGGCGTCGCCTGAGCATCGGCACGTCGTCGGTGAGCCCGGCCAGGCGTTCGTTCAGCTCTCGCTCCGCGACACGCTCGCTGGAGCTCAGGATGCGCGCGGCTACCCATGCGAGAAGCTTGAGTAGCTCTGTCTCCCGGGCGGGATAGCGATCGATGCGGCCGTCCGCCGTCAAGAAGCGCTCGACGCCGGGCCGGCGGGGCGCGGGCGAAAGACTCGCCAGCGCGTCTCGGAAGACATGCTCGCGAATGCGGTAGCGGGCGCTGCCTTCGGTCTCAACCGCCTCGACGAGCCCTGCGTCGGTCAGGAGCCCGAGCGCCCGTGCGAGTTTCGCTGGCGAGAGTTTTCCTGGCGTGAACGAGCCGCCCGGGGTTTCGCCAACGCTGATCTCAGCAAAGACCCTCCGGGCCTCGCCGTTCGCTAATGCCGCGAGCAGGCGCCGCGCATCCGGCGTCGTCAATGGGTCACTCCCATAGGCCCAGCATAGGCACAAATAGACGCCGAACTGCCACGGCAGCCGGGCAGAATACCCTCGGGCGCGCCGCTCTCCCGCGGTTCTCACGGGAGGGCAGCGCGCCGTCCTGACCTTCTTTGGTTTTGGAAAGCGCTTGCGACACGGCGAGTCGCGTCATTCCAGGGCTTTCGCGCGGCAAAGAAGGTCAGGACGGCCAGGCCTAAGGAGGTTCGACTTAGGCGGCCGGGATGTCTTCGAAGGTGACCTGGTCCAGCAGAATATGGCCCCAGCTTCCCGTGCCGTTATCGACGACCTGGAACTGGGCGCTCTGACCAATGAGGTCGGAGACGTTCCACGACGTCCACGCGAGATGCTCGCTGTTCTGACCTGTCGCGGTGCGAACAACTTGCCCGTTGACGACCAGATTTATCGTGGTCTGATTGTCCGGCTCACCGCCAATCGCGTTCGGCACGCTGCTGAACACGATTTGGTCCACCATGACGTGGCCCCAGGATCCGCTTGCGTGGTCGATGACCTGGATTTGGGCCTTCTGCCCCACGAGGGTGTGGACGTCCCAGTTCACGTTCGACATCGTCGATGAATTCTGGCCCGTTGCCGTGCGGACTACCTGCCCGTTGACGAGGAGGTTCACCGCAGCGGCACCCGACTGGCCCCAGGGGTGGTTTCCTCCTGCGATGAGGAAGTCGATGTAGTCCCGCGTGATCGTGAACGTCGGCGACGTGATCGCGCCCGTGGCGGCATCACCTCCTCCTACATACGTGTCGAGGACCTTGGAGCCGACCTGGTTCGGGAGGGATTCCGCCGCTGGGCCTTGGCCAATGTAGCTGCCCGTCGCCGTCCACCCCGCACCCCACGTCGCGCCCTCGAAATCGGCGAAGACGTCCGAGGGCCTCGGGTTGTTCCCGCCTCCTGCGAGGAAGTTGACGTATGAGTGGCCGATGGTGAACGACGGCGAGGTCAGCGTTCCGGTCGACGCGTCGCCGCCGTTGAAACTGTTGACGAGCCTGTTCCCGAGGTAGCCCGTGACGGGCTGCTGGTTAGGGAGCGTCCCGGTGGCCGGCCCGGAACCGAAGGCCGCACCCGTCGTCGTCCATGAACCATATGTGCTGCCTTCGAAGTCAGCGTACGGCGCCGCGGGGTTCGCCCGCTCGGTAATGTTGGCGAATTCCGTGATCGAGAGGTTGGCGAAGTTTGCGCTGCCCCCGATCGTGAAGAGCGAGATCCCCGTGTCCGACGCCGTGAAGAAGTCTTGGTTGGAGAGTGCGATCCGGCCGTCGTCGGCGAAGACCTCGACGCTGCCGTGGTCCACGAGGATCCGGAGGTGTACGGATGTCGCACCGGAGGCGAGCGGCGCCTGGGACTGCTGGTAAGTGCCGAAGGAGTACGGCACTTGGTCTTGCGCGGAGCGGTCGACGTAGAGGTTGCCCCCGTAGACACCGATGTTCGTGTGCCGGCTGCCGTCCTTGTTCTCGCCGACGGAGATGCCGACGTTGTTGAGGGTTGTCCAACTGACGTCTGCATCGAGCTCGTAGGCCGAACCGTGGTAGTCGAGGGCCGTCCGTCCATTGACGGTGGCGTTGGCGGGCTTCACGGTCTTGGTGGCGTAGTTGGCCAGATTCGGCGTCGGCTGGGATAGAAGGCTGTAGACGCCGCTGCCCTCCGACTTGAGGCTGAGCTGGCGCACCACGGACATCTGGCCGTTGTAGTTGTCGGTGGAATCAGTCGGCACGGTGTGTGGTGCATAATGCCAGTTGTTCATCCAGCCGATGGCGTAACGGGAGGTGTCGGGATTCGCGGCGTCCGGCCAGCTCACCGAGGCGTACCAGTCCGAGCCCCAGTCGAGCCACTGCGGGTCCGTCTGGTCCGCGACGAACGCCGAGCCGTTCCACGTGCCGGTCCAGTAAGCGTATGTGTCCGGCTTGCCGCTGTAGTCGCCTTGCATGCTCCCGGCCATGATCCAATGCCACGAACCGTCGCTGGCCTTCATCTGGAAGATGTCCGGGCACTCAACGCCGCCGATGTTCGGGGTTGTGTAGCTGAAGTCCGTCTGGTGCGTCCAGGTCTTGAGGTCCGGCGAGGTGTAGAACGTGATCTTCTGCTGACGGCCGATCGCCGCCACCCATGTCGAGTGCGCCGCGTCCCAAACGATCTTCGGGTCGCGGAACCAATCCGAAGCGTCCGGGTTGGCGATGACCGGTGCGCCGTACTGGGTGAACGTGCTCCCGCCGTCGGTCGAGTACCAGAGGTACTGCGACTGCTGGAACGGGTCGCCGTCGGTGGGCTGGGTGGCCAACGCAACGACTGCGCCGGCCCCGAAGCCCGCGGTGTTGTTTGTATCGATCACCGAGGAGCCGGTCCATACGGGGAAATTGCTCTGGAGCGGGAGGGCGTCGCCTTGGTCGTTGAACACCACGGTGTCCGACGACGTCGCGTGTCGCCAGCCGCCGGGGCCGTTGTCCTGGTTGCTGTGAAGGTAATAAAGGTTGTACTTGCCGTTGAGATAGATGGGCCGCTGAGGATCGCTCAGCCATCCCGACGGCGGAGTCAGGTGGTACGTGGCGCGCATGGGCGGTGCGGTCGCGCTGCCGACGGCTCCCGCGCCGGGGATGTCCCCGGTAACTATGGTGGATGTGAAGATCATCGTGAGCGCAGCGAAGAGGGCGAGCATGCTCGCCCTCTTCGGCAGCCTCCTTGCTGAGTGGGCCATAAAATCTCCGGGTCTCGGTGAGGACTACTCCACGGCCGATAGCTCTGCGTCGAGCCTCTGCACACGGCGTTGTTGAGCAGGTGGGGAGCTTGTGGTTGCGTCAAAGATGTGTGATTAAACGCTTAATCACGGAAAGAATAGCTGGTGACGAATGGTAGATCAAGCGTTTTAGTGCGTTGATTTAGTTGCCTGCGTGGACGGCGAGTAATGGCCGGCTGTGTCGATTGCGGCCTAGCTGGCAGATCCCTCGAGAATTGCCGTCGTGGTCTCGGCCGGCGTTGCGCGCCCCTCCCGGCGTCGCCAGCCGAAAGACGGAGGTTGGTCGCTCGCCTCAAACGACGAATTCCCTGGTAAAGCAAAAGGCCCCTGCTTCCCCTTGTAAACAAAGGGAAGCAGGGGCCTCCCAAGTGGCGGTGACGGTGGGATTTGAAACAACGCCAGCGCTAGCGCTGGCAGGGGAAACCGCTAGATTTCGGGGATTTTCATCACCAGAAATCACGCCATTTCACGCCCAATTTGGGCAAAATGTGGGCAGGCTCTACTTGGCTGGCGCTCCCGCCGGCAAAGGCGTGCACGGTGCGCCTCAAATCAACAGACAGCCAGGCTGTCAGTCCCACCCGCTAGAATCACCGCATCCGCTGGGGATGCGCTCAACAAATACTGAAATTGGGGTCTCAATGATGAACACGTCTACCACCACTACGCCTATGACCGTCCGGGGACTCGCAGACATGGCGGAGGCGCGGGGCGTCAAGCCATCCGAACTGCTTCCGCCGGCAGGGTTTAGCGTGGACGCATCCAGCATGGAAGATTGGGCAGACGGTCACTGGTCGGGGCCTGAGTTCGAGGGCAACGGCTGGAAGGTCACAAGCCACTGGAGCGCCGAAGAGGGCGTGACGTTCTATGTTGACGGCGACGGAGACAACGCCATCTCAGGCGCGGAGGCATCGAAGATCGCCGCTGCTCTGGCGGAAGTGTCCGCGATTGTCACAGCCTCACCGAACCGATAGCAGAGGATACGGGCATGGGGTTCTTCTTCCGCAAGCGCGTCAAGCTCGGCAGGACCGGGCACGTCGACATCTCCAAGTCCGTGCATTAGTCTCCGAGAAGCTCGGGCCCGTGACGGTAAACAGCCGCGGACGGGTAACCGTGAGGATCCTGCCAGGACTCACCTTTCGATTTGGGAAGCGCCGCCAGACGCAAACAACCCCCGGCCGGTCATCTCGACTAGCCGGGGGATTCGTCCTGCTTAGGGCGGCTCTGGGACTTTGGAACTTGACCGGCTGGCCAAACGAAGCAAGCGAAACATCGTGCCAATTCGGAGGCACTATGTTGACCTTCCACAAACGGCTTACTGGCGGCGCTCCTCCATGAAATCTTCATAGCTGCTCTGCAGGCTCAACTTGTCAGGTCCGTTCTGTGTGGCTGTGAACCAGGCCCACTCAACGGCGCACCGGCTTTCACTACCTCCGGTATCAGGTCAGTCGGAACTTCCTTTAGCGGCCCGGCTAGAAGCCGGGCTTTCCTCTCCTCGGTGAGCTGATCCCACCATTTCTGCTGCTCTGCAAAGTTCGTCATGGGCTGAGCCTAACCGAGACCGCTAGCTCTGGTCGGTCGGGGGTCAGCCTGGCCGACTTCGAGCAGTTCGGCCCTCTCGGATTTGAAATCCGAAAGGGCCGGTTGCGATGAGCCTCGCCTTCGTCGGACCGGCCGCGATCCTGACCATGACGCTGGTGGTGTTCGGTGTGATCTCTTTGGTGACTGGAATCATGAAGCGAATCAGCGCCTAAACGGGTGATCGCCTGGCTACGCCAATAAGGAGGCACACTAGGCCCCTCCGGTTGAACGGCTCGTAGCGGCGATCTGAGAACCGCTACGAGCTCTCCGGTACTTTTTGGTACCCGCCCGGCCCCGATAGGGCGCTAATTGCCCCCTGTGGCGCGGTGTTTAGACGGTACCGGCTAGAAGACCGGCCATGGCCTTTAGACTCAGGGAAGTCCTTGGAGGATGTCGCCTTCAGCGCGTCCACCAACAGCCCCCGGTTCAGGGGAAGAGGTGTTGACTATCCATCCAGTGGACATGGGCTAAGCCTTGCGGCGTTTCGCAAGGACGATGGCCAGGGTGCCGAGACCCACCAGGGCACCACCAATAAGCAGGATCCAGCCATCAGAATCAGATCGGCCGGTGTATGCAAGCTCTTCACTGGTGTTCGCAAGCTGAACACCAGTCTCGGAGTGTACCGCCGCTGGAACAGGGATCGGGACGGTACCCGACTCTGCGTTGACTGCCATGGGCACAACGGCTGCGGCAGGTGACACCGCTGGCGCGACTACGGGGCAAGCCGGCCCCTGGTTGACCCAGATCATCTGATTGGGATAGTTGGCCGGGTATTCGTAGACGGGCTCACCCGTTGTCGGGTGAATCAGCATGTACCCATCATTGGCGAACGCGCCCCACGACTGCCATGGGCCAGCGTCAGGCCAGGGATTCTGCGAGTAGTGGTAGCCCACACCTGCAGGGACAACAACATGACCCAGGGTGCCGCACCCGTCATAGGCCACCGTCAGATCCGGAGCCTTCACCAGAATGGGGCCGGTCGGCGTCGGTGTTGCGGTGGGTGTAGGCGTGGCAGTTGCCGTCGGTGTAGCGCTGGCACTTGGTGTAGCGCTGGCGCTCGATGTCGGATCGGTTGCTGCCGTAGCCGGCCCTCCGATGAGTGCCAGACCGAGTGCTCCCATTACTGCAAATGATGCTCTGTACTTGCCCATTACATCCTCCCCAAAAGGCTCTTGTAGGCCTCGATGCGTTTGTTCATGTTCTCGATGTCCTCGGCCTCATACTGGCCGGGCAGTTACTTGCATACTCTAGCGAGTGACTTTCAATCGCCGCGTAGAGCGTCGGCAACGGTCTGCCTCAGTTAGTACGAGTGGCGCCTTCTCCTCGACCAGCCTGGTCAACGCCCTGGATACTGGCACCAGCAAGCCTCAGCGATCCAGAGAACCAGTTCAGAACGTGGTAAGTGATCCCCTGGATTCATCGTCAACGACCTCCGCGACAATCTCCCTGGATACTGGACGGCGTGACAGGGCCGAGGTTCTTGGGTTATCGGTAACGGTAACACTGTAGACATCCCATGGGCGCCTCTCACCGCCTAGTCAATTAACCCGGACGGGCAATGAGCGAATACCGATACGAAGCGACCTTGGAGCGGATCGAGGTTTTTAGAGGACATCCAGACAATGAGGACCCCGTACGATCCTGGAACGTCGGAGTCTTCGATGATGTCCGGGACCCGTTTATCAGGGCGTTCGGAATACTCCGAATGGTCACTCTTGCAGGCACGGCGCAGGCCATGGCTTCCGCACTAATTGTTCCCAGCGTTGGAGACGACCTGTCCCTCCGCGAGCTCGGGTTTTCCGAACGAGTGAGTCTAATGCGACGAAATGCTTTACGACGCCACCCGGCGCCCCATCCTCAGTCAAAGCGCACACATGGATCTGGGCTTTGGCTTCGATCTCAAAGCGCCCGAGTACGAAGCGGGGCGCGTTTCCTACCACGGGCGTGATGACAAAGCCACGTCCGGTTACAAAATTGGGGACAGGCTTCCGCCTGAAGAGCTCGGCAATGCGGATTGCCTTGCCACTCACAACAACATCGGCTTCATTGCCGTTTTGCATGTTCGACCGGGGCCTGGCGGACAGCAGGTGGCCGTTAGTGATGAGCTAACAGTCGTTGACGTGCGGGACTAGAGCACCACGACGCCAAGGTAACAAGCCCGACCCGGCTTCCTTGCTACTCGGAAGACCGCCGTACGGCAGTGGGTCTCGGAAATGACACTCGGCGATCCGAAGGCCACGCCGCCACGGAAGCCCAAGGGGGCGACGCTGGTGATCCGGGCCTACGGGGTTCTGGCGGCTATCTTGGATGAAGCCGTGAGCGATCGGAGGATGCTGAGCAACCCTGCCCGGGGCATCTCGCGCCCTCGGAACGTGAAGAAGCCTCACGTCTATCTCAGCCATGAGCAGGTACATGCTCTGGCCGCCGCGAGCAAGTACCCGGGGCTGGTCCTGGCGTTGGCGTATTGCGGCATCCGGTGGGGTGAGGCGACTGCCCTGCGGGTTAGGCATATGGACATGCTGCGGCGCCTGCTGATGATCGAAGAGAACGCCGTTCAGGTGGGCTCAGTGATCGAGGTGGGCACTCCGAAGAACCACAAGAAGCGCACCGTGCCCTTCCCGCGATTCTTGGGGGAGTATCTGGCCAGGGCGTGCGAGGGGAAAGGGCGGGATGATCTGGTGTTCCCCGGCCCGGACGGTCATCACCTGCGGCTTGCCCGCGTGCATGAGGACAACATGAGCTGGTTCGGAAGTGCGGTCAAGCGGACGGGCATTCCCCGGATTACCCCGCATGATCTGCGGCACTCGGCGGCGAGCTTCGCAGTGTCGGCCGGCGCGAACGTGAAGGTGGTCCAGAAGATGCTCGGCCACAGCTCCGCGGCCATGACACTGGACGTCTACGCGGACCTGTTCGACGGGGACCAGGACTCAGTTTCGGACGCTCTGGATCATGCCGTCTCTCTGGCAAGTGTGGGCAAAATGTGGGCAAATCCCCGACCCAGGCAAAGCGATTGGCCCCTGCTTCCCTTGTAAACAAAGGGAAGCAGGGGCCTTTCAATTGGCGGTGACGGTGGGATTTGAACCCACGTTGGCTTTTACACCAAACAACATTTCGAGTGTTGCACCTTCGGCCGCTCGGACACGTCACCAACTGAAATAGGGTACCGGAGTGGAGCCCTGTTCCCCAAAACGGCCCCGCCGGTCCTGCCGTAAACGGCCGGCCCAGGACCTGCCGCCGCGCCCCGCCGCAAACGGCCGGCCCCGGACCGGTGCCAACTCCTCCTCGGCGCCTTCCCTTCCGCATTCGCAGCCGCGGGGCTAGATTCGCAAGCACGATGACTTTCCCGCAGCCCGCGCAGCAGCCCGCACCCCAGCGGGCACACACGCACACACATACGGCATTGGCCTACTGGACCGTGGGCCCCTGCCAAGGTGAACTTCGGCGTGAGGAGCTTCCGGCTCCGTCGCAGGGCCAGGCTTTGGTTCGAGCGTTGTATTCAGGGATCAGCAGGGGCACCGAACTGGTGGTCCACGAAGCGCACGTGCCGGCACGGATTGCGAAGGCCATGCGCGCACCCCATCAAACGGGAGACTTTCCGGGGCCGGTCAAGTTCGGCTATCTGTCGGTTGGCGTTGTTGAAGAAGGCCCCGAAGACTGGATCGGCAAGAACGTCTTCTGCCTGCATCCGCATCAGGACCGATACGTCGTGCCCGTCACCTCGCTCACCCGGATACCCGACGCCGTGCCGCTACGCCGCGCCGTGCTGACCGGCATCGCGGAGATTGCCCTCAACGCCCTCTGGGAGGCCGGGCCCCGCCTCGGTGACAGGATCGCCGTCGTCGGGGCCGGATTGGTGGGCGGCATGACCGCAGCACTGCTGCGCAGCTTCCCATTGGGGCGCTTGCAACTCGTGGAAACGGACCCGGGGAAGCGCGGGTTCGTGGAATCGCTGGGGGTGGAGTTCGCGCTTCCGGACGACGCAAAGCCGGACTGCGACATCGTGTTCCATTGCTCGGCCACGGATGAAGGATTGGCCCGCAGCCTGCAGCTAGCGGGTGACGAGGGCGAGGTTATCGAGCTCTCCTGGTACGGGAACCGGGCTGTTTCCTTGCCGCTCGGGGAGGACTTCCATGCCCGGCGCCTCTCCATCCGCGCCAGCCAAGTCGGAGTAGTGGCGCGTTCACGCCGGCATCGGCGGACGTCGAGCGAGCGGCTGCAGTTGGCGGTCTCCCTGCTGCAGGACCGGGTGTTCGACGCGTTCCTCACGGGAGAGTCTCCGTTCGAGGAGCTACCCGAGGTCTTCGACGGCCTGGAAAACGGCGAGCTGGACGATCTTTGCCATGTCATTGCCTACCCCGAGCCCCCGAACCGGGAAGGAAACCAGGCCTAACGATGTTCAGCCTCACCGTCCGCCGCCATTTCATGATCGCGCACAGCCTTCCACGGGAATCGTTCGGGCCCGCCCAAGGACTCCATGGAGCCACCTTCGTGGCCGAGGTGACGTTCCGCCGCGCCCAGCTGAACGACGACTCGACGGTGCTGGACATCGGTGCAGCCGGAACCATCCTTGACGAGGTGCTCGACCCCCTGAACTACAGGAACCTTGACGAGCACCCCGACTTCGCCGGGCAGCTTACGACCACGGAGGTCCTGGCCCGCTTCATCGCCGAGGCGGTTGCCGCCAGGGTCCGCGAGAGCGACGACGGCGGTGCGCTCGCCGGCGTCGACGTGCTGTTGCGCGAGCATCCCGACGCCTGGGCGGGCTTCTCGCTGGATTTCGATCGCTAGCTCGCGCGGGACTGCCACGGATGGCAGGCAACGGTGCAGAATGGGGCCATGACGTCCGCCGTGCTTTCCACCCAAACGCTCACTCCGGAACTGCTCCGCGCCTGGGCGTGGCATCGGCAGGGCCTCGACGGCTCACTCGCCGGCAAGACCTCCGAGGAGGTCCTGGACCACGCCGGGTGGGCCCGCTCCGTGGGTGGCGCCAACCCCTACCTGACGCTCTTCGCCCGGGCCGGGATCAGGCGCGAACAGGTGGACAGTGACGTCGCGGAACTGAGAATCCACGAGCTCCCTACTGCCCGGGGTTGCACCTATGTCCTGGGCCGGAACGATTTCGCATGGGGCCTCCAGGTTGGCCGGGACGCCGCGGTGGCGCCGTTCAAGGTCTTGGCTCGGCTCGGCGTCGAACGCGGTGAGATCACCCTGCTCGAAGAGCAGGTGCTGCACACCCTCATGGAATCCAGCGACCCCATGGACCCTAAGCAACTCAAGGACGAGCTCGGCGAGTCCGTCCGCAGCCTCGGCGAAGAAGGCAAGAAGAAGGGCGCGGCCACCACCCTTCCCACGGCGTTGGGCCTCCTGCAAGCCGACGGACGCATCCGCCGTGTGCCCGTCAACGGCCGCCTCGACCAGCAGCGCTACGCCTACACATCGTGGGTGCTGCCGCCTAGCCCCATCCACGACGACGCCGCCCGCGCGCGCTTGATCGAACGGTACCTGCGCTGGACCGGTGGCGCGACGTCCAAGCAGAGCCAATGGTTCACGGGCTTCACTGTCGCCCAGAGCAAGGCTGCGCTGGCCGCCGTCGCCGCCACTGAAGTGACCACCGCGGCGGGCGAGCCGCTGTGGATGCTGCCCGACGACGTCGAACGCCTTTCCGCGTTCAAGGCACCTCAGGAAGAACAGATCCAGCTTCTGGCCGGTACGGATTCTTTGGTGCTGTTGCGCAGGAACTCCGCGGACATGCTGGCTGAAGGGGATCGGGGCCGGAAGGTTCTGGACACCACGCTGGCGCTGCAGGCAGACCTGTCCGACCACCCGATCCTGGACCGGGGACGGATCATCGGACTGTGGCAGTACGATCCTGGCAAGGAGCGGATCGCAGCCTGGACGTTCGACAAGCCCACCGCGGCTGTTACTCAGCGCATCATCGAAGTTGAGGGCTGGATCCGCGAGGACCTCGGGGATTTCCGCTCCTTCAGCCTGGACTCGCCGGCATCGCGGCAGAGGCGCATCGATGCCCTGGACAAGGCGAACGCCGCAAACGGCTAGGTCGCGTTCAGTTCAGGAGTGGGTTCAGTCCGAGGGCTGACTCAGTCCACCCAGAATCCGGAGAACTCGCCGGTGGCTTGCGTGAAGGTGGCATCCACGTGTTTTACGCGCCCTGGGGCGTCCCGGGATTGCAGCCATTCCAGCAGGGACTCGACGGCGTCGCGATCACCCTCTGCGATCACCTGCACCGAGCCGTCCATCTGGTTGGCTGCCTCTCCGGACAGTCCCAAAAGTCGGGCTTGATGCATTGTCGAGTAGCGGAAACCGACGCCCTGGACGCGGCCGGTCACCATGGCAGTGACGCGTACTTGGCTCATGCGGCACCTGATCCATACGGCCGCGTGATCGCCTCAAGGAAATGCCCGTCCGGATCCGCGAAATAGACGCCGCGTCCGCCGTCGTTGTGATTGATCTGCTGGGGGCGGGACCGCGCCGGGTCCGCCCAGTAGGGGATCCCCTCAGCCTGGATCCTCGCGAAGATCCCGTCGAAATCGTCCTCGCTGACCAGGAAGGCATGGTGCTGCGGGGAGATGGGCCGGTCCGTGGCGGCGAAATCGAGGGCCACACCGTGGTCAAGGGGCACAGTCATGAAGGACCACATGGGCTGCGGCTCCGGGAGCCCAAATACCTTGGCGAGGAACTCCGCGGAACGGCGTTTGTCCGTTGCGTAGACGATGGTGTGGTTGAAAGAGACGGTCATGAGGTCCTCCTCAGGCGTGCTGTCTGAGACCATCTGACGTCCAACACCCGCAGATTTCAAGAGCTCAAGGCCAAAGGGCCTGGGTGATGCTATTTCCGGTGGGCTGCGAAGAAATCGCGCAGCAAGGCCGAGCATTCGTCCTCGCGCACGCCTGCGTAGACCTCCACCCAGTGGTTGAGCCTGCGTTCCCGCAGGATGTCGAAGACGGATCCGGCGGCACCGGCCTTCTCGTCCCATGCGCCGAAGACCACCCGCGGAATCCGGGCCAACACAATGGCGCCGGCACACATCGCGCACGGTTCCAGCGTCACCACGAGTGTGCAGTCCTCGAGCCGCCAACCGTCGCCACCTTCGCCGAGTTCAAGGGCATGGCGCTGCAGGGTGGCGGCCGCCTCGCGGATGGCGACGATCTCGGCGTGCGCCGTTGGGTCGCCGTGCGCTTCCCGTTCGTTCCGCCCGGCACCCAGCACGCCGCCGTCGGGCCCAAGAACCACCGCGCCGATCGGCACATCGTCCGTATCCAGTGCCAACCGGGCCTCGTCCAAGGCAAGGCCCATCCAGGCCGCGTGCTCTGCGTGATAAGGCTCGTTGGTGCTCATGCCTCAATGATAGTTTTGGACTCATGCGCACACTCGTCGTGGACCACCCGCTGGTCGCTCACAAGCTCACCGTTCTGCGGGATAAGAACACCCCTTCACCGGTCTTCCGGCAACTCACCGAGGAACTCGTCACCCTTCTGGCCTATGAGGCCACACGCGAGGTCAGGACCGAACCGGTGGAGATCGAAACTCCCGTCACCAAGACGATTGGTACCGCCTTCACCAAGCCGACGCCCCTGGTAGTCCCCATCCTGCGCGCAGGCCTCGGCATGCTCGAGGGCATGACCAAGCTGGTCCCCACTGCCGAAGTGGGTTTCCTGGGCATGGCCCGCGACGAAGAAACCCTGGACATCATCACCTACGCCGAGCGCCTCCCCGAGGACCTCACCGGCCGCCAGATCTTCGTTTTGGACCCCATGCTTGCCACCGGCGGCACCTTGCGCGAAGCCATCAAGTTCCTCTTCAAGCGCGGTGCCTCGGACGTCACATGCATCTGCCTGTTGGCCGCCCCGGAAGGCCTGGCCAAGCTGGAAGAAGAGCTTTCCGAGGCCAACGTGAAGATCGTCCTCGCCTCGATTGACGAGAAGCTCAATGAGAAGGCCTACATCGTTCCGGGCCTGGGCGACGCAGGAGACCGCTTGTACGGCGTGGCCGGCTAACTCACGGTCTCGGCGCCTCCATGGCGCAGCCGACCCTCAGCCAGCCCGGCGCTGGGCTTTGCTTGCCTTGAGCACCATGGGCAGCTTGGACCGCAGGGTGCATTCGAGCAGTTCCTCGGCCGTCGGATCCTGCTCGTAGATCTCCGGCAGGCGGATGCCGATCAGGGTGTTCATGAGCATGCCCTGCGCAAGGAAATCGCGGGCGGTTTCGGGGAGCAGGCCGGCTTCATCCCGCACCAGGCGGTAAATATCCAGGAATCCTTCCCTGGCCCGTGCCCCGATGGCGGGCTCGTGACCTGCCACGAAAGCCTGCATCAGCATCATGAGGATCCCACGGTCCTCGATCAGATCGGCGTAGGCAATGGCCATGAGCTGTTTGAGTTGTTCCGGCCGGCCGCTCCCGGCGGCAGGATCCAGGTGCTGCAGTTCTTCGGTGAGCTCACCGGCGTCGTAGGCTGCAATGACTTCGCGGAACGCCCGCAGCAACTTTCCTTGCGCGCGGTCCAAGGCCTCCAGGAACAGGGTTTCCTTGGTGCCGAACATCCGCACCACGTATGGCTGGCTGATCCCTGCGGCCTTGGCCACTTGGTCCGTGGTGGAACCGGCGTATCCGCGTTCGGCGAAGACCCCGGTGGCAGCTTCCAGGATCAGCTCTCGCCGCTGCGCTGCAGGGATGCGCTCGGCTGTTGCCTGACTGGTTGAGGTCGTCTCCGGGGCGCCGGTGCCCACTGTTTTCTTCGCCACACTTGACATGTTATCAGTCGATAACTAACTTTGCCTTTTAAGTAATCATTCGATTACAACATCCCGTAAAGCGGCACTTCAGCGACCCCGTGGAGTCATCATGAAACGCACCATTCCCGTCTGGCTGGCCATTGTGGCCGCCTCCTTGCCTGTCTTCATGGCCACACTGGACAACCTTGTGGTCACCAATGCCCTGCCCGTGATGCACAAGGCCCTCGGCGCGAGCGTCGAGGAACTGCAATGGATCGTCAACGCCTACTCCCTGAGCTTCGCGGCGTTCATGCTGCTGGCCGTCGGCCTGGGGGACCGCTTCGGTCGCCGCCACGTCTTCATCGCCGGCCTTGCCATCTTCACGCTGGCCTCCGCAGCAGCCGCCGTCAGCACGGAACCGTGGCAACTCATCGGCGCCCGCGCAGTGCAGGGCGTTGGTTCGGCGGCGCTCATGCCCCTCTCACTCACCCTTCTGGTGGGCTCGGTCAGCGACAAGCTGCGTCCGCTCGCCATCGGGATCTGGGGCGGAGTATCCGGCCTGGGTGTAGCCCTGGGTCCACTGATCGGCGGCGCCGTGGTGGAGGGCTGGAGCTGGGAAGCGATCTTCTGGCTCAATGTGCCCATCGGAATCCTGTCGATTCCGCTGGCTCTCTTCGCATTGCCGAATAGCTTCGGCGCCCGCGTTCGCGCCGACGTCGTAGGCCTTCTCCTCTCCGGGCTGGGTCTCCTGGCGCTCGTGTTCGGCATCGTCCGCGGGAACGACGCCGGCTGGTCCAGTGCCGAGGTGCTCGGCGCCTTGATCGGTGGTGGCGTACTGCTGCTTGCCTTTGTGCTGTGGGAATCCCGTGTTGCCGCGCCGCTGCTTCCACTCAGGCTCTTCAGCGACCGCAGCTTCACTGTGGCCAACGTCATCGGCCTGACCTTCAGCTTCGGGATCTTCGGGTCTGTCTTCATCCTCATCCAGTTCCTGCAGGTGGTGCAGGGCCACGGACCTCTCGCGGCCGGCGTCATGACCATGCCATGGACCTTGGCCCCCATGTTTGTGGCACCACTCGCAGGCCTGTTGGCACCGCGGCTAGGCACCAGGACGCTTATGGTCACAGGCCTCGCCTTGCTCACGGCGGGCATGTTCTGGCTGGCCGGAGTCCTTTCCGCGAGCGTCCCATATGAAACGCTGGTGCCCGGCTTCATTGCGGCGGGAATCGGCATGGGCCTGGTTTTCGCCCCGATGTCGACGGCGGTGCTCGCCAACATGCGCGCCGAGGACCACGCGAAGGCGAGCGGCACCAACTCCACGCTCCGGGAGATCGGTGTGGCCCTTGGTGTCGCCGTTCTGACGGCAGTCTTCACCGGAGCTGGCGGCAAACTCACCCCCACCGGCTACGTGGATGCAGCAATTCCCGCCATTTACGTTGGTGCGTCCGTGCTGGTCCTTGCCACCTTGGTGGCGTGGCTCCTTCCGTCCCGCGCCCGCGCACGTAGCCTGGCCGAGCAACTCGCCCCAAGCCAGGCTGAAACCGCAGCCGGCGCGGGCACCCGGGGGAGCAACGCCGTCGAGCCTTCCCTTCAAACGTCTAGCCAGGTCCCGCGGACGGCGTTTGACGCAGTGCCTACCCGCTAGCCCGGCTCGAACGGCTAGCGGGTAGGCACTGGTCCCGTTGTTCCCCGGAGGATGAGGGTTCCCTCAAAGATGATCCTCGCGCCGGGAAGCGTGGTGGATCCTACGTTCTCGGATAACGCGGCAACGGCGCGCCGGGCCGCATCACCTACGTTGACGGCGATCGTGGAAAGAGCGGGAAACGTGGTGGTCGCGAGGGTGTCGTCGCAACCGATGACGCTCAAGTCCTTGGGAACATCCAAACCCATGGCGGCGAATCCGCCCATGAGGCCGTGGGCGATGACGTCGTCGAACGCGATGATTGCGGTGACTCCCGAGGCCGCTACCGAATCACTGAGCGCCTTCGCGGCGTCATAGGTGCCAGGATCTGCACTGAAGTGCGTCACCTCGAGGCCTTGGGCCTTCGAGAAGTTGTCCACGGCTGAGCGTCGTTGTTTGTTTGCCCATGATTGTGGCGGCCCACCGACGTAGGCGATGCGACGGTGGCCGAGCCCGGAAAGGTGGGTCAGCGCGGAGCGGATGGCCGCGGTGGTGTCCAGCAGCACCCGGTAGGTCTCGGGAACGTCGCGGTTAATGAATGCCATTCGTTGTGAGTCGGCTATTTGCCTGATGCGGGCCGAACCGAGCCTGGATGAGACGACGATCAGCCCTTCAACCTGGGGCGCCATCCTTGAGATGACGCGGTCTTCCCGCTCGGCGTTTTCATCCGTGTCTGCCAGGAATACGGAAAGTCCGAGGTCACTGGCGTAGTTTTGGGCGGCGCGGACCAAAGGCGGGAAAAACGGGTTGGCAATGTCCGGCACGATGAGTCCAATCGCGCCGGCACGTCCCGTCGAGAGCGCGCGTGCGTGATGGTTCGGTATATAACCGGCAGCTTCTGCGGCCTTCTGAACCAGTGCCACGGTCTCCGGTTTGAGGAGGTTAGGCCTCGTAAAGGCCCGCGACACTGTTGAGGGGGCGATGCCGAGTTCGGCCGCGAGTTGCGTGATGGTTGGACGGCCTGTCATGGGAGCTCGCTCATGAGTTCTATGGCGGTTTGGGTCAGAGCTTCAGCACTGCCGGGCGCGAACGGGGCTGGCATGCCGTAGTAGCGGTGCGCGTCGTCCACCTCGTATCCTCCGAAACCATATTCGTCGGCGGTGGGGAAGTATCCCGGGCACCCGTTGGTATAGCCCGTGACAAGGACAGGACCCTCGAACGCGGAGGTGACGGCTTCCGTTGAGGCCAGGAATGGTTCCCCCGGTAGCCCAACAAGGGTCAGGCCTTGCCATCTGAAAACACTCACTGGTGCGCGCCAGGACATTTTCTCTCCGGGACCGCGGTCCATGGCCCATTGCCTCCACGCGTTGAGAAGGGATTGCCGGCCCGGATCGGCTGAAACTGCTTCGGCTTCCCATTGCCGGCTCAACTCCACAGGGGAGGCCGCATCGCGCGATTCCATTGCGACGCTGATCGTCTTCTGCGTGGCGGAGGTCTTCCGGGGTGGCAATTCATTCCCCCTTTCGGAGAGGGGCAGGAGGGCGGTCCCCAACACGGATGCGGCCACACGCTCTCCGACGATCTTCGCTTGGTCCATCGTCCGGCCAGCGGAAGCGGAAAGGGCGTAGGACGCGTCGGCTGGGTGGCCAGTATTGATGTCGCCGGCGGTCCCGGGCAGAAATAAAGCAACCGAGCCGGGGGAGTGTTCTTCCAGCACGCTCCTCGTGAAAGCGGGATAGTCGCCACTGATGAGACGGTTTTCCGGACCAAGGACCACCGGGTGGCAGGGATAGAGAACCATCCAGGCAACCACCTGTCCGTGTTGGTCGCTGAATTTGGCTACCTGGACTGGAGGGTCCACCACGCGTTTGGGATGGCGCCGGTTCTTGGCAATATCCACTCCGCGGGATTCGCCGTATTCCAGGCTCGCAGGCCGCTGGGCGGCCACGGCAGCTTCCGTGGCGGTGCGGCAGGCCAGGAGGATCTCTTCCAGGAGCCTCGGATCATGGCCCCCGAGCCGACCGGGCATGACGCAAGGGCCTGCGTGCGTGTGAGTGGCTGTAATGGCGACACGTTCCGGCGCAAAGGGCAGGCTGTGGGCGATGCGGGTGCACGTGTCTTCGTGGAGGCCGCACACATCCACGGTGATCCAGCACGTGTCATCGACAGCCAACGCCCGGACGGTGAGGGGATCGTGGACCCCGGTGCTGGGTTCGGTTCTGGCAGCGAATCCGGCCATGGCCGTACCCGCAGGGGGCGAGATCTCGACAACTGCGGCGCCTACCCGAAGGATGCCTTGGGCGGCATCGTTGGTAGTCATGCGGATCCGCCCGATACTAGTCGGCCAGACTGGATTGCTGTCGTAATTGTTCCTGCCTCAGGTCCTTCCCCGGTGATCAGGACAAAATCTGCCGGAGAGCCTACGTGAAGGTGGCCGAGCCCCGGCCGAGTGCCCGGGATGACCCGGGCCGGAGTGGATGTCACCATTTTGAGGGCTTCTGGCAGATCCAGGCCGACGTTTTGGATGACGTTGCGGAAACCGTCCGGCAGGGTTGCCGCGGCCCCTGCCAGCAGATCCGTGCCCACGTGGGAGAGCCTCCCGCCGGGGGCAAGATCCACCAGACCGCCCACTGAGGTACGGTGGCGGCCAGGCTCGCTACCGGCCAGCGCAGTGCTGTCCGAGACCAGATAGGCACGTTCGGTGGTCTTTGCCCTGATCATGACTTTCAGCGTATCGCTTGGTAAGTGGTGGCCGTCCGCTATGAGTCCTGCCGTGAGACGATCGTCAGCCAGTTGAGTCCAAAGGGCATTGGGGTGCCTGGGAAGGGTTGTCGCTATGCCGTTGCCCAGGTGGGTGGCCAAGCGGGCTCCCGCGGTGATGGCAGCTGTGATTTGCTCAGGACTTGCGTGCGTGTGTCCGATGGCGACGTGGACGCCGAGCTCGCGGATTTGGGCGATCTGGGCCGGCGAGTCGGACGCATGCGGAGAAACCGTGACGATGCCGACCATTCCGCTTGCCCGGAGCCATCGCCGGACTTCCTGGGCGTCAAGGGGCCGCACGAAGTCCGGGTTGTGTACACCCCGCGGACCGTCCTGGTCGGATATGAAGGGGCCCTCGACGTGGACGCAGGGGATGGCAGCCCGGGTGGTTGGATCAATTTGGCATGCCCGGCCGATTTGTTCGAGCGCGCCAGTGATCGCTTCCTCGGACGCTGTCACGATGGTTGGCACCCACGTCGTGACGCCCAGTTTCGCCAGCTCTGCGGTCATGCTGATGACCGTTTGCGGCGTGATATCAGCGGCGTTGATATCGAGTCCGCCGTAACCGTTGACCTGCCCATCGATGAATCCCGGTGAGATGACAGGCAGACCACGGTTCAGCCCATGGTCGATCTCCCGCACGGACAGGACGGTCGTGTCGTAGGCGATTTCAAGGTTGGTTCCCCGGTAGGGGTCTTTGCCCATGATCGTCTTGGGATGTGTCACAGCTTGGGTACCCGTCCTTTGAAACGTGAAATGAATTGCTGGTTGGCTTCGTCCCCGCCGGGAGCATTACCCGATCTCCACAACGGCGGATCAATCCCGATTTCGCTCAGTTTGCTGATGGTGGACATCATGAGCCAGTTCAGGGTGAAGGCGTTGGCGAACGTGGACACGGCCGCCGTCTTTTCCTTCGCGCCAGGCACGGTCATGACGGCGTCCCCGATGGGAACTTTCGTGTCGATGTGGTGGTCTACCAGGTCGTGCAGATTGAGCCTTTGTGGATGCCGTGCGGGATGGTCACTGGATGTTCCCTCGGCGTGCTGCCTCGAGGAAACCCCGATGGTCGTGACCGATCGTTCGCGCGCCGTCAGGGCGGCGTCGATGAGTGCGCTATTGATGCCGTAAGCGTTGACAAGGATCAGGACGTCCCCTGGTCCTATGCCGGCGTCCTCGATGACGATTCGGCCGTAACCCGGAGTCCGTTCCATAGCCATTGAGCGGAGGGCGCCGTTGGAGAGCAGGGTGCCTTCGTCCAGAATGGCCGAGACGTGCATCAGGCCGCCTGCCCGGAAGAACACCTCCTGGCTTGCCAAGTTCGAGTGGCCCCCTGGGCCATAGATGTGCACCAGTCCGTCCTTGGCGACCTGCATGGCTAGAACGTTCGCGGCAATGCTGATGTTCTCGGCTTCTTCTAGGCGGATTCGCCCGAGGAGCTCGGTGATGTGTCCGAGGTAGTCCTCCGATAGCTTTTCGTCGAGGTCGTTGGTGTTCATTGGGGGTCGGATTCGGCGTCGAGGTAGATAGTCACGTTCGGGTGCGTGCGCAGGGCGGTACCGGGATGCTCCCCGCCGACGGGCTGGCGCAGCGTGTTGTCGACCGCGGTCCTCTTGGCCCGGCCGGGCACGGAAGCAATGATTTCGGAGGCATGCAGCAACCGCGGGATGGAGACGGTGATGGCGCGCTGCGGAACGTCGTCGAAACTGGTGAAGTGCCCTTCGTCCAGTTGTTGCTGGCGGCTTACCTGATCCAGGTTGATGACGCGGGCGGGAAGCGGGTCGGCGAGGTCGGCCGGGGGGTCGTTGAAGGCAAGATGACCGTTGACTCCCAATCCGAGGAGGACGAGGTCAAAGGGATCTTTGCCCATCACCATGCCGTAGCGCTGCGCCTCCTCTTCGGCCGGGTTCCCCGGGTTGATGCGGTGGAATGTGGTCGTCGGAAGGTGATCGAAGAAGTTGCGTTGCAGCCAGTTTCCGAATCCCTGGGGTGCATCCGCGTCCAGAGCGAGGTAGTCGTCCATGTGGAAGCACGTTATGCGGCCCCAGTCGATGCCGGGCTCCTGGGCGAGTGCCAGAAGCGTGGCCTCCTGGCTCGGTGCCGCGGCGAGCATCAGCCTGACCTCCCGCTGGTTCCGGAGCGCCTTGCGTAGCGTTTCCGCGGCGTGTGCGCCGGCGTGTTTCCCCAACTCGGCACGGTCTGGGTGAGTGGAAACGGCGGGGCTGTAAGTAGGCAGTTCTGTCACGTGTGGATCCTTCGGGTTTCGAGTTCAGTAGTCAGGAGGAGTGAGCGGGCTATATGGAAGGGGTCCTTCACGGGAAGTGCCACCACCCTGTCAAGCGGCTTGCCCCCGCGGTCGCGGATTTGTAGCCATTCCTGTCCGGAAGGGTCCGGAAAGATATCGAGGATGTAAGACCAAATCCGGTGGTGCCAGTCAAGAAGGTCGGGACGCCCAAAGCGCTCGGCCAGGAGCCTGGTTGCGTAGAGGGCCTCGACCTGAACCCACCACAATTTGGTGTCCCAGGTCTGGGCTACCAACGTTTCGTAGGCGTCGTTGCCGAAAAGCCTGCCGCGTGGTTCGCCGCCGTCGCCATCGACGTATCGCAAGATACCTCCGTACTGGTCATCCCAGCCGACGTCCAGGGCGCGCACGGCGAGGTCCGGGAGCCAGTTCGGAATCCGGGACTCAAGCGCAGGTATTACCTCGGCCGCTTCAATGACCATCCAGAGCATCTCCAGCAGGTGGCCCGGCGTCCGGTGGCGGGCTAGCAGCGTGTCCACGTCATCGGAGCTATCCGGCCGGTATTCCCACCAGGAGTCGGCCTTCCACATTCCTTCTGTGGTTCCATCACCGAGAAGCTGGGTCAGCGAGGCAGCAGCTGTTTCGGCGCTTTCAGCAGAGCCACTGGCCAGGTGCAGTTGGACGCCCACGTTCAGCAGCAGCATCAGTCCGGCCGCGTCCTGGAATCCGGGCCGGACGGGGTATGGCTCGGACGGAGCGGTACGTGCCTTGATCCTTTCCTCTGCATGTGCCAGAAGCGCATGGGCTGATTGCACCCAGGTAGATCGTTCCTGGTCACCGGCTTGGGGAAGGCGGGCGGCCCCGGCCAGGCCCAGGGCCGCAAAGAGGTCGGCCAGTACGCTGACTGCTATTTCCCCCTGCGGTCCGCTCGGTAGTGCCTGCCCCTCAGTCGACGTGCGGTATGCGGTGACCCCGCCATCGAGGATGGCGTGTGCTTGGACGAACCTGGCGGTCTCGAGTGCGAGTTCGGCCCACAATTGCGGGTCCTCATCGATGATTCCGGCTTCGCTGTCTACCGCGATCCTTGAGCAAAGCCAAGCCCAGCGGCCTTGGGACCACGTGTATTTTTCGCTCGAAAGCTGCCGCCCGGAGTTCGAAAAGCAGGTGAAGACCCCGCCGTTTTCCCTGTCGACGGCGTTATGCAGCCACCAAGGGAGGACGCTCTTGAGGAGCTGCTCCCGTATCTCGGAACCGATTTTGCTCATGCGACGGTGCTTTCAACAGGAAGCGATGTGACCGGCTCGAGGTCCCGGTCAAGGGAATCGATGAGGGCGTCGGACGCCTCATTGTGCCAGGGGCGCAACCAGCCGAAGACGCAATAGACGATTGCGGAGGCAAGCACGGGGGCCACGACGTTGATGGTTTGCGCGCTGGCCGTGCCCAGGCTCGCGATCGGCGCGGCCAAGGCATACTTGGCGAGCGCGAACACGACCAAACCGGTGGCCCACGAGAACAATGCCGCCGAGGGGCCGCAGCGCCGGAACGGACGCAACATCCCCAGCAGCATGGGAACGGCGATCGGCCCGACTAGTGCTCCGAACCAGAGGATTATCAAGCCCAGGACGCCGCCAAATGAATCCGCACTCAGGGCAATGACCATCGACAAGCCGATAAACAGGAACGTGGAAATCCGGCCACCGAGTAGTTCGACACGCGAAGTCAGAGGCTGACGGGACCCGCGCAACGCGGGGATGATGTCCCGGATGACGACGGCGGAAATCGCGTTGGCGTCCGAGGAGGTCATGGCCATTGTGTGCGAGAACATTCCCGCGACCACCAAGCCAACCAGGCCGGCAGGCAGCAGTTGCTGGGTCAGGAGTGCATAAGCCTGATCCGGGTGCGCCAGGTTGGGCAAGATCAGCGGCGCGGCCCACATGGGGAAAAAGAGCACCAGCGGCCAAACGAGATACAGTGCGCCCGAAAGCAGGATGGACTTGCGCGCCGCCGAGCCGGAAGGGGAGGCAATGAAGCGCTGAGCCAGGTTCCACGTTCCCCCGTTGTAGGAAATCGTGCTGATCAAGCAGTAGGCAAGGAAGAACCCGATCGTGTAGTCGCCTGCAAATGGCAGCGAGTGGGAGGCCGGCAGGCGGGACCAGATTTCTGCGATTGAGGAGACGCCTCCAAGCTTGGCCATGGCGAAGACGAGCATGGCAATGCCTGCCACGGACTGGATAATGAACTGGCCCATATCCGTCAAGGCATCGGCCCACAAGCCGCCAATGGTCGAATAGATGAGCGTGACCCCGCCGACGATCAGGATGCCCACCGCAATCGGAACCCCTGCGAAGACATTCAGGAGGATTGCGCTAGCGGCCCACTTAGCCGCGACATCGAAGACTTTCAGCGCGGCTCCGGACCACGCCAGTACTTGCTGCGCGGGCAGGTTGTAGCGTGTGGCCAGGTATTCGAGCGGGGAGATGATTCCCAGGCGTTGCCTCAGGCGCGGCCAGCGGGGGGCAAAGAAGACAGCGCCTACCAGGCAGGCAATGGTGATGGTGAGCGCCCACCAGACATACAGTGCGAAACCGGTTGTATAGGCGATGGCCGCGTAGGCCACGAAGACGGCGGCCGAATAGCCGGACATGTGGTGGGAAATCCCGGCGAGCCACCACGGCATCTTCCCGCCGGCCGTGAAGAAGTCAGCGGCGTTTTTCACCCGGCTCTTGGCCCACCAGCCGATGCCTATCATGACGACGAAGTAGGCCCCTAAGACGAGCCAGTCAGCGAAATACATACATTCTCCTTGATGCGGTCAAAGCTTGGAAAGAGGATCTGCAGTGGCGTCCACTTTTCTCTGCAAACGTTTGCAAAACAAGGGTCTTCTAGAAACTTTTCTTACGGCCGCAACTGCGGTCACCGCGCCTGTCAACTCAGGCGTCGCTGTGTGGTCTCGTGTGCGCCTGCGGAGCCGGAGTAATTGCCCGCGAGTGATTGATTTCCTGACGTTGCCAGAGGTACCCTGACGCCAGCGAATCCGACATCCTCGCCGGATGACCGTCGGAAAGGCCGACGCCATGGCAGGAACTTCTCCCCAGCACGTCTCGTTACGCGATTCCGTAGCCGCCCCGAAGGTTTTCGCCGCCTTGTCAGTGCTGACCGTCCTGCTGTGCAGCCTCAGTACCGCTTCCCCAGTTGTTGCGGCCACGCCCTGCTGGGACATCAGCGGTACCTGGGCGACGGTCCAGGGCGGCTCCCGGACCCTGGCGTTCAACTTCCAACAGAACGGCAACCAGGTGAGCGGCACCGCCGGGGACGCCAGCCTCAGCGGGAACTTCACCGGAAACGTTACCGGCGACCACGTCGACGTCATCGTGGTGTGGAACGCCAAGCGTGCTAACGGCTCCACCCTCGAAGGCGAGTACGAGGCCACCATCTCGCCCGGGACGCTGACCGGGACGACGCACGACGTCGCCAATGCCTCCAGCCACGCCACGTGGACCGCTACCGGTGGCCCGACCAAGACCTGCGCCGGAGCCACCGCGACGCCCACCAGCACTCCCACGTCGACCACCCTGACCAAGGATGCGGCAGAGCGCGAGATCCTCGACGCCCTGAGCAACGCCACGGTGGGCGGCGCTCTGGGAGATCTGTCCACCGACGGCGGCAAAGCCATGCAGGCCGCCTTCAACAAGCTCTTCCCTAAGCTCAACGCCGACGCCAGCCGCTTGGTCTACCACGCTGGGGTGCTGGCATCCCAGGACGGCTCGGATGGGAAGCCCACGTTCCCGGGCGTCCGGGCATGCATGCCCATCATCCTACGCATGGCTTACAACGCGGTCACCGACCCGGATCCTGCCGCCCGTGCATCAGCGCTGCTGGCCGCCCGGCGCCTGATGGTCTTCCTCGCGGCACGGGACTTCAGGGTCACCAAGGGAGCGCCGTCGTGACGCCGCGCCGGATCTTCGTCGCCTTCGCGGCAACGTCAGTGGCACTCGCCGCCTGCGTGGGGCCCGGCCCCGGCTCCCCGAGCTCTTCCCAGGTGACGCCCCCGCCACAGCCGCCCCACAGCGCCGGGCTCACCCTGACCCCGCCGGCGGGGTGGGCGAACCGGGTACTGCCCGCTTCCGGTGGGATCGTGCTGGCCGACACGGAAGCGGACCTAACTGACCAGACCCCGGCCGGTCCGAGGCTGACCGCGGTGCCGAACACGGCGGCGCCCACGGCCGACACGCTGATCGCCAACCTCGACACGAGCGCGTTGTTCGCTCCGACGGCCACCCAGCAGACCTTCGGCCAGTACGACCAGGTCCCGGTGCTGCGCTTCACAACGGCGGCCACGCCCACCGAGGGCGAAACCGTCGAGATCGTGTCCATCACGGTCGCTCCCAACAAGGCCTATCTGATGACCCTGGAGGCGCCTTCGTCGAGCTGGAGCACGGCACAGTCGACGCTCGAGGGCGTTGTGGCGTCGGCCTCGATCAACGCGGAGCTCTTCCCGAAATGACCACCCCCACCGCTGGCGGCGACCAAGCGCGGAGGTTTCTATGACAACGCGCCCCTCTACCGGTTTTCCGGCTCCGCCGATAGCCTTTGGCGCATGGACTGGAAACTTGAACTTGTGTTTGTCCCTGTGTCCGATGTGGACCGCGCCAAGGATTTCTACGTCAACAAGGTGGGCTTCAACGCCGACTACGACGAGCGGCCCATGGACGGCATCCGCTTCGTCCAACTGACTCCGCCTGGCTCGGCCTGCTCCATCTGCATCGGCGAGGGACTCAACGACGCCCCTCCAGGCACCGCTCCCAGCCTGCAGATGGTGGTGGGAGACATCCAGGAGGCCCACAGCCAGCTCAAGGCCAACGGCGTGGAAGTCAGCGACATCGACATCCAGGATTGGGGCCACTTTGTCTACTTCGCCGATCCGGACGGCAACAAGTGGGCCGTTCAGTACATCCCCAACAGGCCCAACGGCTAGGACTCACACTGTAAAAGTTGGGCCGCGGACCTGCTTCAACGGCAGGATGGATACATGAACCTGCCTGCTGAAGCCGTGAAAACCCTGACTGTCCGGGCCGTCCTCTTCGATATGGATGGCACCTTGGTGGACTCCACCGCGATCGTGGAGCAAGTGTGGAGCGAATTCGCCGGCCGGTATGGACTGGACATCGACGAGATCCTGCGGACTTCACACGGGGTACAGGCCAAGGACACGGTGCGCCGCTTCGCCCCGGCGGGAGCTGACATCGACGCGCTTGCCGAGGAACTCGGTCAGATGGAGCGGACGCGGACGGACGGGATTGTGGCATTGCCCGGAGCCGCGGAGCTGTTGGAGTCCTTGCCGTCCGACGCCGTCGCCATGGTCACCTCGGCCGATCGGATCCTCGCCGGGGTGCGCATGCAGGCAGCCGGACTCGAGATGCCCGCGACCACTGTCACGTCCGAGGCCGTGACCCGCGGCAAGCCCGACCCTGAAGGCTACCTCAGGGCCGCGGCGCGGCTGGGTGTTGAGCCGGCCGACGTCGTCGTATTCGAAGATGCCCCCGCGGGCATCGCTTCCGCCCGTGCGGCCGGCATGCGTACCGTGGTGGTGGGCGACGCCGGCGGCCACGTGGCAGATGGGCTGTGGCAGATCGCGGATTACTCCGCCGTCTCTGCCACAGCCGCTCTGGACGCTTCGGGCCGCAGGGTCATCGAACTGCGGTTCTAGCTGGTCGAAGCCACGCAGCTTAGCCGGCCAGTGCGTACACCGTGGTCCCGCCGATGGTCTGCGCCTGGAAGTTCGCAGCCACCCATTGCGCAATCTGGGCAGGAGCGGCCGATCCACTGTCAGCCTGCATGGTGCCGCCGGCAATGAAGTAGTGGATTTTGCCCTGTGCCACGAGTTGCTGGAACTGTTCGAGCGTGGGAGACGGATCCGTTCCGTTGAATCCGCCCACCGCCATGACGGGCAGTTCAGTGGCAAGCTGGTAGCCGGCCGCGTTGTTGGAACCCACGACGGCGGCCGCCCAGGTGTAGCTCGACGCGCCGGTTTTCAGTGCGGTCACCAATTCCGACGACGGCGTGGTGGCGCCGAGCAGGCCGCCCATTCCGCCACCTTGCCGATTCCCGCCAAAGCCGCCCTGCGTGCCCGGCTGGAGTGCTTGTGGCCGAGTGTTCTGGGCGGTGTTTTGACCAGCGCCGTTTTGTCCGAAACCGCCCCTGCCACCTCCGCCGAAGCCACCGAATCCCGTGGTCGGACCCGCACTCACGATTGCGCCGCTGTGCGTAACGGACGCGGTTGACATCGAGTAGGCCAACGGCCCGGCGAGCGACGCCGCGAGGGCGAGCGCCGCCGTCGTGCGCTGGAAGATGCGGGAGGTGAAGCGCCCCGCGAGCAGCAGTGCCGCCGCGGCCGCCAGAGCGCCAAAGAGCACCAGCCAGCGCAGCAACGGACCGTACACGGTGGTTCCGCCCAGGAGATCGAAGGCCATGAATCCGGCGGCGGCCACGGCGACGGCAAGCAGTACCGCGGAGACGAGCTGCCCGCGACGCTGCCACAAAAGCACCCCGCCCAGGCCGGCGAGCCCGGCGATGCCCGGAGCCAGGGCCACCGCGTAGTAGGGATGGATGATGCCGGCCATGAAGCTGAAGACCAGCCCGGTGACGAGCACCCACCCGCCCCACACGATCACCGAGGCGCGGACGGCATCCGTGCGCGGGGCGCGTCGACCCAGCCACAGCAGCCCGGCCCCAAGGATCAGCACGGAAGGCAGCAACCACGCGATCTGGCCGCCGAACTCGCTGTTGAACATCCGGAACAGGCCGGGAACGCCCCAACCGTTGCCGCCGCCAACGCTTCCGGTCTCCTGGCCGCTCAGCCTGCCCAGGCCGTTGTAGCCGAGCGTCAGTTCCAGGATCGAGTTGTTCTGGGAGCCGCCGATGTAAGGACGCATGTTCGCCGGAATGAGTTCGACGACTGCGAGCCACCAACCGGCAGAGACCACCATGGCTGCCCCTGCGCCCAGCAACCGAAGCAGGCGACGGCCCACTCCACCCTGCGCGGCGACCACATAGGCCACGGCGAATCCAGGAACCACCAGCAGGACCTGGAGTTGTTTGGTGAGGAACCCGAAGCCCAGGAACACCCCGGCCAGCAGGAGCCAACGCAGCTTGTTGTCCTGGATGGAGCGAAGCGTGGCGTAGCCGGCGGCCGTCATGAGGAGCACCAACAGGGCGTCCGGGTTGTTGAACCGGAACATGAGGGTGGCCACCGGGGTGATGGCCATGACGACGGCGGCCAGCAGCCCCGCCCGGTGGGCGAGCCGAGGATCGCCCGTGGCCGGGGCCGCGGTTCGCCGTACTGCCAAGTACAGCAGCCAGGCCGTCGCTACGCCCGTGAGCGCCTCCGGAACCAGGATGCTCCAGGAACTCAGCCCGAAGATCCGCACCGAGAGGCCCATGATCCACAGCGATGCCGGCGGTTTGTCCACGGTGATGGAGTTGGCGGCGTCGGAGGATCCGAAGAACCAGGCACCCCAATCCTGCGAACCGGCTTGGGCTGCCGCGGAATAGAACGGGTTGGCCCAGCCGGAAGCGCCGAGGTTCCAGAGGTACAGGACCGCCGTCGCAAGGAGCACGCCAGCCAGTTCCACGCGGTGGCGCAGGGTTTGGCGGCTTCGGCCAGTGCGGGCCCGGCCCTCCCCGCCCTGCGGCGCTTGTGGCCGCGGCAGAAGCACCAAGCGGGATCGCGAGACCAACGGGAGGGGTGGAGCCGCGTGGCCTGACATGGAATCGGTGTCCGGCTTCGAGCCGGTGTCTGTTGAGTAGGAAGTGGTCATCGGAGGCTACTTTGTCAGCTTGTAGACGGTGGAGTTGCCTACAGTCTGGGCTTGGAAGTTCGCCTGGACCCAAGCAGCCACCTCGGAGTTTCCGCCCTGGCCGCCGGCTCCACCGCCGCCCATGCCGCCGCCAGCTATGAAGTAGCCGATCTGTCCCTTGGCCACCATGTCCTGGAACTGTGCCAGCGTGGGGTAGGGATCGCCGCCGTTCCAGCCACCGAGCGCGATCACGTTGGTGTTCGTGGCGAGCTCGAGGCTGGCCGCCTGGGTGGCGCCGGAAACGATCGCGGACCACTTGGTGGTGGTGGACGTCAGCAGCGCGGTCAATCCGGCGTCGGCCGTCCCCTCGCCACCCGGACCGCCTGCGGCCTGGGTCGGAGCGCCTGTCGCATCTCCCGAACCCAAATCCCGGCTGCCGAACGCGGCGCGGTTTCCGAAGCCGCCCATCGCGGAGCCGCTGGGACCCGACGTCGGGATGGAACCGGAGTGCGCGGTAGCCGCCGTCGCGAGCGTCCAGGCCGCCGTGCCGAGGCCGCCGGCCAGAAGGGAAACGACGACGACGGCCGCGGCCGCCGCATTGCGGAACCGGACCGCGGGCCGAAGTGAGTCGAGGCGAAGCAGGATTGCGGCCGCGGCCACCACGCCCAGGACGACGATCACGATGCGCAGCCAGGGAAGCCATGAGGTATCGCGGCCCAGAAGAACGGTGGACCAGACCGAACTGCCGAGGACCACCACGGCCAGGATGATCCTGGCGGGCCAGTACCCTCGGCCTCGCCACAGCTCCACGCTGCCGATGCCCACCAAGGCCGCGATTGCCGGTGCGAGCGCTACTGCGTAGTAGGGGTGGACAATGCCGCTCATGAAGCTGAAGACGCCCGCGGTGACCAGGAACCAGCCACCCCACAGGATCAGCGAGGCCCGGGTACGCGAAGCTCGTGCTTCCCGGCGGGTGAACCACAGGCCCGCAGCCAGCAGGATCAACGCCGCAGGCAGAAGCCAGGAGACCTCGGCGCCGAAGCTCGTGCCGAACATGCGGGCGATCCCCGCAGCTCCACCGAAGCCGGCGTTCCCTCCACCGCCGCCCCCGAAACCGCCAAGACCACCCGCTGGAGCCCCGGCTGCGCCGCCTCCGCCGCCGGGCATGCCTTCGCCCGAGCCTGTAATGCGGGACAGCCCGTTGTAGCCGAAGGTCAGTTCGAGGAAGCTGTTGGTTGTCGAGCCTGCCATGTAAGGCCGTGCCGAAGCCGGAGTCAGTTGGAAGAGAGCGATGTAGCTGCCTGCCACTACTGCGATACCGGCCAGTGCGCCGAGCAGGTGCAGCAGCCTCCGCCGCAACGGGGTGGGGGCGGCCCAGAGGTACGCGAGTCCCAGGCCCGGAACAATCAGGAAACCCTGGAGCATCTTGCTCAGGAAGGCCAGGCCCACCACGGCTCCGGCTGCGACGAGCCACTTCCAGCCCGCGCGTTCAATAGCGCGAGTAGTGAAGTACGCCGCCAACACCAGGCACAGGGTCAGCATGGCGTCGGGGTTGTTGAAGCGGAACATGAGCGCGGCCACCGGGGTCAGCGCCAGGGCGCCGCCGGCCAGCAAACCCGCTCCGGGTCCGGACACGCGCTTGACCGTCAAATAGAGGAAGCCGACGGCGGCCACGCCCATGAGTGCCTCGGGAACCAGCATGCTTAGGGACGAGAAGCCGAAGATCCGTCCCACCAAGGCCGGGATCCATAGAGATGCGGGTGGCTTGTCCACAGTGATGGCATTCCCGGCGTCGAGCGAACCGAATAGCAATGCCGTCCAGTCCTTGGTGCCGGCCTGGATGGCTGCAGCGTAGAAGGAGTTTCCGTAGCCGGTGGCCGCGAGATTCCAGAGATACAGGAATGCGGTGGCCACGAGGAGCCCGGCGGCGGACGGGCGCACCCAGCGGGGCTGGCGGCCAAAGGCGTATCGAGTCCAACGGGGAGTGGTGCCCGGGGCCCCTGGAGTTGATGGGCCGGTGGAGCGACGGCCGTGGGCTGCGTCCCCAGAGCCAGGAGTGACAGTTCCGACGGCGGGCCCTGTGTCCGCGTGAGAGATCGTGGAGGTCATGATGCTGCCGTTTCTGTGAGCGGGCTGTCTGGTGAGGTTGATTCGATCATTGGCATTGGCATTGGCATTGGCTCTGGCTCTGGCTGGACTGGCGGCGCCGGCCGTGTTCCGGGCTGCCGGAAGACCCACAGCCGGAACAAGAGGAAGCGGACCGCAGCGGCGGCGAGGTTTGCCCCGACCACGGTGAGGAGCTCGCCCCAGCGGTCCGGCGTCGTCGTACTGTGCACCAAGGCGAGCGCCCCGGAAGTGAGCGCAAGGCCGATGCCGAAGACGATCAATCCCTCGAAGTGATGCCGTACGGGATTGCCGCCCTGGATGCCGAAGGTGAAGCGCCGGTTGGCGCCGGTGTTGGCGATGGCCGTGATGAGCAGCGCAAGGAAGTTGGCCAGCTGCGGGTCCATGAAGCCGCGGCAAAACAAGAAGATGAGCACGTAGGCGAGGGTCGACGCGGCACCGATCGCGGCGAACCGCACCAGTTGCCCGAACAGGCTGCTGCGCGGGCTCTGCTCTGCTGTACGGGACGACGCCGGGAGCGGGCCGCGGGCAAGGGCTGCGCGCAGTTCCGGGATGGGGATGCGTCCGGAGACGAGGTCCCGCGTGAGCCGGGCCATGCCGCGGATGTCGGCCAGGGCGGTGCGCACCACGTCGACGCTGGAATTGGGATCGTCGATCCAGTCCACGGGCACTTCGTGGACCCTGAGGCCGCAGCGTTCCGCGAGTACCAAAAGTTCCGTGTCGAAGAACCAGGAGTTGTCCATGGTGTGGGGGAGGATCTGCTGGGCAACGTCGGCCCGGATCGCTTTGAAGCCGCACTGGGCATCACTGAAGCGGGCGCCCATGAACGAGTGCAGCATCAGGTTGTAGCTGCGCGAGATGAATTCGCGCTTGGGGCCGCGGACAACCCGGGAGTTGCGGGTCAGCCTTGTGCCGATGGCGAGGTCCGAATGGCCGGAGATCAGTGGCGCCAAGAGGGGTGCCAGCGCGGCGAGATCTGTGGACAGATCTACGTCCATGTAGGCCAGAACGGGCGACGGCGACGCGAGCCACACCTTGCGCAAGGCGTTGCCGCGTCCCTTCTCCTCAAGATGGACCACCGCGAGCTCCGCCAATTCCCTGGCCAGCCGTTCGGCGATTTTCAGGGTGCTGTCCGTGCTGGCGTTGTCGGCCACGGTGATGCGGAAGCCGTGTGGGAAAGATTCGCGCAGATGGCCGTGAAGCCTGCGCAGGCACTCTTCGAGGTCGCGTTCCTCGTTGAAGACGGGGATCGTGACATCGAGGACGGGGACGGTGGAGCGGACGTCCACGGGGGCACGCCGAACAGTGCTGTATTGAACGGCAGCGCTGCGTTGAATTCGGGTTCTGTGTTGGATCGGGCGGCCCGGCGGCACCACCGCGGGGTCCTTCAGGGTTCCTGTGGTGGATTCGATGAGCGTCATGTATCCAGAGTGCCGCCGCCGATTATGAGTGCTTAAGGCGGAACCTGTGACGCGGCTGTGCATGTGGCGAGGCCCGGTTAACGCAGTAGAGGTCCGCCCCCTGAAGGGGCGGACCTCTAAGAATTTTGTGCGCTTAGTACCAGTTGTGCGCCAAGTGGAAGGCCCAGGCCGCAGACGGGGATCCGTAGCGTTCCTTGATGTAGTTCAGGCCCCAGCGGATCTGGGTCTGGTAGTTGGTCTGCCAATCGGGGCCTTCGGAGGCCATCTTTTCGCCCGGCAGCGACTGCACAATGCCGTAAGCGCCGCTCGAGGCGTTGGTGGCAGTGGTCCGCCAATCGGATTCCTTGTTCCACAAGGTCAACAAGGAGGACATTTCGCCCTGGCCCCACCCGTAGGAGGAAAGCATGCTCGCGGCGTAAGCCTGGGCGCCGGCAGGGTCATTGACGGCGACCTGCACAGTCGGGGCTGCCGGAGCGGGCGGTGCCACGGGAGCGGCCGGTGCCGCAGCCTGGGGTGCGACGGCGGCAGGAGCGGGAGCGGGTGCCTGCGTCGGAGCGGTGCTCGGCTTGGCACTTTCGCTCGCGGACGGCGTGGCGGTGGCGGACGGCGTCGCGCTTTGCTCTGCAATGGCGCGCGATTCGGACGTCTGGCTCATGTCCTGGGCATTGATGGCTTGGTCGGCGGCCTGGGTGGCGGCGCCTGCCCCGAGGAACACAGCGACGACGCCGGCAACAACTGCCATTCGCTGGCTGGTGCCGAGGTTTGCGGCGGCTCGCCTCAGGGTGGAACGTGACTTGTTTTTCCGGGCAGTTTCGCCTCGGTGGCGCGCAACAGGGCGCGACTGATTCTTGGAATCAGACATGGTGATTGCCTCTCGACGCCTGCGGAGTTAGCTGTCGGATTCGGATGAGGTCATCCGGCCGTGGCCACTGAGAAATCGTGGCGGTACGGCTTCACCCCTAGGGCTGGCTCAACATGAGCGTTTGCCCGGAGACCTGGGTCCCCCGTCTCTGCCTGGAGTTTGGGCACCGGGGAGTGGCAGAGCTCGGCGCCTACCCGGCGGTGGCCGGAATGATCCCGCGCACCCATTCGACGGTACAGGAGGACTCCGGTTAAGTCACATTTAGGTAACGGAGATCACGGCGCCGGTGCGCCGACTTGCGCTAGCCGCCCTCCGGCGTCGTGGTCTTCTCGGCGGACCTTCAAACCGTGGCGGTCCTGAGCGCTGGAAGCCGCACGGCAAACTCCGTCCGGCCGGGACGCGAGGCCACCTCGACGGTACCTCCATGGGCCTGAACGATCGATTCCACAATCGACAGGCCGAGCCCGGACGTGCCCTCGGAACCGGAACGAGCGGCGTCGGCACGGGCAAAGCGCGAGAAGATCCTGCCTTGGAATTCAGGCGGAATGCCGGGCCCGTTGTCGGTCACGGTGACAACGGCGCTGCCATCGGCCGAGCGCATGACTCCCGTGACTACCGTGGTTCCCGCCTCAGTGTGCTTGCGGGCATTTGAGAGCAGATTGGCCAAGACCTGGTGGAGCTGCGTCGAGTCGCCGCGGACCGTGAGGGGCTCGTCCGGGAGCCTGAGCTGCCAGATGTGCTCGGGGGCCATGACTTTCTCGTCGCTCACGGTCTCGATCACCAACTGCGTGAGGTCCACATCGGTGAACTCGGGTGCCTTGCCTTCGTCCAGCCGCGCCAAGAGAAGGAGGTCCTCCACGAGGGTGGTCATCCGTTCGGACTGGCTTTGGACCCGTCCCAGCGACTTGCGGCCGTCCTCGGTGAACGTCTCCGTCATGCGCAACAGCTCGGTGTAGCCGCGGATCGCCGTCAGCGGAGTCCGCAGCTCGTGCGAGGCATCGGCCACGAACTGGCGCACCTTGGTTTCGCTTTGCTGGCGTGCCTCCAACGCGTTGGAGACGTTGTCCAGCATGAGGTTCAAAGCATGACCGACGCTGCCCACCTCTGTGCCGGGGTGGGCAGCCGACGCCGGGACGCGCACCGCGAGGGCCACCTCGCCGGCGTCGAGCGGAAGCTTCGACACTTTGGTGGCGACGTCGGAGAGTTGCTCCAGGGGACGCATGGTGCGGCGGATCAGCACGGTTCCCGCGAGTCCAATGAGCACCAGCCCGCCCAAGGACACCAGCACCATGGTCCACACGAGCGAGGCCTCGGTATCCTCTTTCGAGGCGAGCGGCAGGCCTGTGATGACAACATCGCCGTAAGGAGTTTCAGTGGCAACCAGCCGGTAACCGCCATTGGAAAGGGTCCGATCAACCGGGTGGCCATCGTGGGGAAGAGCCAACAGGATTCCGGCATCGTTGAGCGACAAAGGCGTACGGGTGGCATCGGAGGACAAGAACCCGGCGCTGCTCACCTGGCTGCCAAGAATGCGGGCATTCAGCGTGCCGATGCTCTGGCCCCGGGCGTCCAAAGGATCCGGGCGTCCATTCGGATCACCTACGGGCGGCCGGCCATGGGAAGCCTGCGTCAATTGCTGGTCGAGCTGCTTGGTGAGGAACACGTCCATGGAGGCGTAGCTGACCACGCCCACGGCTCCGCAGATGGCTACCAGGAGTGCCATGGAGACCAGGATCAGGCGTGTGCGCAGGTGCCAGGTTGAAGGATCGAACCATCGATGGTCGGTCTGGCGGGGGATACCCGAGAGCGCGGACATTCTGCGTCCCTGGTTATTCGGCGGGCTTGATGACGTAACCGGCTCCGCGCACAGTGTGGATCATGGGCGGGTGGTTGGCCTCGATCTTCTTGCGCAGGTATGAGATGTAGAGCTCCACGATGTTCGCTTGCCCGCCAAAGTCGTAGTCCCACACGCGGTCCAGGATCTGGGCCTTGCTGACCACGCGCTTGGGATTTTCCATGAGGTAGCGCAGGAGCTCGAACTGGGTTGCCGTCAGCTGGATGTCTTCGCCCCCGCGGGTGACTTCTCGGGTGTCCACGTTCAGGGTTAGGTCACCCACAACCAGCTCGGCCGTGTCCATCGCGGCAACGCCAGAACGCTGGACCAAGCGATGCAGCCGCAACAGGACTTCCTCCATGCTGAACGGCTTGGTGACATAGTCGTCCCCGCCGGCGGCCAACCCGACGATGCGGTCCTGAACGTCGTCCTTCGCGGTGAGGAAGAGCGCAGGCACCTCAGGCGCAAAGGCGCGGATCCTGCCAAGCAGCTCAACGCCGTCGAACCCTGGAAGCATCACATCCAGCACCAGGACATCGGGCCGGAAGTCCTTGGCGAGCTTGACGGCGGCGGGACCGTCGCCGGCCACGGCCACCGACCAGCCCGCCATGCGGAGGCCCATGCTCATGAGCTCGGCGAGGCTGGGTTCGTCGTCCACCACAAGGGCGCGGATGGGGGAACCGTCCGGGTGGTTGAGCTGGGGAAGGTTGTTTGTCATGGAGTGCGAGGATGCCATGAGACAACTCTCCAATCTGGCGGTTTGCCGGTGCTTTGCCGATGCTGTGAGCACCCTGTGAGTCCCAGCCTAGCCACCTGTCCAAAGGCACGGTACGCCCAGCGCGCCGTGGCGGGCTTTCTTCCCGGAGCGTGCTCGTGGCGGGTGCGCGAGTGGGGAGAGGCGGCGTCGGATTCTGCTGGATCATTCCTTGGTTCAGCCAGACGATCCGCGCGATCAGGGGCCCTGCCACTCGCGCGGGGCCAATGATCCAGCAGAATCCGACACAACACCGTCGCAGGTCACAGGAATGCCTGCAGTTCGGCACAGCCAACGCACAGCAAAGAGGCTGACGCTGTTTGGGACAAGGACAACGACGACCCAAACAACCTCGACTTCGATGGAGAACACCATGGATCAGCAAAACAACCCCTCCGTACCTGGGTCCGTGCCTGGGTCCTTATCGGGGAATGACCAGCCGCAGCCGGTGATCCGGCCCCTGGATGATTCCGGACAGCCGTTTGCCGGGGAACCCGCCGCCGGGTGGGGTGCGCCGCAGCCGACGAACCAGCAGCCCGCGCAACCTGCCGCCGGGTGGGGTGCGCCGCAGCAATACACCCCCGGGCAGCCCCGTCCCTCGTTCTTCAAGAACTGGACACTGAAGAAGGGGTTCATCGTCGGAGGAGTCGCCGTCGTCGTCGCTGCGGCGGCCGGAGCAGGTGCATACGCTGCGGGAAATGGAACTGCTGCTGATACCGGCAGTGCCCTTGGGCCGGGTGCCGGGGGACAGGCCGGGCAGAACGGCCAAGGCGGATTCGGTGGCCCTGGTGGCACGAACGCCGGCCCGGGCGGCCTGGGTGTGGGCATGGGTGGCCTGGGTGTGGGCATGGGTGGCCTGAATGCGGCCATCCACTCTGAGTACGTGGTTCTTCAAAACGGTACCTACGTCACCATGGTCGGGCAGCTGGGCTCCGTCACTGACATCTCGGCGAGCTCCATGACCGTCAAGAGCGAGGATGGATTCACCCGCACCTATGTCCTTGGAACGGACGTTGTGGTGGCGGAGGGCGTGCGGCAACGCGGAAGTGGAACCAGCAGCACCACCCTGACCCTTGCCGATGTGAAATCCGGATCCAGCGTGAGGGTCACCGCGGTCAAGGATTCCGATAAGTACACGGCCCAGTCCATCCAAATCGTGACTGCCACGACCTCGACCACCACCCAAGGGACCGGCACCACCAACTAATGATGGGTGCTTCAGCTGTCCGTCTTGACCCTTTTTGCCGCGCTTTGTACTCAGAACGGCGCGACTCGCCGCATGGCAAGCGCTTTCCGAAGGCAAAGAGGGTCAGGACGGCGTCTCAACCGGCCCCCGAACCGTGCCCGCCCGGTCTTCTCAAGGCCCTTAGCAGACGATTTGCCGGAAAATTTTCACGAGACGCAGGTTCGGGATTGGACAAGGGTTGTTTCATATCTCGAGATTCAAAGGCAAGCGCGTGACGTGACTTAAGATTCAAAAATTGGCACTTCGATCAAATTATCTTCGAATATTGCTTGCCAAACGGCCACTGTGACGAACGAGAATGGGTCACATTTGGACATGCTTGAATTGTGACATGCGGCACAATAGTGTGATTCGTCTCAATATGTGGACGGTTTGACCCTTTGTTACTTGCAAGTTCCCTTTGTTACGTTGCACACTTCAAATGTGAACAAGAACTCAACAGCATCTGCAGCCGCAGCGATCGAACCCAGCACACCCGCTGGTATTTCGATGAGCTGTTGTCGAATGCATGCCTAACTTTCGATCCCAAAAAGTTTCAGGCATTCGCCCCCTGCCCAGCGTCGGGCGCCCCTCCCCATCTCATTGCGGGGACCAGACCAGCATTCGAAGCCGCGATGACGGCTATTCACTTTGAGGTAAGCAATCCATGTCAGTTGCATCCGGATACGTCCACATCTCCGTCCGTAACGCCAACAGGGCCGCGTCGAACGCCGGCCTTCGTCCCGGCTTCGGCAACCGCCCGGCATATGCCCAGCCCGCACCGCAGGGCGGAAGCCAGGCGCCCGGTTACGTGCCCCAGGGCTACAACCCCAACTCCTACGGCCAGCTCCGCGCTGTTCCCGCCAACGAGGCCTCGCCGATGACTGCACCCACGCCTGTCTTGGCTCCAGCCGACCGCTCCATCCGCCCCGTTGCCAATGACAATGTGGCCCGTGGGTTCGTGCTCTACATGGGCATCGATGAAGACACCGCGGCGGCTGCCGGAACATCCATCGCCAAGCTTGCCCAGGAAATCCGTGCCTACGCACAATCCCTCGTTTCCGGCGCCGAAAGCTACGCTGCCGTCGCGGTAGCCCCAGCCGGCGCGCCGGGTTCCGCGCTCGACGTCGTCCGCTCGACTTTCGGTGACCCGACCGTTGGCAACCGCCAGCGTTCCGAGGCGCTCCGCCCGCAGCCGGCACAGGAGGCCCGCCCGTCCGGTGTCTTGATCGACCTGGCCCGTCGTGAAGTGCACCTCGACGGCGAATCCCTGAACCTCACGTTCAAGGAGTTCGAGCTCCTCAACTACCTCGTCGAAAACGGCACCCGCACCGTGGGCCGCGATGAACTCCTCGAGGGCCTGTGGCGCAACGCCGAAGAGGTCCCCAATGAGCGCACCATCGACGTGCACATCCGGCGCCTCCGCTCCAAGCTCGGCCGCCTCGCGAACACCGTCCGCACCGTGCGCGGCCAGGGCTACCGCTTCTACGAGCACCCCGAGGTCATCGTCTGGGCCGCTCCGGAATACTCGATCTAGTCTCCACCGTTCAAGGCGCCCGCTCCCTGTCTAGGGGGTGGGCGCTTTCGCGTTCTCGGCCCACCCAACTAACTCGCAGTTGTTGTCGTTTACGCGCCCCAAAACGACACCTAGTGCAAGTCAGTTGGGATAGTAGGGTGGGGGGATGAGCGAGCATCACATCAAACGGCTGGTGATCATGCGGCATGCGAAGTCGGACTGGCCTGTCGGGGTGCCGGATCATGAACGGCCCCTTGCAGAGCGTGGCCACCGCGAAGCGCCCCTTGCCGGAAAGTGGCTCGTGAAACACCATGTGGTTCCGGACTTCATCCTGTGTTCGTCCGCGCTCCGTACCCGCCAGACCTGCACTTGGGTATGCAGCGAACTGGGAGACAAGGCGCCGACGCCGAAACTCGAGGACGGACTGTATGCCGCCTCCGCGCAGCGCATGCTGACCGTCATCAACCACGTGCCGGAGACCGTCACCACACTCATGATCTTCTCGCACATGCCCGGTGTGCAGGACCTCGCCATGCACTTGGCGTCCCGCGACTCGGACCACGACGCCTATATGGACGCCGCTACCCGCTATCCGACCAGTGCCATGACAGTGATGGAACTGGAGAAGCCTTGGGCCGAACTTGATGGGCAGGACGCACGCCTGACCCATTTCACTGTTCCTCGCCCAAAGCAGTAGTCCAAGCTAGTCCACGTCGAGTTCCGCGGCCACATCCTGCAGCAGGCGGACCACGTGGCGAATGCTGGGGCTTGCCGTCATAGTCTTCCGGTACACGATTCCCACCTGGCGCTGCTGCATCGGGTTGACTACGGGTACCGCCACCACCCCCGCGGGGAGCTCGGGCCGGCCAAGCCGGGGGACCAGCGCCACCGCGACGCCCTGCTGAACCATGGCGATATGGGTGGAAAAGTCGGGATCGTAGATGCGGATGTCCGGTACCCGCCCCAGGCCGGCGAGGATCGCCAGCAACGCCTCATTGCAGATGGCGCCGGCCGGTGTGCTGATCCAGCGTTCGCCCACCAGGTCGGAAGGCTCGACGGCGGCCCGGCGGGCCAGCGGGTGCGCTGAGTTCAGCAGGACGTCGGCGGTGTCCAGGCAGAGGTCCTCGTGGACCATGTTCTCCGGGATGACCAAGGGTACCGAGTGCCAGTTGTGCACGACGCCGAGATCGGCTTCCCCGGTGGCGACCCTTTGGACGGCCTCCCGCGGATCCTCGGCCACAACCCGGATCTCAAGCCCGGATCCCGCCGCGGCCGACGAGTCGGCCGAAGAGCCGGCGGCAGCGGCCTGAGCCGCACCAAGTTTCCCGAGCAAGGGCCCCACCAACCCGCGGCACGCGGTGGAGAATGCCACGAGCCGTAGCACGCCGCTCGGTCTTGCTGGGTCGGCAAGCAGGGTGGCCTGCAGTTCTTCCAACTCTCCCAAGATGCGCCGTCCGTACTCGGCCAACGCCATGCCCCGGTCCGTCAGCAGCACGCCGCGGCCGTGGCGCTCCAGGACGGTCACGCCGCTCTGCTTCTCCAGTTTCTTGATCTGTTGGGAGACCGCCGAAGGACTGAACCCCATGGCTTCCGAAGCGGCCACCACCGAGCCTTGCTGCTCCACTGCTACCAGGGCCCGCAACGCTGCAATCTCAATCATGAAGCAAACGTACATGATCTGATGCAGAATTCAACGCTGGTGCTTCATCCGCTTGGCGGTCAGAGTTGAATCGTGAATATCCGCCACTCAGCACTCGCCGTCCTTGTCGCCGTCCTTTGGGGCCTGAATTTCGTTGCGATCGATTTTGGACTCCACCCCGGAAACGGGAGCGGTGGCGCAGCTGACGTGCCGCCCCTGCTTTTCGTCGCCATCCGCTTCGTGCTAGTGGTGTTCCCCTGCATCTTCTTTATTCGCAAACCGGACGTCAGCTGGAAAGCGATCATCGGCGTCGGGCTGTTCATGAGCGCAGGGCAGTTCGGCCTTCTCTACCTGGGCATGGCGCTCGGGATGCCGGCAGGGCTCGCTTCCCTGGTGCTACAGGCACAAGTGCTCCTGACGGTGCTGTTGGCGGCACGGTTCCTCGGGGAACGGCCCAGCAAACGGCAACTGACAGGCGTGGTCTTGGGTGTCGCCGGGCTTGCCCTGGTGGCGGTGGGTCGCAGTTTGGTGGCCCCGGTGGTGCCGCTCATGATCGTGCTCGCCGCCGCGCTGTCCTGGGCTGCCGGCAACATCATCGCGCGCAAGGCCAAGGCGGCCTCGGGACTGGGGCTCGTGGTCTGGTCCGGGGCCGTGGTCCCGTTACCGCTCGCGGTCTTATCACTGATCGTGGACGGTCCGGCAGCCGTCGTCGGGGCCCTCACCAACCTGCAACCGGCAACCATCCTCAGCGCCCTCTACACAGCGGTGTTCGCCTCGCTGGTGGGCTACGGTATCTGGAACCGGCTGCTCAGCCTCTACCCGAGTTCGGCCGTGGTGCCATTCACGCTCTTGGTCCCGGTGGTCGGAATGACCGCGGCATGGTTGCTCATCGCAGAGGTCCCGACGACGGCGGAACTGGCCGGCGGCCTGCTCCTGCTGGGCGGCGTGGCGACGGCGGTGCTGCAGCAGCGCGCCAAGGCCAAAGTTCCGCTGGCGGAAGGTCGTCAGCGCCTGGGCGCGGGCTTGCGCTGAGCTGGCGATCCCGACGTCGGGCGCTTGGCCGCGGTTGCCGGCGTCCGTGGAGCGGGGCGTTTCACAGCCCCCGACGTCGGGCGGGCGGCAGGCCGTTGGGTCGGCCGGGCTGCCGGGGCAGTGCGTTGTACTGCGCGGGGTGCCTGCCGAGCAACCGGTCGGGACGCCGGAATCGGGCGTCCCCTTCGGGAACCGCGGGATGGCCACACGGCCCCGACGAACAGGACCAGCAGGGAACCGCAGCCGGCTGCGGCGGCAAGGTAGAAGTAGATGTCCGAGTCCTTGGTGCTCACCGCGCTGCCCAGGGCATTCTCGTCCTGGTTGAAGGCGAGGCCCCACATGCGCAGGAACGCGATTCCGAACGCGATGAACAGGATCGATGACATGGTTCCGAGAACCAACACAAAGTAGCGGCGGCGGTTGAAAACCTCGGCGACGCATGCCAGGTAGCCGAGCGCCAAGACCCCCAGGAAGGTGTACGTCACGGTTTCCTCAAGGGTGATGGCGAGGAGCACCAGCAAACCAGCGGACACCACAGCAGAGATGATTGCGAGCTTTCCACTATTCCCCATGTGACGCATGGGATTAATCATCCCTGACCGGCTGGCATCGCCACGCTCGCTTGGCGCGGCAGTTGCCATACCGTTACCGCAGCACGTAGCCGCGCATGATGGTCATGATGGCCGCAATGCTCTGCTCCCGGGTGCGCTCCGGGTTGTATGTCTGCCGGTCCAGGCCCACTACGAAGATCGCTCCAAACATGGCGGCTTCGAGGCTGCCCCGGGCAATGCCCGTATCGACGGTGTACGTGGTGGCGACCTTCTCGATCGCCGCGCCGATCACAGCCAACAACTCGCTGCGGAGCTCGACAAAGAGCTTGCCCCATTCACTTGGCGTCCGCCAGTTCTCGCTAATCCAGAGGCGTGCGAAGGAGGGGTAGTCGTCCATGAAGTCCATGGCTTGGCCGAGCATGGCTTCCATGGCCTCGAGCGGATCGGCGTGCAGGCCTTCGATGGTCTGGAGCCGGCCGAGCATGATGTCCACTCCGTGGCGCAACAACTGGGCGATCAGATCGGACTTGCTGCCGAAGTTGTAGTAGACCGTTCCCTTGGACACCCCGGCGGCGGCCGCGATCTCGTCCACCGTGACGCCGGCCGCGCCGCGCTCGCCGATCAGCTCCATGGAGGCGTCGAACAGACGCTGCTTGGTCGCGTTGGTGCGGGCCGGGCGGAGCTTCTTTTCCGGGGGTTCAGGGACGTCCGGGTCTTGCATGCTCATACCGCGATCTCCGGCTTCAGGGTCTTGAGGGTCCAGGTCTTGTGCTTACGGACGGCCAGCGTGGACAGGGCCGCCCCCAGCAAAGTGTAACCAAGCAGCCCCAGGACAATCGGCCAGATCATGGAGAGGTCGCCACCGTAGATCAAGTGCCGCATGCCCGTCACCACGTAGCCCATCGGCATGATCTCGTGCACCACGTGCAAAGGCATGGGAGTGGTTTGCCACGGGAACGTTCCGCCGGAAGATACCAACTGCAGGACCAGCAAGATCAGCACCACAAACTTTCCAGGAGTCCCCAGCAAAGCCACGATGCCCTGGATGAGGGCCGTGAACGCCATGACCGCTGCCAGCATGAACAACCACATCATCACCGGGTGCGCCGCGTTGAGGCCAAGCCCCAGGTCCACCACGAGGGTGAGGATGCTGGCCTGCAGCACGGACACCACGAGGAACGGGAGCCAGCCTCCGACGGCGATTTTCCACGACGGAGCGTTCGACACCAAGGCCCGCTGCGTGATGGGACGCATCGCCTGGACCAGCATGAACACGCCGATCCAGAGGGACAACGTCAGGAAGAAGGGGGCCAGGCCCGCGCCGTAGGACCCTGCCTTGGCTTGGGAAACGTTGCTGACCGCGACCGGGTCGGCGATCACCTTGGACACTTCGCTCTTTTGGGCATCGTTCGGGTTCGGGACCTTGCCCGCGCCCTTGGCCAACTCGCTCGCCAGGGTGCGGGATCCGTCTGCGGCCGTGGCGGCGCCGCTGGCCAGTTGCGCCGCGCCGTCGTCGAGCTTTGCCGCACCGTTGGCGAGAGCCGCAGTGCCGTCCACAGCAGACTGTTCGCCTGCCGCCAGCGTTCCGGCGCCCGAGCTGAGCCGGTCCGCCCCAGCGGAAGCCTGGCCGATGGCGCCCGTCAGGGCAGGTGTGGCGCCCGCAAGTTTGGCGGCACCCGCACTGACCGCGGCCGAGCCATTGGAGAGTTGTTGGATCTGGGCGGCATCCGCCGAGAGCTTGGCCTTGGCATCTGTCACCGGGGTGGATACGGCGGCGGTGTCGAAGTCCGCCAGGATCTTGTTGGCTTGGTCCTGGTTGATGACTCCGGCGGACACGAGCCGCGCGTTGGAGGCCACCACGCGGTCGCGCGCTCCGGCGTCGAACGCTGAAAGCTGCCCGACGACGTCCTGGACCTTCGCGTTCAGCTGCGCGTTTCCCGCGGCTACTTGAGCGGCGCCGTCGGCGAGCTTTTGGGAATCAGCCGGGAGGGACGCCGTCTTGTTCTTCAGCTCGGCGAGTCCCGCGCTGAGCTGCCCGGCGCCGTCGTTCAGCTGATTGGCGCCGTCGCGCAGCTTGTTTTGGCCCGCAAGGAGCTCGGACGCGCCGCTGCTGAGCTTGCTGGTGCCGTCGTGGAGGGTGGCCGCGCCGTCGCTGAGCTTGCCGACGCCGTCGGCGAGCTGGGAGGCTCCGTCGGATGCTTTGACGATGGAGGCGTGGATGGTGCCTAAGCCTGTGAGGAGCTGGTTGGCGGTTTCCTCGCCGACTTCCTTGGCCACAGTGGAGTGCACCGCGGTGGTGAGCTTGTCCACGATGGTGCTGAGGAGGTAGTTGTTGGCGTCGTTGGTGGTGACGTTGAGCATCGCCTGGTTGGCGGCGTCGAAGCTGCCCGGCGAGACCAGGTTGGCTGAGAAGTCATTCGGGATCTTCAAGGCGAAGGCGTACTTTCCTGACTCAACCCCGGCGTCGGCTTCCGCCGTTGTGGCCACGCGTTGCCAATTGAAGACGTGGCTCTGCACGAGGCTGTCGGCAACCTTCTTGCCCGCCTGCAGTTCGGGGCCGTCTGCCGGTTTGGCTCCCGCGTCCTCGACGACCAGCGCGGCGTCGATCTGGTTGAGGTTGCCGTAAGGATCCCAGTTCGCGTACAGGTACACGGCTCCGTAGAGCAAGGGCACCATGGTCAGGGCAAGGATGGTCAGCTTAGGCAGGAGCCCGCCGGTCATGCGCTTGAGTTCGGAGCGGGCCAGCCGCAGAACAGTCACTTTGCGGTCCTTTGCAGGGTTTCGAATATGTCTTCGGGGTCTTCGGGCGCGTTGCCGAGGGGCTCTGCGGGTTCTGCGGGTGCCGTGTGCGTGACCGAGTTGCCAATTACTGCGGCCGGGCCGTCCCAGGTGTCCGGGAGGGCAGAGACGACCGCGACGACGGCGAGCGGCCGCCCGGCGTCGTACGCCAACTGCTCAAGGCGGGGGAGCCAGTCCGCGGTGTTCGCGCTGTGCCGGTCCGGGGAGTCGAGCACCAGGAGATCGAGGGCGGGGTCCGCGAGGGCCAGGGCCGTCAGCAGCTCGAGGCGCCGGTCCGCAGGGAGTTGCTCAATCCATAGCCCGGCGATGTCCTCGAAGCGGTTGACCTTGAGCCACGGCTTGCTGAGGAGCGCGCCACGGTAGCGGCGGGGGATGAGGGAGAGGTCTTCGGTGACGAGGTCGCGGACGCTCAGGTGCTGCTCGGGTTCGTTGACGCCGGGGGAGTCAATCAGGGCACTCGCTGCCCGGACTTTCTTGGTCTTGGCTGAGTTGTCCCAGCTCAGGACGCCATTGCTTGGTTTCATCCGGCCGCTCAGCGCGAGCGCCAAAGCCGTGCGCTGGTCCTTGCCGTCGCCGCTTACGAGGAGGAGCTCCCCGCGCCTGGCTTCGAGGGACGTGGGAGGCAGGAGATCGTCCCGGCGGCCGTCGATCTGGAGTTGCTGTACGGACAGCACAATTGGACCTTTCGCAGAATCTGTTATCTGCTCCAATCGTAACTGAACTGACCGGTCAGTTCAAATAGACCTCAATCACAGTCCGTACTTCTCCAACAGCCGTAGCCACACCTCGCTGATGGTGGGGAACGACGGCACTGCATGCCATAGCCTGTCCAGCGGGACTTCACCAACAATCGCAATGGTGGCACCGTGCAAAAGCTCGGCTACCCCCGGCCCGGCAAACGTTGCCCCCACCACTACCTTCCGGTCCTCGTCCACCACCAGTTGCGCCCAGCCTTGGTAATTCTCTGAATGCAGTTGGGAGCCGGACACGTTGATGGGGAGTTCCACCGAGCTGGCGTTGATACCCTTCTGCAGCGCCTGCTTGAGGCTCGGACCCACGGATGCCACTTCCGGATCCGTGAACACCACACTGGGGATCGCATATTCGTCGGCCGTTTTTGCCAAGGCGCTCCAGGGTTTCGGGGTGCCGTGCAGCGTTCCGTTGGCGCGGGCCACGATCGCGTCGCCGGTGGCCCGGGCCTCGTACTTGCCCTGATGGGTGAGGAAGACCGATCCCGCGGCATCGCCGGCTGCATAGAGCCACAGCCCGCTGGTGCCGTCGCTGGCGGCGCCCTCAACCAAACCGCTCGAGTCCGTGGTGAGGCGCAAAGCTTTGCCTTCTTCGGCGTCAAGCCCTACGTTCTCGAGGCCCAAATTGTCCAGGGCCGGCCGCCGCCCCGTTGCTACCAGCAATTGATCGCAGGCCAGGACCGTCCCGTCACCGAGGGTGACGGCGAAGGAATGGTCCGCGTTGTGTTCGACCCGCGTGGTGTCAGTCCCGAGACGGAGATCGATCCCATCGGCACGGAGTCCTGCCGCAACCAAGTCGGCGGCTTCCTCGGGGAACGCGCTCAGCAACCGGCCTCTGGCGACGATCGAGACCGACGAGCCTAAACGGGCGAACGCTTGGGCAAGTTCGACGCTGGCAACACCGCCACCCAGCACCACGAACCGTTCGGGGATGTGCTGGACGGAGGTCGCACCGCGAGTAGTCCAATAGGGGACATCCTGCAGGCCTTCGATTTTCGGGATGACGGGGGTGGATCCCGTGGCCATCACTACGGCGTGGTGGGCTTTGAGCGAATAGCTGTTGCCGTCCTTGCCGTCCACTTGGACTTCGCGGGGCCCCGTGATGCGCGCTCGGCCCCGGATGAGCTCGATTCCCGTGTCAACGAGCCACTGCACTGCGCCGTCATCCTGCCACTTGTTGGTGAAGTAGTCGCGGTACTTCAGGACAGGCGCGGCATCCAGGACTTTCGTGATGGAGTCCGATGCTCCGGGCACGGATTGGGCTGTGTGCAAGGCGGTTCCAGGCCGAAGGAGCGCCTTGGACGGTATGCAAGCCCAGTAGGAGCATTCCCCGCCGACCAGTTCAGCCTCCACAATTGCCGCGGTAAGGCCGCCCCGGACCACTCGGTCTGCGACGTTTTCCCCACCGCCCCAGCGCCGATCACAATGACATCGAACTCCCGGATATTCTCCTCAGCCATGGGAGAAGCCTACGCCCGGACGCAGACTGGGATCAGGGGCGTGGCGACGGATTCTGCGCCATCATTCCTCGGAGCGGATCCGCAGGGCCCGCATTTGCAAGAATCTTTTCCGGCGCGGTGCGAATGATCCAGCAAAATCCGACAGCTCTGGCCTCAGTCAGGCGTCCATCGCACTCTTGAACCAGCCGGTAATGCTGGCCGGATGCGTGATCGCGGTACCGACGACGACGGCGAACGCACCCGCGTCGAGGGCCCGGCGGGCTTGCGCGGGGGTGTGGATGCGGCCCTCGGCGATGAGTGGCTTGCCTAGTCCTGCGCCGGCGATCTCCGCGAGGAGCTCAAGGTCCGGGCCGTCGCTCTTGGGGCGCTCTCCGGTGTAACCGGCCAGGGTGGTACCGATCAGGTCGGCACCAGCTTCGACGGCGGCCACAGCGTCGGCGTAGGAACCGCAGTCAGCCATGACCAAGGCATGCGATTCGGCGCGGATTCCATCAACCGTCTGTTTGAGGCTCAGGCCGTCGGGCCGTGCGCGGCGCGTGCCGTCGATGGCCACCACATGGGCGCCGGCGTTGGCGACGGCGAGGGCATGCCGGAGCGTCGGGGTGATGAAAACGCCGTCGTGCCCGTCCTTCCAGAGCCCGATCACCGGAACCTCCACGGCGGCGCGGGTGAACTGGACGTCCGCGAGGCCTTGGACGCGGACGGCCGCGGCACCACCGATAACCGCCGACGCCGCCACCTGGCCGGTCGTCCGGGGATCGCGCATGGGCTCGCCCGGGTAGGCCTGGCAGGACACGATCAACTGCGAGCGGAGGGCTTGGAGGCCATCGGGGGTCAGGATCATGGGGGTGTCTCCTTGCGACGGTGTTCGGGGTTGGAGTGTTCGGGAGATTCAGGTGTCAGTTCAGGACAAGCTTGGCCGCACCCACAATGGCAGCGGTATTGCCCAGCGACGCCCGAAGCACGGGAATGTCAGCGAGCGGGGCCATGAGTTCCTTGCGCAGGGCGCGTTCCATGGGTTTCCACCAGAAGTCTCCGGCATCTGCGAGACCGCCGGAGACCACTACCGTTTCCGGATCGAGGATGTTGACGAGCCCACCGATCGCCTGCCCGGCGGCACCTGCGCCGACGCCGATGGCCGTGATCGCGGCAGGGTCGCCTGGGCTGTCAGCGGAAGCGGCCCGAGCCAAGGCAAACACCGCACGGGTATCGAGGACCTCGGGAGAGCCTCCGAAACGGAGGAATGATTCAAGAATCGCCGGACCGGAAGCGATCGCCTCAACGTGGCCCGAGCCGCCACACACGCAGGGGAGCGCCCTGCCCTCGTGATAGGCATACGGCGAAGCAAAATGCCCCACGTGCCCGCCCACATAGTGGTGCCCCAAAACAGGCGATCCATCCAGCACAAAACTGCCGCCGACACCCGTCCCGAACGCCACCATGAGTGAACTCGAAGACCCCGCAGCCGCCCCACGCCACGCCTCACCAAGAGCATGCGCGTGCACATCGTTGACGGCCATGACCGACCCCCGCGGCAAGCCAAGGAGTTGCGCCAAGCCCGCCGTCAACCTGGTCCCGGCCCACCCCAGAATCGCATCGGTCGCCGAAACCACATCACCATTCACGGCATCGATGACCCCAGCCGAACCCACGCCAACACGCCCGACATCGATTCCCTCACCTGCCGCCCGCCGCATGAGCCGCCCCACGAGCCCCGCGGTCGCCCTCAAAATAGCCTCGCCCCCACCCCGATTCAGCGTAGGAATTTGCTCCATAAACAACACTTCCCCGTTGGCCCCCACAACCCCGGCGGCCGTCTTAGTCCCACCAAGATCAACCCCGATCACGTGCATCATGTTTCTCCTCCGGATCGTTTGATTGCTGGGTTTGAGCCCGCGCGTTGCGTTTCGATTATGGTCAGGTTCGCTGCGGTTGCGGCGGCGTTACGCTGCGGTCTGTCTGTGCTCAGGTTAGCTGTGGCTGGGACAGCGCCAGACTGCGGTCTGGCTGTAGTCGGGTTAGTTGTGGTTGCGGCGGCGCCAAACCGCGGCCTTGCCGGCGCTTAGACACCTTCCGACGTCGTCTTCCGGTCGCTGGACGACCTTCAGACGACTCTGGTCGGCGATGCGCGCCTACGCAAGACCCCGGCCCGGCACCTCAGGCGGTCGTCTCACCTGACGCTGCGAACTGTCGACGCCGATCGGGACCTGCAGCGGCACGGTGCGGATCCCGGCCCCGTCACAAAGGTTCCGCATTCGCCCGAGTGGCGGAGGGACGGTTTTGTGTAGTCCCGCATCGCCGACCAGAGCATTGCGGAAGTCGCCCAGCGACTGTAGCGGTGCGTCGGGAGGTGTCTAAGGGACGGCAAAACTGGTCCTACGGCACGACCCGACCACGGCAACAAGCAAAGGTGGCGTGACATCAGCCTACAAAAGGTGACGCTCGGCAACCGGCGAAAGGTTCCGGCGCCGCCCCTTAGACCAGGCCGTTGCGCTCAAGGATCGTGCGGATTGCGGCGGTTTCTTCGGCGTTTAGGGACTGCATCGGGGCGCTCATCGTGTTGGATTCGATGATGCCCATGATTTGGAGGGCGGTCTTGAAGGCGCCCAGTCCTGCTGCCCCGCCGGAGACTCGGCCGTTGGGGGTGTAGACGATGTTGAAGACGTCGGCCAGACGGTCCTGTTCGGCGGCGGCTGTGGTCCAATCTCCGGCTTGGGCGGCGTCGAACAGGCGGCGGTAGCCCGCGGGATCCACGTTGCCGAGACCGGGGACTACGCCTTGGGCGCCGGCGAGGAGGGCGCCGTCCACTACTATTTCGTGGCCCGTGAAGATGTCGAAGTTGGGGATGTCCTTGGCTGCGAGGAGCAGTTGGCGGAAGGAGACGTCGTCGCCGGAGGAGTCCTTGACACCAGCGATCACGCCGTCGCGGCCGAGGCGGACAAGGAGGTCCGTGGGCAGTTTGAAGTGGGTTCGGACGGGGACGTCGTAGGCGAAGATCGGCTTGTCTACGGCAGCGTGGATGCTGCGGAAGTGGGTTTCGGTTTCCTGGGCGTTGCCGATGGCGTAGTACATGGAGGTGACCACGATCGCGTCGGCTCCGAGGTCCACAACCTTGCGTGCTTCTTCGATGACGCGGTTGGTGGTTTGTTCGTTGGCGCCAACGAACAGGGGCACCGCACCGGCGTTCGCGTCGGCGATCGTGGAGACCACCAGCTCGCGCTCTTCGTTGGTCAAGTAGGGGACCTCTCCCGAGGAGCCCAACACGAAAAGGCCGGACACGCCGCCGTCGAGCAGGTGCTTGGTGACGTTCTTCAGGGACGCGGTGTCAACGCGGCCGTCGGCGTGGCGGGGGGTGATGACCGGGGGAATGACGCCCTGGAACTGAGTAGACACAGAAATCTCCATTGCTTGGATCTGATTTGTTTGGATCTGAAAGGGAAAAACTTAGGTGTGGAGCAGGCTGGGCGCGGCGCCGAGCAGCTTTTTGGTGTAGTCGTTGCTCGGGTTGTCGAACACTTGGGCCGCCGGGCCTTCCTCCACGATCTGTCCGAAGTACATGACGCAGATGCGGTCGGAGACGTAGCGGACGGTCTGAATGTCGTGCGAAATGAAGACCATGCCGAGGTTCAGCTGGGTTTTCAGGTCGGACAGCAGGTTGAGGACTTGGGCGCGGACGGACACGTCGAGGGCCGACGTCGGCTCGTCCGCCACGATGATGTCCGGATCCAAGGCGAGGGCGCGGGCGATCGCCACGCGCTGCCGCTGGCCGCCGGAAACTTGCGACGGCGTGACTTCGGCTGCCGATTGCGGCAAGCCCACGAGGGCCAGCAGTTCCTTGACCTTGTCCGAGCGGGACGCGGCGTTGCCGATGCCGTGAACCTGCAGGGGGTCGGTGAGGATGTCCTGGATGGTCATGCGCGGATTGAGTGCCGTGGCCGGGTCCTGGAAGACCACGGATACGGCCCGCCCGAATTCCTTGCGCATGCGCGCATTGCGCTTGATGGCGGGCTTGCCGTGGAAGAGCACCTGGCCCGACGTCGGAGCCTGGAGTCCCACGAGCACCGAAGCGAGCGTGGACTTGCCGCAGCCGGACTCACCGACGATGCCGACCGTCTCGCCGCGGCTGATGCTGAAGTCCACGCCGTTGACTGCCTTGACGATGTTGGGCCGGAAGAGGCCGCCGGTGCGGGCCCTGTGGTGGACTTTGACGTCCTTGAGCTCGATGACCGGCTTGCCGGTTGAAACACTCACTTTGCGTCCTCCTTCAGGTGGCTGGCCCAGTAGTGGTCGCGGTCCGCTCCGCCACCGGCGGGTTCAACAACTGCGAGGACCAGTTGCTGGTTCGGATCGGCGTCGGGCCTCAACGAGCGCGCCGCAAAGCGGTCACCGGGAGCGAAATCGCGCGGCGACGGAACCGTGCCGGGAATCTGGTGGAGGCGGACGGCGTCGGCCTCGATCGAAAGGACCGCGCCCAACAAACCGCGCGTGTATTCGTGGCGGGGATTCTGCAGGAGCTCCGAGGCCTGCGCGGATTCCACTACCTGGCCGGCGTACATGACGGTGATGCGGTGGGCCAGGGACGCGACCAGCGCGAGGTCATGGCTGACGAAGACCATGGCGAAGCCAAGCTGTTCGCGCAGTTCGTTGAGTAATTCCACTACCTGCTTCTGGACAGTGACGTCCAGGGCGGTGGTGGGTTCGTCTGCGACCACGATTTTCGGTGAGCGGGAGAGCGCCATGGCGATCAGCACGCGTTGGCGCTGGCCGCCGGAGAGCTCGTGCGGGTAGCTGGCAAGCGTGCGGACCGGATCGAGTTTCACCATTTCCAGCAACTCGGTGGGGGTCTTGCGGCCGCCGCGCTTGGTCAGCTGGGTCATCTGCTCCTTGATCTTCATGGATGGGTTGAGCGAACTCAGAGCATCCTGGTAGACCATGGCGATCTGTTCGCCACGCAGGCCTTGGTAGGCCTTGGTGTTGCTGTGCTTCGAGCTGGAATCCAGGAGTTCCTTGCCATCGAAAGTGATGGAACCGGTGATCTCGGCGGTCTTCGGTAGCAAGCCCATGATCGCGAGGGACGTGATGGACTTGCCGCAACCGGATTCGCCCACGAGGCCCATGGTCTCCCCTTCGCGGACGGTGAAGGAGACGTTGTCCACGATCGCGGTTTCGCCGAAGCGGCCAGGGAAACGGATGGACAGATTCCTGACCTCCAGCACGTTCCGGGCGTCAGCGGAGACCTGGGGGAGACGGTCGGTGCGCTTGGACTCGATGGAAGCCAAGAGTTCCAGTTCCTTATTCAGCGCCGACATGGGGTCCAGCAGGGCGTGCGGATTCTCAGTTGCGAGCCTCTGATCTTTCAGGAAACGAGTATCGTTCAGGGCCGACGCCGCGTAGTCCTCTTCGGAGAGCGGATCGCCGTTTGCGGCGCGCACACCGTCGAGCTCGTGCTGTTCCACAACGGAAGCCTGGGCTACCGACGTCGCGATCTCGGTATCGACGGCGGCGCCCGCCACCGCCGCGCCCGCAAAAGCAGCGGCAGCACCGTCGTCGTCCTTCACGACGGGTGCCTTGCGCAGCTTCGGGTTCACCATGGCATCGGTGAGGCCCTCGGCGAGGATGTTCAGGGCGAGCACGGTGAGCAGGATGGTGAGGCCGGCGAAGGTGGTTGCCCACCAGCCGCCGGACAGGACCAGGTTGCGGCCGTAGGAGATCACGTTGCCCCATGACGGCGCGGGATCCTGGACACCGGCGCCGAGGAATGACAGCGAGGCTTCGAGGATGATGGCGTCGGCCACCATGACCGTGGCGAAAACCAGCACCGGTGCCGCGGTGTTGCGGACAATGTGCTTGAGCAGGATGTAAGCGCGGCCGGCGCCCATCACGCGTTCGGCGCGGACGTAGTCTTCACCGTATTGGGAGAGGACATTGGCGCGGACCACACGGGCAAGCTGCGGGGTGTAGATGATGGCGATCGCGATGATGATGGTGGGCACCGAGTTGCCGAACGCGGCCAGGAGTACGGCTGCGAGGGCGATGCCCGGGAACGCCATGAGGATGTCCATGAGGCGCATGATGATCTCGTTGACGGCCTTGCTGGACGTCGCGGCGAGCGAGCCAAGCACTGCGCCGACGACGATCGCGAGGGCCACCGCGCCGAGGCCGATCATGAGGGAAGACTGCGAGCCGTAGAGCAGCCGGGAGAAGACGTCGCGGCCCAGACGGTCGGTGCCGAAGAAGTGGTCCGCGTCCGGCGCTTGCGCAGGAATGAACGTTTCCAGGGGATCGTGCGGCGCGATGACCGGCGCGAAGATCGCGGCCAAGGCGATGATCACGAGGAACAACAGGGCAAAACGCGATCCCCAGGGGAGGGACTTGAAGCGGACGCCCGGGGCGCTGAGCCGTTCAGCAAGTTTGCTGCGCATGGCTATACCGTCCTGATTCGGGGGTTGATGAGCAGGTACAGGAGGTCCACCACGATGTTCACCAAGACGAAGGTGATCGAGATGGTGAGGACCACGCCCTGGACCAGGTTGACGTCCAGGTTGGTGATGCCGTTGAGGATCAGCTGGCCCATGCCCGGAAGGGCGAAGATCATTTCAATCACGACGGCGCCGCCCAGGAGATAGCCCACGCGCAGTCCCAGCACGGTCACCGGAGTGACGAGCGCGTTGCGGAGGACGTTCCTGGAAACCACCTCGCGGTAGGGGACGCCGTTGCCGATGGCCGTGCGGACGTAGTCGCGGTCCAGTTCTTCCACCATGGACGTGCGGACAACGCGGATCAAGGAGGCGGAGACCGGGATGCCGAGCGCGAGGGCCGGGAGCGCCATCGAGTTGAGCCAACCGCCGAAGCCGGATTCCGGCGTCGCGATTCCACCTGAGGGAAACAGCGGGTTGTCACCGAGCGCGAACCATTGGATGAGCAGGATGCCCAGCCAGAAGGACGGGGTTGCGATTGCTGCGATGGAGAAGACCCGGACCAACTGGTCCTGCCACTTGTCACGGTAGAGGGCACCGATGATACCGAAGACCAAGGACAGGACGACGGCGATGATCACCCCGAGGAAGGTCAGCTGCAGCGTCAGCGGGAAGGCGGAGGCGATCATGGCCGCCACCGACTTGGACGGGGGAGTGGTCACGCCAAGATCGAGCTGAAGTAACCTGCCCAGGAAACGGAAGTACTGGACGAACAGGGGATCGTTCAGGCCGTTTTCCTGGCGGTACTGCTGCTTGGCTTCCTCACTGGCGGCTTCGCCGAGGGCCGAACTGGCCTGGTCGCCTGGGGCTGCTTGAAGGACGAGGAAGACCAGCAGCGTGATGCCCAGGATCATCAAGGGCAATGCCGCGAGTCTGCGTCCAAGCAGGCGCAATATCATGACCAATGTGTTCTCCGGTTGCTTTGGTGCGGCCGCGGGGTGGCGGTCTCGCGAGCTAGTTGGGGGCAGCTGGCTGGGAGGTGCGGCCGGCTAGGCCGTGCGGCCGACGCCGATGAAGGACAGTCCCGTGGTGGGCAGCGGCTTGAAGCCCGAGAGCTTCTTTCGTCCCACGCGCTGGGGAGCTGGCGGTGGAAGAGCGGGTACAGCGGGACTTCCTCGGAGACGAGGTCCACAATTTGGCCCGTGATCTTCTTGGCATCAGCGGGCGCGGCCTGCGAGCCCTTGTCCATCAGATCCTGCAGGGTGGCACTTTCGGGAGTGGTCCAGTAGGCGCGCTTCGTCATCCAGGTGGCGCCCGAGTAGAACCAGCTCAGGAGCAGGTCTGCGTCGTTGCCGAAGACGGAAGGATCACCCGGGGCAGCGACCACCGAGAAGTCGGCCTTGCCTACCCTGTCGGAGTACAACGCGCCGGACTGCAAGTTTTTTGCGGTGACCTTGACGCCGGGGATCTTGTTCCAGGACTCCAGCATCAGCGGGGCAACATCCTTGACCCACGCGGTGTCCGTGGTGAGCAGTTCGAATTCGAGGTTGCTCACGCCGGCTTGCTTGAGGAGGTCCGCGGCCTTCTGGGGATCGTAGCCGTAGACGTTCTTGGCCTTGACGTAGTCCGGGTGGCCCTCCTGGAAGTACGACGACGCAGCCTTGGCGTTGCCGAACAGGGCCTTCTTGATGATGGCGTCTTTGTCCAGCCCGTAGTGGAGCGCCTGGCGAACCAGCTTGTTGTTGAACGGCGCCTTCGCGCAGTTGAACATCAGGAACAGGAGACCGAAGGACTGCACGGATTCAACCCGCGCCTTGGACTTGAGTCCGTCCACGTCCAGGTAGGGGACGTCTTCGATCGCTTGGACGCGGCCCGACTGGACCGCAGTGACGCGGGCGGCGGCGTCTGAGAGCAACAGCCACGTCATGCCCTTTGCAAGCGCAGGCTTGGGGCCGTTGTAGTCGGCGAATGCTTCGAAGACGATCTTGTCGTCCTTGACGGCCGAGATCAGCTTGTAGGGGCCGGAGCCGATCGGCTTGGCATCGAAGCCCTTCTGGTCAGTGGAAACCAGTGCCTTCGGAACCACCTTCACGACGGAGATTCGCGGTCCGAAGCCCGGGAAAGGGTACTTCAACGAGAACTCGACTGTCTTGGCATCAAGAGCCTTGACGTCCTTGATGAATGGAATGAACTGGGAGAACAAGGACTTGTTGGCCGGGTCCATCACGCGGGTGAAGGAGTAGGCCACATCTTCCGTGGTGACGGGGGCGCCGTTGTGGAACTTGGCGCCGTCGCGGATGGTCACCTGGTACGTGGTGTCGTTGATCTTCTTGGGGTCGCTGGCGGCGAGTGCGTTGTAGGGCTCGCGCGTGGCCGGGTGGAGTTCCACGAGGCCTTCGAAGATGTGCAGGTTGGCGGCCAGAGGGGTGGCGCCGGAGGAAGTCAGCGGGTCGAAACCCGTGGACAGGGCATAGGAGATGCCTGCCTCGATGGTGAGGTCCTTGTTGACGGCAGCGATGTTGCTCGCTCCGCCCGTCGTGGTGGAGGCAGGACCGCCACATGCCGACAAGGTTGTGGTGAAGGCCGCAGCAGCGCCCACTGCTCCGGTCAGTTTGAGGAAGTTGCGTCGGCTGGCGTCGCTGACCAGCGGCAGTTTGTTAATCGTGTTGCTCATAAGATGCCTCACCATTCAAGTTTTTCTGGTTATCGGATGTAGGACATCCGATGCTCGTAAAGAAAACTGTAAGGGCGGTCACATGAAGTCGTCAAGCGAGATGTGGATCACGGGCGGCCGCGCCGCCAGCTGTGGAACCGCCGGCGGACGGCCGCCGACCGACTGCGGCGCCGTCTACCTCGGCCGTTCAGTCAAAAATCGAGGCGAACATCTATCAGGGAGATGGGACATCCGATATTGTATGTTGCGAAGCACTGTATTCTCGGTGGGCGCTAGGCTCACCTCAACGTTAACACCGCACTGATTCCTTGTCCGGGTTCCTGAAAGGGGACTGGCCAGGGATGAGTACTTTTGCAAGGAGAGCCATGACCACTTCCGGTGTCGTTCCGCAGGCGCGGTTCAGCGCACAGGCCCGGCTGAGGGCACTGCAAGCGGACATTATGGAATTGATCCTCGAACGCGAGCTTGAGGCGGGCGATCCTTTGCCCACGGAAAACGAACTCTCCATGGCCCTGGGGGTAGGTCGGAACACCCTGCGCGAATCCCTGAAAGTGCTGCAGGCCCTGGGCGTCATCGAGATTCGCCATGGCTTTGGCATGTTCGTCGCCCCCAGCAACTTCGAGGCACTCGCTGACGGACTGACGTTCCGGGGACGCTTGTCGTTGCGCCACCAGGGCCTTGAGGCGTTGCAGCTCGTCGACGTGCGCCAGGCCCTCGAATCCGGGCTGATCGGCTCCTCCATGGATGTCATGACTACCGAACAGCTCGCCCTGATCGAGGAAGCCGTCAAGCAAATGGAAGAGCTCGCACAAACCGGCGAGAACTTCGTAGCCGCCGACGCCGAGTTCCACCGCCGGCTGTTCGAACCGCTGAACAACGAGCTCCTCATCAACCTCATGGGCGTCTTCTGGAAGGTCTACCGGAAGATCCACGTGGAAATCGGCTCCGCCAACGAAGACCTTGTGGCCACCGCGGCGACGCACCGAAGCATCTATGCCGCCGTCGCAACCGGAGACAAGACCGCTGCCGCCGAACTGCTCAACCGCCACTTCGACGGGATCCGCCGCCGCATCAGCGAGGCCGTCGCAGTCTAACGCGGGCACCCAAGCGCAAGGGCCGCCGTCGTACTTTTTCATGAAGTACGACGGCGGCCCTTGGCTTTGCGCGGCCGTCTCACCGGAGGCTGTGCCGTCCTGACCTTCTTTGGTTTGGGAAAGCGATTGCGACACGGCGAGTCGCGTCATCCCGGGGCCTTGGCGCGCCAAAGAGGGTCAGGAAGGCGCGGGCAGGCGAACCAATGCCGAGGGTAGGCGTCGGATTCTGCAGGATCATTCCCCTTGCAGATGGTGCCGGCAGCGTGATTTCAAGGTTGCCAACCCCGTGGCAGCGCCGATGATCCCGCAAAATCGTACCCGGCCGTACTGGCGTCCACTTGGGTGAGCAGTAGCCGGGGCCATGGGGCGATCGCACCGTCGCCCCCATCTTTGGTTTGGGAAAGCGTTTGCGACACGGCGAGTCGCATCATCCGCGGGGCAAACAAGGGGAGAACGGTACGGCAACCCCAACCCGAGCCCGCAAATTAACAAAAAAGACCCGCACCGTTCCCGGTGCGGGTCTTCATTTTGTGCGCCCAGAGGGATTCGAACCCCCGGCCTTCTGTTCCGTAGACAGACGCTCTATCCAGCTGAGCTATGGGCGCATTTTGGTGATTCTTGGGATTTTCAAACTCGTTCCCCCCTCGAACCTCAATAAACTTTACGCGAGATCCCTGTTCGTGCCAAATCGACGTGGTGTAATCTGCCTAACTAGACCGGTCTATGTGACCTTAGTCACTAAAATTGAGGAATCCCCGACGCGGATCCTTGATTTTTAGGGGTTTTGCTCCGAAATGGTCAGGAGATCCCACATCCGAACCCAGATTGGTCTACTCCGCGACCCCTAGCATTTAGGACACACCACTGAACCCGAGGAAGGGAACCACGATGGGCGATCTGGCGCGACTGCCGCTGCTTGAGAAGGCACCTACTACGCATGCACGCCTGTTGGCCTGGGTGGAGGAAGTGGCCGAGCTGACACAGCCGGACCGCATCCACTGGGTTGACGGCAGCGAAGCTGAAAACAAGAAGCTGACCGACGAACTCGTCGCGGCGGGCACCCTGAAGAGGCTGAACCAGGAGCTCTTCCCCAACTCTTTCGCCGCATTCTCTGACCCCGCGGACGTAGCCCGCGTGGAAGAGCAGACCTTCATCTGCTCCGAGAAGGAGCACGACGCCGGCTTCACCAACAACTGGATGGCTCCGGCCGAGATGAAGCAGAAGCTGCGCGGCCTCTTCGCCGGCTCCATGCGTGGCCGCACGATGTACGTCATTCCGTTCGTCATGGGCCACCTGGATGCTGAAGACCCCAAGTTCGGCGTCGAGATCACCGACTCCGCCTACGTTGTTGCCTCGATGCGCATCATGGCCCGCATCGGCACCGACGTCCTGGAACGTATCACCCAGACCGACGCGTTCTTTGTCCCTGCACTGCACTCCCTGGGCGCTCCGCTGGAAGACGGCCAGGCAGACGTTGCGTGGCCTTGCAACCCGGACAAATGGATCGTGCACTTCCCGGAAGAACGCTCCATCTGGTCCTTCGGCTCGGGCTACGGCGGCAACGCCCTCCTTGGCAAGAAGTGCTACGCCTTGCGCATCGCGTCCGTCATGGCCCGCGACGAAGGCTGGCTGGCCGAGCACATGCTCATCTTGAAGCTGACTTCGCCTGAGCAGAAGACTTACTACATCTCTGCGGCGTTCCCCTCCGCCTGCGGCAAGACCAACCTCGCGCTGCTCGACCCCACCATCAAGGGCTGGAAGGTGGAGACCCTCGGCGACGACATCACCTGGATGCGCTTCGGCAAGGAAGGTGAACTCCGTGCCGTCAACCCCGAGGCCGGCTTGTTCGGCGTCGCTCCCGGCACCGGTTGGGGCACCAACCCCAACGCCATGCGCGCCATCGCCAAGGGCAACAGCATCTTCACCAATGTTGCTTTGACCGACGACGGCGGTGTTTGGTGGGAGGGCATGACGGAGAAAACTCCGGCGCACCTGACTGACTGGCAGGGCAACTCTTGGACCCCAGGCTCCGACAAGCCTGCGGCACACCCGAACTCCCGCTTCTGCACGCCGATCGACCAGATCGACATGCTGGCCGAGGAGTACTTCAGCCCGGAAGGTGTGGAACTCTCCGCGATTCTGTTCGGCGGGCGCCGCAAGACCACCATCCCGCTGGTTACCGAGGCCCGCGACTGGTCCAACGGCATCTTCATGGGTTCCACGCTGTCCTCGGAGACCACCGCTGCTGCGGCCGGTGCAGTCGGCGTCGTGCGTCGCGACCCCATGGCCATGCTGCCGTTCATCGGCTACGACGCAGGTGACTACCTGAACCACTGGGTGAACCTGTCCGCCAAGGCCAACTCCCTTGGACAAAACCGACTGCCCAAGATCTTCCTGGTCAACTGGTTCCGCCGTACTGCCGAGGGTGGCTTCGCATGGCCCGGCTTCGGTGACAACGCCCGTGTCCTCAAGTGGGCCATCGAACGCCTCGAAGGCAAGGCCGACGCGGTCGAGACTCCCATCGGCTTCGTACCGACCGGCGAGTCCATCGATCTCGAAGGCCTGGACATGACCCCCGCCGAGGTGGAAGCCGCAGTTCGCGTCGACCCCGCCGAGTGGAAAACCGAACTGGCATCGATCGAGGAATGGTACGCAAAGTTCGGCGATTCCCTGCCGGCTGCGCTGTTGGCCGAACTCGAAGGCCTGAAGTCCCGCCTGGCCTAGACCACCAGGCCCTTAGGACGGCGGTCCCGCATCTTGCGCTCAAGGTGCGGGGCCGTCGTCGTTTCCTTGATTCCAGCCATTGTGCAGCGCAAGCGGCGAGAGTAGCTTTTAGAGAACCAGCAGTTCTCTAATTTCCGGGACCGGGCCATGGACGACGCCCAGCAGCACACCAAGAGGGTCCACTCTGCCATCAGGACTGCGCTGCCCGGCATCCTGTTGGTGATGTTCCTCGGCGCGCTGGACCAAACTGTCATGGCCTCGGCCCTGCCGACCGTCGCCGGGGACCTGGGCGGCTTGGATCAGATGTCCACCATCATCACCGGCTACCTTGTCGCCGCCACGGCCGCCATGCCGCTCACAGGCAAACTTGGCGACGCTTTCGGGCGCAAACGGATCCTGCAGGTTTCCCTCATTTTCTTCATCATCGGCGCGGGACTGTGCTCCCTGGCGCAGTCCGTGCCGCAGCTCATCGCTTTCCGCGCGGTTCAGGGCATCGGTGGCGGTGGGCTCATGATCGGGGCGCAGGCGGTCATCGGCGAACTTGTCAGTCCCCGCGAGCGCGGCAGGCTTCTGGGCATTATCGGCGCAGCCTTCGTCATGGCCGCGGTGACCGGACCTTTGGCAGGCGGCGCAGTGGTGGACCATTTTTCTTGGCGCTGGATCTTCTACTTCTACGTTCCTCTCGGCTTGGCAGCCCTTGCCGTGGTCACGTTTACTTTGCGGCTCCCGGTCACTCCGCGCGGACGACGCGTGGACTACGGAGGCGCGGCCTTACTGGGCCTAGCCATCGTCGCGGTGATTTTCCTCTCCAGCGGTGGCAGCTACGCCGGGCCGGTTTGGGTGGCTCCGGTCCTCGGCGCGGTGGCTCTTGTGGCGTTGGCCGCCTGGCTATTCAGGGCGCGCCGCACGGTTGATCCGATCATCCCCTTGTCCCTGTTCCGGGACCCTGCCTTTGCCATACCGACCGCAGTGAGTTTCCTGGTCGGCTTTGCGATGTTCGCCACGCTGAATTACCTTCCGGCGTTCTTGCAGGTGGGGATGGGCATGTCGGCCACAGCGTCCGGCGGCATGCTGATTGCGTTGATGGTTGGCTTTCTGCTCACGACGTCGGGATCCGGCGCACTGATCACCCTCACCGGGCGCTACAAGCTGTATCCGGTGGCCGGAACGCTGCTTGCGGTTCCTGGAATCTGGCTTTTCAGCACCATGGACTCAGGTAGCAGCCCGTGGCTCGTCCTGCTCTCCATGCTGCTTCTCGGACTGGGAATTGGGCTCGTCATGCAGGTTATGGTGCTGGTGGTGCAGAACTCCGTGGAGCGCCGCGACCTTGGTGCTGCGACGTCAACGGTGACCTTTCTCCGCCAAGTGGGTGCCGCCGTCGGCGTGGCTGTTTTGGGTTCCCTGATTACGGCGCGATTCGCCGCGGCGGTCCCGGGACCGCTGGCCGCCGCTTTGGGCGATCGCATCAAATCCTTGACGCCCAAAGCCCTGGAAGCGCTGCCGGCCGCGGACCGCATTGCGGTTGCCCAGGCGTTCGGCCATGCGGTTCCGCCGGTTTTCGGTTTTGCCGCGGTGGTGCTGGCTGTGGCGTTCGTATTGACGCTCTTCCTCCCCGAGCGGGAGCTGCGGACCACCGCGCATGCAGATACCGCGCGCTCCGACGCCGCAATCCCGGAAGCTTCCGACCCCGCGGACAGCACCGCACCAGGAGCCCAAAATGACTGAGCAAACCGCAGCCCCGCTGGCCGATTTTGGCGCTAGGGACATCGCCGTGGTGGGCGGTAAGGGCGCCGCTTTGGGGGAGCTGGTGCGCCAAGGGTTTCCGGTGCCGCCGGGCTTCATCATCACCACGGGCGCGTACCTGTCCTTCCTGGCGCAGACTAACGTGGGGGTGGAGCTGGACAACCTGCTGTCCAGGGAGCCCGGTGAAGCGCCCGACGCCGGAGCGCCCGACGGCGGTGACGGAACCGGCGGCGCCGCCATCCGGGCCCTCTTTGCCGGGGCGGAAATGCCCGGTTCGCTGCGGCAGGAAATCCTCGATTCGTATGCGAAGCTGGGCGGCGGAGCGGTCGCAGTCAGGTCCAGTGCCACGGCAGAGGACCTGCCGGGTGCCGCGTTTGCCGGCCAGCAGGATACCTACCTCAACGTACTTGGCGAGGACGACGTGGTCCAGTCGGTGGTCGCTTGTTGGGCGTCGTTGTGGACCGACCGGGCCATGGCCTACCGCCGACGGCAGGGGATCGACCCGCACGAGGTGACAATCGCCGTCGTCGTACAAAAAATGGTGCTGGCCGCCATGGCGGGTGTGATGTTCACGGCGAACCCGGTCACGGGCGAGCGGGGTGAAGTGGTGGTGGACGCGAACCCGGGGCTGGGGGAGGCCGTGGTCTCGGGCCGGGTGACGCCGGAGCACTACGTCCTGGACCGCTGGGGAAAGGTTCTTGCCTTCACGCCGGGCGGCCGCGAGGTGGTGATCAGCGCGGCAGCGGGCGGTGGTACGCGGGAAAGGGCTGGTACGCCCGCCGCCAGGCCAGGGCTCGTCGCAGAGCAATTGGCGGAGCTGACACGGTTGGGACAGGAAGCCCAGCAGCATTTCGGCCGGCCACAGGACATCGAGTGGGCCGTCGCCGGGGGCGTGATGTACGTGCTGCAGTCCCGGCCGATCACGGCACTTCCGCCGCAACCGCCCAGCCTCAACGCGGTCCAAAGGCGGGTGGGGCCGTTCTTCATCGAGATGTTCCAGGAACGGCCGTATCCGTTGGACGTCTCCGGGTGGATGAGCCGGGGAATCCTGGCAATGTTGCAGGGGATGGCCGGGAGCGTGGGCGTCGTTTTCCCGAGCGTTGAGGAGTTGTTGCCGGAAGACGACGGCGTGGTGGTGCAACTCATCCCGCCGGTGCCGCACCCGACCATCCGGACGCTTGCCGCGCCCGTGTTTTTGCTGCGCCGGTCAAGGCAATTCAAGCCCGCAGCGTGGACCCAAGATCCGCGCTTCGCCCTCTTCCTTGGCAATGTCGAACGACTCAACGGCAAGGATCTCGGTCTGCTGCGATGGGGTGCGGTGGTTGCATTCCTGGAGGAATGCTTCGCGACGATGCGGGGTATCACGGACTTGAGGATCTCCTACCTGCCCGGCATTCTGGTGCCGATGCTGAAGATTCGCTTCATGCTCCTGTTCCTCGGCAAGGCAAGGCTTGCGCCTGCGCTGATCGCTGGGGCGGAAACCCGGACGAGCCAGGCGAATCGGGCACTTGAACGGCTCGCTTCCCTGGCGGCAGAGGACTCGAGCTTGTCACGCGCCTTTCTCGAAGCAGACCCCCGCCAGCTGGTGGACCTGGTGGAAAAGGATCCCGAGCGTCGTGCTTTCAGGGAAGCGTTCAAGGCGTTTCAGCTCGAATACGGCCACCGAGAAACCACCAGCGTTGTCCTGAGCAGTTCGCCCACCTGGTCCGATGCCCCCGAAGTGGTGCTTGGGCTGGTGAAAGCCATGTCCGGAGAGCGGCACCAAACGGCCGACCAGACCGGGACGGCGCTTGCGGAATTGAAGGGTCACCCTGCACTCAGGTTCGAACCGGTGCGGCGGAGGGTGCTCGCCGCCGTGGAGGCTGTTCGAGCCGGAATGGCGTTCCGCGAGGACAGCCACTTCTACGCTACCAAGGCCATCCCGCCGATCCGCCGTGCCTACCGGGAGCTCGGCCGCCGGTTGGTGTTGGCTGGCGTGATCGATGAACCCGACGACATATATCACCTGCGGTTCGAGGAATTGGAATCCATCACGGATGCGGACGACGGCGGTGCGCTGCCACCTTCCCTACGGGATCGTTACCGGCCGCTGGTGCTGGCGCGAGCGGCGAAACGGCGCGAGTTGGAGGGTATTCCGCTGCTTGATCCGGCTTTGCTCTTTGACCGAGATCACCATGGTCGAGGCCACCGCGTGTCAGGGGCGCTTGTCTCCGGTACTCCGGCCAGCCGCGGTCAGGCAAGCGGGATTGTCCGCGTGATCCGTGGGCCGGCCGAGTTCGGTCAGCTCCGCAGCGGCGAAATCCTGGTCTGCCCGTATACCAACCCTGCGTGGACGCCGTTGTTCCAACGGGCCGCCGCGGTTGTAGTGGATGCCGGCGGACTCGGCTCCCATGCGGCGATCGTGGCCAGGGAATACGGAATTCCGGCAGTCATGGGCACAGGTTCGGGAACCAGCATCCTGGCCGACGGGCAGTGGGTGCTCGTGGATGGGAATCTGGGAGTGGTGCTGCCGGCCGCTTCGTCTGCGAGTGCTTGACGTGGCGGAGCAGCAGGACTTTTCGCCGGAACGGCAGGACCACCGCAGACTGCCGCGCCGGCGCGGAGCTGCCCTGAACAGTGCAATTTTCGAAGCTGTCCGGGCAGAGATCGCCGAATCCGGGTACGCCGCCCTGACCATGGACAGCGTCGCCGAGCGCGCCCGGGCGAGCAAAGCCTCGCTGTATCGGCGGTGGCCCGGCCGCGCGGCATTGGTGCTCGAGGCGGCCTACGATGCCATGCCCAGTCCTTCGTCTGCGCCGGATACGGGTAGCCTGCGCGAGGACGCCCTGGCGATCCTGCGGCTAGTAGCGCAACAGCTCGAAGGAGAAGTGGGGCAAGCCATGCGCGGGCTATTGGGGGAAGCGCTCCAGAACCCAGCGGTGGCCGCTGAAGTCCACGAGTACACGCGTGGCAACGTAGGAAAGATCATGCGCGCCATCATTGAGCAGGCTGTGGCGCGCGGCGAATGCGATCCCAACGTGGCCACGGAGACAAGAATCGAGGCCGGCCCCGCCTTGCTGCGGCAGCGGTTCATCTTCTCGGGAGCACCGATCGATGACGATTTCCTGGTGAAGGTGGTGGACGAGGTGATGCTGCCGCTGCTGGTGGTCCGCCGGCCCAACTGAGTCGCACTTGTTGTCGTTATGCGGTCGTTATGCGGCCTCTAAACGACGTCTACTGCTAGCTAGTTCGCCAGCCAGATGTCCGGTCCGAAGACCTCGTAGTGAATCTTCGTGGCAGGGATTCCGGCATTGATGGCTTCGTTGCGGATGTGCTTCATGAACGGCAACGGCCCGCACAGGTAGAGCGATGCGTCGGCCGGCAGGTCCACTTCGCGCAGTGACATGAAGCCCGATTTGGACCCGGGCTGCGGTTCCTCCAGCCAGAGCTGGAGCTCGGCTCCATCCAAGCGCTCGACGTCGTCCGTCATCTGCCCGCGCAACGCCCAACTGTCCAGGTTGCTCTCCGCGTGCAGGACCAGGACCTGACGGTCGGAGCCGGAATCTGCGAGCGCGCGCAGGATGGATGCCGTGGGAGTGCAGCCGATGCCGGCGGAGGCGAGGACCACTGGGCCGTTGCCGTCCTTCAGCGTGATCTCGCCATAGGGATTGGAGATCTCAAGGACGTCGCCAACCTCTACGGTGTGGTGCAGCACAGGCGAGACCTCGCCGCCGTCGTCGATCTTGGTAGTGAAGCTTCGGCTCGTGCCGGCGTCGCCGGAAAGAGAGTACTGACGGACCTGGCGCAGGCCGTCAGGGAGCGTGACCTTGACGCTGATGTACTGGCCAGGCAGTGCTTCGGTGATGGGGGTATCGTCGGCCGGCTCGAGGGTGAAGGTCTTGGATCCGGTCCCGGCGGGAGTCTTGGACGCGACCTTCCAAGCGCTCCACATCTTTCCATTGGCCTGCGCCGCGTAGAGTCCTTTTTCGATCTTGATCAGTGCGTCCGCCATGAGCCAGTAGACCTCTGTCCAGGCCTCGGCGATTTCAGGGGTGATGACTTCGGCGAGATCCTCTGCGATGGCAGCGAAGAGGTGCTCGTAGACCACTTGGTACTGCGGCTCGGTGATCCCGAGTGAGGCGTGGCGGTGCGCAATGCGGGACAGTACCGTCTCCGGCAGCGTTCCGGGGTTGTTCACCAGATGGCTTGCAAAGGCGGCGATGCTTCCGGCCAGGGCCTGCTGCTGGCTTCCGGAACGCTGGTTCGAACGGCTGAAGAGCCCATCGAGCAGTTCGGGGTGCGCAGCGAAGAGGCGGGCATAGAACTTGGGGGTGATGTCGCCAATCCGGGAGCCGACGAGCGGCAACGTGGCTTCGATGACGGGGAAGGATTTGTCCGAGAGCATGGGAACTCCTGTCGTAGTGGCCCGTGGGTTGCGAGCGGACCGGGATCAATACTCGTATTTGAAATGCAAGTATCTATAGCTAAGTTCTACACGCTGTAGAAGAGTTTGGCCAATCGACAGGCCCGTGATCGTAGACGAGCGCTACAGCCCGGGGCGCAACCCGATCGCCTGGAATACCGGCGTCATTTGCCGTAGGCGAGGCAGGGAAGAGACGACGACGTCGTCCAGCTCCCGGTAGAAGGCTTCCCTCGCACGGGCCAGTGCATGGCGCAAGCCGCATTCGGTGATGAGCGGGCAGTCGCCGTTGGTGGATTGGCATTCCGCAAGATCCGCCCTGGTATTCAGCTCCCGCAGGAGCTGGCCCACTGTGGCTTTCTGTCCGGCCGCGTTGAGCCGGGATCCGCCCTTGCGGCCACGCTCGACGTCGATCAGGCCCAGTTCCCGCAACCGAACGATGGCCTTGCTGACGTGGTGGTAGGGAGTCCCCACGGCGTCTGCGATGTTTTGGGTCGTCAGGAGTTCACCTACGGGCGCGGACGACAGAACTAGAAGCGCGCGCAGGCTCACATCCGCGAAGGCATTGATCTTCATGCCAACAAGCTTACGGAGTCAGGTCTAGTCCACCCAGACGGCGCGTTCGTGTCCATCCGCTTCGGCAGCTCCGAACGTGAAGCCTTCCGCAGTCCGGACATATGGGACGACAGCTGCCATAAGGCCGCCGCTGCGATGTTCGGCCGCGGCGTGGATCCCGTCTGAGCCGTGTTCCGGAAGGATCACATCGCTGGCCATGGCAACCGCGCGGTATCCGTCACGGCCTTGGCTGAGCAATTCGAGGATGTCGGCCAGCATCGACCCTGTGTCGACGTTTCCTTCGTCGTCCGGCTCTCCGGGTGTAACAAAGACGAGTCGAAACTCGCCGTCGTCCGCAAGGGTGACTGCGAAAGGCATGAAACCCCCGTTTTGTTCCAGGTGTTCCTGCGCTGTTGCCAGGGCGGTTCCAAGGGTTTCGCGGAGTTCGCGTTCCTCGGGACTTTCAAGGCCGTCGATCTGGGAGTTCATGCTCTCCATATTGCTCGCCGGGATGGCCGGTTAAGACCGGACCAGCGCAAGGACGCGGTCGCGGATCTTTTCCATGGTGGCCACGTCCTTCGCCTCTGCGTTCAGTCGCAGGAACGGCTCGGTGTTGGACGGGCGAAGGTTGAACCACCAGGTGCCGTCCTTCGCCGTGAAGGTGCTGCCATCCATGGTGTCGACGTCGGCGTCTTCGTTCTCGAAATCGGCGCGGACGCGCTCAATGGCTCCCGCCTTGTCCTCGATTTCGGAATTGATTTCGCCGGAAGAGACGTACGGTTCGTACTGACGGCCAAGTTCGGACAGCGGGCCGTCCTGCTCACCCAGCGCCGCCAAAACGTGCATGGCTGCGAGCATGCCGGTGTCTGCGTTCCAAAAATCGCGGAAGTAGAAATGCGCAGAGTGTTCCCCGCCGAAGACGGCACCTTCCTCAGCCATGACGGCTTTGATGAACGAGTGGCCCACGCGGGTACGGACGGCGCGGCCGCCGTCCGTCGCCACGAGCTCCGGGACAGCCCGCGAGGTCAGCAAGTTGTGGATGATCACCGGCGTCTTTTCACCCGCGGCCTGGGCACGCGCGATTTCACGGCGCGCAACCATGCCAGTGATGGCGGAGGGGGACACAGGTTCGCCCTTCTCATCGATCACGAAGCAACGGTCGGCATCGCCGTCGAAAGCCAGGCCGATGTCCGCGCCGTGTTCGATCACTGCGGCTTGCAGATCGCGCAGGTTTTCAGGCTCAAGCGGATTGGCCGGGTGGTTCGGGAACGAGCCATCCAGCTCAAAATACAGGGGGATGATCTCGAACGGCAGGGCAGGAAGCAGTTCGTTACCGAGCACGGCAGGAGTGGTCAGTCCAGCCATCCCGTTTCCGGCGTCGACGACGATCTTTAACGGACGGGAGCCTTTGAGGTCAACCAGGCTGCGCAAGTACTCGGAGTAGTCCTTCAGGACATCGCGGGCGCTGATCTTGCCTTGCACGTCTGCGGCCGGGATGTTGCCTTCGTTGAGGTACTTCTCGGCCAGAGCCTGGATTTCCTTGAGGCCCGATTCCGAGGAAATCGGTTGGGCTCCGGCTTTGGACATTTTGATGCCGTTGTATTCAGCCGGGTTGTGGCTTGCGGTGAACGTAGCGCCGGCAGCATTGAGGGCACCGCAAGCGTAATAAAGCTCGTCGGTGGAAATGAGGTCCAGCAGCTGGACGTTGGCACCGCGGCGGGCAGCCCCGTCCGCAAACGCCTTGATGAATTCCGGGGAGGACGGGCGCATGTCGCCGCCCACCAGCACCGTTTCGCCGGCGAGGCCCAGAGTGTCGACGAACGCAGCGCCGACAGACTCCACGATGTGGGACGTGATGGATTCACCGACGATCCCCCGGACGTCATAAGCCTTGAAGGATGCCGAGAGGTCGAATGTCTTGTTCTGCTCGCTAGTCACGCGCTCAATCTTACTGTGGACCGCCGTCGGCACTACGCCAGCACCCGGCCATGTGGAAAACCTTTGTCCACATAGATGAAGTCCTGGGTTCTGGCTGTCTGCCGGTGCTGGAATACTGAAGCCATGCCCAACAACCCGGATGCTGCCCTCCTCGCAGCGGAACAATCCACCACCCGACTGCAGGCCCTTGAGGTCCTGAGGGAGCTTGTGGGAAACGCGGACGCCCGATTCCACGACGGCCAGTACGAGGCGATCGAGGCCCTCGTCGACGCTGGGCGGCGCGCTTTGGTGGTGCAACGGACTGGCTGGGGCAAGTCAGCCGTGTACTTCGTCTCGTCCCTGTTGCTGAGGCGTCGGGGCGCCGGGCCTACGCTCATCGTTTCGCCGCTGCTCGCACTCATGCGGGACCAGGTGGCGGCAGCCGCACGTGCGGGCGTTCGCGCCGTGGCGATCAATTCCGCCAATCAGCTCGAGTGGGACAACGTTCGCGAGCAACTGGCTGCGGATGAGGTCGATGTTCTCTTGGTTTCACCGGAGCGGCTCACCAATCCCTCGTTCCGCGAGAACCAGCTTCCTGAGCTCATCCGCCGTACCGGCCTCCTCGTGATTGACGAGGCACACTGTATTTCGGACTGGGGCCACGATTTCCGTCCCGATTACCGGCGTATCTCCGATCTCATCGAGCAACTGGCGGGGAGCGTCCCTGTGCTGGCAACCACAGCCACGGCCAACTCCCGGGTGGTCCATGACATCGAGGAGCAACTTGGAGCGGGTGTGCTCACCATCCGCGGGACACTTGGCCGTGAGTCCCTGCGTCTGGGCGTTCTGAAGCTCGCAGACTCAAGGGATCGCCTCGGCTGGTTGCTGACCCATCTGGCTGACATGCCAGGCAGCGGAATCATCTATACCCTGACCGTTTCCGCCGCGGAGGACACTGCCCGGCTGCTCTCCGAGGCCGGCCACAACGTCCTGTCCTACACCGGCCGCACGGACCCCGCCGACCGTGAACGGGCTGAACAACTCCTCAAGGACAACCAGGTGAAGGCGCTCGTGGCCACCTCGGCGCTTGGCATGGGATTCGACAAACCGGATCTCGGTTTCGTCGTCCACCTTGGTGCCCCGTCATCACCTGTTGCTTATTACCAGCAAGTGGGCCGCGCAGGACGCGGAGCCGCCAATGCGGATGTGCTCCTCCTGCCCGGATCCGAGGACCGGGAGATCTGGCAGTACTTTGCCACGGCTTCCATGCCGTCAGAGGAAAAGGCTGCCGCCGTCCTCAACGTCTTGGCCGAGTCCGGCACGGCCCTATCCACTGTGGCTCTCGAAGCAAGGGTGGACTTGCGCCGGACGCCGTTGGAACTCCTGTTGAAGGTCCTCGCGGTTGACGGTGCAGTGGAGCGGGTAGGTGGCGGCTGGAGGTCTACGGGACACCCGTGGATCTACGACGCCGAGCGTTACGCCCGTATCGCCGAGGCCCGGGTGGACGAACAAGATTCAATGGTGATCTACCAGGACACGGCTGGATGCCGCATGGAGTACATCACCGCCGTCCTGGACGACGAGTCCGCACGTGCATGCGGTCGCTGCGACAATTGCGCTGGCACGTGGTTCCCGGCGGACGTGGCAGCAGCAGCTGCCGACGTCGCGGGGCAGACCCTCAGGCGCGCGGGTCTTGCCTTGGAACCACGCCTTCAATGGCCCAGCGGCATGGACCGGCTGGGCGTTGCTGTGAAGGGCAAGATCAAGCCCGACGAGCTGTTGGCTGAGGGCCGCGTTCTGGCGCGACTGACCGACCTCGGATGGGGAGGCGCCCTGCGCGAACTCTTTGCCTCCGGCGCAGCTGACCGCGATGTCGAGCCTGCCATGCTGCAGGCTTGCGTGCAGGTGTTGCGGGAATGGGCCGCAGGAGACGGCCGATCTGCAGGATGGAGCGGCCAAGGACGGCCCGCAGCCGTGGTGAGCATCCCGTCCAGGAACAAGCCTGCGCTTGTCGAGTCCCTGGCGCGCGGTATAGCCGGGATCGGCCAGATGCCGTATCTGGGTTCCCTCCAGCTCCAGCACGGTGGGCCTACAGGCGGGAGGGGTGGCAACAGTGCCTACCGGCTGGCCGGCGTGTGGGACCGCCTCGTTGTGGGTCCGGAACTCGGACAGAACATCGCGGCGCTAGGCGGGCAAGGCATCCTCTTGGTCGACGATCTTGCGGACAGCCGCTGGACCATGACGGTTGCGGGGCGCGTACTCAGGCAAGCCGGAGCGGGATCGGTGCTGCCTCTCGTCCTTGGTCAAGCAGCTTGAGCGGCGCGGCACCGGACGTCCAGTCCGAGTCCCGATGGCAGCCGCGGCTCGCGCTGCTGGTTGCCGCCACCTTCTTCATGGAGTTCCTGGACGGCACAGTCCTCACCACCGCCATGCCGAGCATCGCTGCTGATTTCAAAGTGGCTTCGGCCGATGTCAACATCACGATGACTGCCTACTTGGTGACCGTGGCCATGGGAATTCCGTTGAGCAGCTGGCTCGCCGAACGCTTCGGGGCACGCCGAATCTTCTGTCTGGCGATCGCCGTGTTCACTGTCGCGTCGCTGTTGTGCGCGGTGAGCCAAGACCTCACTTTGCTGACCCTCAGCCGCGTTGCACAGGGGGCCGGCGGGGCAATGATGGTGCCTGTAGGAACCCTTGTGGTGCTGAGGGGTACGCCTAAGTCGGAGCTTCTCCGGGCCACCGCGTTCCTGGTCTGGCCCGGCTTGCTGGCTCCCGTTCTTGCACCCATCGTGGGTGGAGCCTTCACCACGTACCTTTCGTGGCACTGGATCTTCCTCATCAACGTTCCGCTGGGGCTTGCTGCGTTCATTGCAGCTTTAAGGCTGGTTCCGCGCACGGGAGGCAATGCGGGCAGGCGGCTCGACTGGCTAGGGCTCACCCTTACCACCTTCGGCGTCGGATCCCTTGTGGTGGGTCTTGAAGGGGTTGGCGGTCATGGTGCGGGCGTGGTCCCCGCGGTCTTACTGTTGGCCGGAGCACTGGCTTTGGCCGGGGCAGGCTGGTGGATGCTCAAGGCCAAGGCTCCGCTCTTCGACCTCCGTGTCTTCGCTACCCGCACGTTCCGGGCCACCTCCACCGGAGGGTTCGTTTATCGGCTAACCATCAGCTCGGTGCCGTTTCTTCTGCCGCTGTTGTTCCAAGACGGTTTTGGTTGGGATCCGCTCAAATCTGGGGCCATGGTGGCTGCCGTCTTCATTGGCAACATCGGTATCAAGCCCGCCACGACGCCCACCATCCGGCGATTCGGCTTCAAACCGGTGCTGGTTTTCGCGTCCCTCGCCTCGGCAATCACTTTTGCCGCGTGTGCCATGCTCACCCCCGAAACCCCCGAACCCTTGATCTTTGCTTTGCTGCTGGCGAGCGGCGCCTTTCGTTCGATCGGGTTCTCGGCCTACGCATCCGTGCAGTATGCGGACATCGTTCCGGGGGAGCTTCCCTCGGCTAACGCGGTTTCAGCCACGCTTGTGCAACTGGCCGCGGGTGCCGGCATTGCGGTGGGTGCGCTGTTCCTGCGCCTTTTCGATCATGTTTCGCTCTTCGGCGGCGGCCCTTCCTCGGCGTACCGTGGCGCCTTCCTCGCCATGGCCACCGCAATGCTCTTGAGCACCGCGGACAGCCTCACACTGCACAGGCACGCCGGAGCGGAAGTCAGCCGTAGTGCAGTGAGCAAAGCCGAGAAGCGCCGGCGCTTGGGGTGCGCGGAGAGCCAAAGACGCCGGAACTTCCACTACTGAGGATCCCCGGAACGCAAAAAGGCCCCGGTCCAAGGACCGGGGCCAAAACGCGGAGACGGGGGGATTTGAACCCCCGGTGGAGTTGTGCCCCACACTTCATTAGCAGTGAAGCCCATTCGGCCGCTCTGGCACGTCTCCAGTTGCTATTGCTAGCCAACCAAGGATACGCAGAACTGGGCACCCAGTGCAAAACGGGGGAGCCGAGGAGCCGCGGGCGTGGATCTCAGGCGACCGTCACTGGCCCGCGCCCTGCTTACCGGCAAGTGCCCGCCACAGGAAGTGCTGGCTGCGGGCCTGGAGGGAGGCCGCTTGGCGGTTGTCCGAAGCGCCTGCGTGACCGCCTTCAAGTGCTTCGTGGAACCACACGTTGGGGATGCCCATCGCCTGCATCCGGGCGGCCATCTTCCGGGCTTGGACCGGGCCCACACGGTCGTCGGAGGTGGCTGTCCAGATGAACGTCTCCGGATAGTCCACGCCGTCGCGCAACAGGTGGTACGGAGAGAAGGTTCGGATGAATTCCCATTGCTCCGGGACGTCGGGATCGCCGTACTCGGCAATCCAGGAGTAGCCGGCAGAAAGCTTGGTGTAGCGGCGCATGTCCAGCAACGGGACACCGCAGGAGACCGCTCCGAACAGCTCCGGATACTGGGTCAGCATGTTGCCAACCAGCAGCCCGCCGTTGGATCCGCCCACGCAGCCGAGCCGGCGCGGACTGGTGACGCCCCGTGAGATGAGGTCCCGCGCAACCGCTGCGAAGTCCTCGAACGCGCGGTGCCGTTTTTCCTGCAAGGCGGCCCGGTGCCAGGCTGGGCCATACTCGCCGCCGCCGCGGATGTTGGCCACGACGTAGACGCCGCCGCGCGAATGTGCCGGGGAGCCATCGTCGGATTGGATGCTTTCGCTTCGGCGTTCCAGCCACGCGCGCCCGATGGCGCCGCTGTAGGCCGGCGTCCTGGAGATCTCGAAGCCGCCGTAGCCCGAAAGCTGCGTGGGGTTTTCGCCGTCGAGGTCCAGATCTTTGGACGCCACTTGGAAGTAGGGCACCCGCGTGCCGTCTGCCGAGGTGGCGAAGTGTTGCTGCACCTCGTAGTCCGTCTCGTTGAAGAACGACGGCGATGACTTCACCACGGCGTGCGTGCTGGAGACCCCGCCGTCGTGGCCAGCGTCGAGGCTGTAGGCGGCTATGCCCGGGGACAGTGTGCCGCGCATGAGCGTGGTGGGAGTGGTGAAGCCCGTTGCCACGAGCCAATAGTCGTTGCCGGCGTCGTCGCCTTCCGCTTCGTCTTCGTCGTCCACCGCGTAGGCGTTCACATCGTGCAGCGGCGGGCACGCATCGAGCAGGGTCACCGCCCACCCGCCGGCGGAGTCCTTCCAGACGGGAGCGAGCACCCTGATCTCGGAAGAGACATCATGCAACAGGTTCAGGAGCAGGTAGTCCCGCGTCCAACTCCAGGACTGCAGGGAAGTGTGTTCGTCCGGAGTGAAAAGCACCGTGAAGTCGCGTGCCCCGGACAGATAGCCTTCGAAGTCGGCAGCAAGCAGCGAGCCCGCCGGGTACGTTGCACCGCCAACGTTCCAGTCCTGCCGCGGACGGAACATGAGCCATTCGCGGTGGGAACTGAGGTTCACGTCTGTGGGGACGTCGATGGCAAGCCATGCGTCGTCACGCAGCACGGAGGTGGATCGGTTGAAGAAGTCGATCCAGTCCACGGCGAAAGTGCGTTCGAAGCCTGGAGTGGAGTCGTGGGCGACGAGCGCCATCATGTGGTCTTCGGGGATCTCGAAGATCCGCTCGGCTTCAGTCAGGGTCTGGCCGCGCCGGAGCTTCACGCCGGTCCGCGCGTAGGAGGAGCTGGTTTTCGGCAGGCCGTCCGCGGTTGTGGATACCAGCAGCGTGTCGGCGTCCAGCCAGCTCACGTTGCCCTTCGCGGTCGGAAGGTCGAAGCCGCCTGCAGCAGGGTGCACGAAGGTGCGGGTCTCGACGTCGAACTCGCGGTGGCGGTTGGCGTCACCGCCGTCGGGGGAGAGAGCGATGACGGCGAGGCGGTGCGGCTCGCCCTCGGCCGGACGCAAGAAGTTGGCGCCGTGGAACACCCATTCTTCGCCCTCAGCCTCAGCCAGCGCATCGATGTCCAGAAGGACGTCCCATTCCGGAGAGTCGCTGAGGTAGCTCTCCCATGTGGTCCGTCGCCAGAGACCCTTCGGGTTCTGCTGGTCCTTCCAGAAGTTGTAGTAGTGCTCGCCGCGCTTGTTGACCATGGCGATCTTGTCCGTGGAGTCCAGGACTTCCAGGATTCCGGCTTCCAAGGCGGCGTACTCGGCGTCGTCTAGTAAGTCTTCGGTGCGGGCATTTTGTTCCCGCACCCAGTCCAGCTGTTCTTCGCCATGAACGTCTTCGAGCCAGATATTCTCGTCGACAGGTTCGGAAGCGTTTGCGGTTCCCTTGGCAGTCTCGTTGTCGGGCACGGGCGCTTGATCAGCTGCTGTGGTGGTCATCCCTCATCCTAGGGCGACTGTCTGAGAAGGAAGCAAGTCACAAGAAGTTAGGCTTGGGCGTGGGTAAATCGCAGAACATTCGGGTGGGGCTGATCGGGGCAGGTCCTCGCGGCACCAGTGTGCTTGAGCGATTGCTCGCCAATTGGGCCGCGACGGAAACGGAAGCCCGTTCCCTGCATATCGACGTCGTAGACCCCTATCCGGCCGGTCCCGGACACGTCTGGCCGCCCGAACAGTCCCGCCTTTACCTCATGAACACGCAGTCGTTCTACCCCACCCTGATTCCCGAGGACGAGCAGCTCGCGCCGCCCTTGGCCGGGGGATCTTTCGAGCAATGGCGCTCGGAAAAGCGTGCGTCCGCCGGCGCCGGACTGAGTGCCGAGGAACAGGCCGAACTTGCCATCCTCGCCTCCCACGACTTTCCAAGCCGTGCCCTCTATGGACGGTATTTGCGCTCAACGTTGGAGGAATTGCTGGAACGTGTCCCTGCCGGCGTCGAGATCGCTTTCCACAGGTGCCACGCTGTGGCAGCGCGTCCCCTGCCGGGCGGTCCCGCGGGCGGAAGATTCGACGTCGAACTCGACGACGGCGGTCGCCTCACCGTCGATTCCCTCGTCCTTGCGCTGGGGCACCTTGAGTCCCGGCTCAACCCGGAGCAGCGTTCGTTCAGGGAGGCGGCGGGGGAGCTCGGGCTGCTGTACTTCCCGCCGGCCGCTCCTGCCGACGTCGACTGGGCTTTGGTTCCGGACAATGAGACGGTCCTGGTACGGGGCATGGGCCTGAACTTCTTTGACGTCATGGGCCAGTTGACGGAAGGCCGCGGCGGACAGTTCGTGGCGGCTGGCGACGGTCTCCCCGGGAAGCTCAAGTACTTGCCCTCGGGCCGGGAACCGAAGATCATCGCGGCATCCAGGCGTGGCACTCCGTACCGGGCCAAGGCCGGCTTGGACGGCTACTACCCGAAGTCGGTGCGCTTGCGGTACTTGACGGAAGGCGCGATAGAGCGCTTCGCCGCGGCGGGAATCCAACCTGGCTTCGACCACGATCTTTGGCCCCTCCTGCATCGCGATGCCTTGTGGGCTTATTACTCCACTTTGGTTGTTTCGGAACCCGTGGCCGTTCTCGAAGCGACGGAATTCCTGGCTGCCCTCGAGGACCTGTTGCAGCCGCATGCGCATGCCACCGGGCGGTGGGAAAACCAGGTTGCAGAGCTAGTTGCTACCCACGTTGCAGCGTCGCGCCGCCTTGACCTTCTGGGCCTCGCGGCGCCGTTGGCCGCGCGTTCCTTTGCGTCCAGGAAGGAACTCGACGCCGCCGTCGTGGACTATCTGGACGACGACGCGCACCGCTCCGCGCTGGGAGAGACGGATCCCGTGAAGATGGCCATCGGTGCCTTGCACACAGGAAGGGCCATTCTGAAGAGTGCCGTTGCCGACGGTGGCATCACGGACGAATCGTGGGTGGGCGAACTTCGGGGCTGGTTCGAGTCCTTCGTCGAGGGGCTCGCGAGCGGTCCGCCCGCCGTGCGTGCCGAACAGTTGGCCGCTTTGGCGCGTGCCGGCGTCGTGAGTTTCGTGGGCCCGGATCCGCGATTCAACGTTGACCGTGGCAGGGGGGTCTTCCGTGCGGTATCGGCTTGGGTGCACGACGACGCCGCGGAAGCGAGGACACTGATTGAGGCCATGTCCCCGGCGAACAGGGTGGGCGCGAGTGTTTCTCCGTTGCTTCGGCAATTGCTCGCCGACGGATTGGTGCGGCCCAAGGTCATGATGTCGGCTGAAGGAATACCGGTGCAGACCTCCGGGTTGGATGTCCAGGCGCACCCCTATCGCCTGGTGGGTGCCAACGGTTCGCTGACCCCCGGGATGTACGCCCTGGGCCTGCAACTTTCCTCCGCCCAATGGGGGACGGCCATCGCCGCCGAAGCCCGGCCTTCCGAAGGTCGTGCCTACCGCAGCGGCCAGCGGACCCTCCGCGACGCGGACGAAATCGCCAGGGACATACTCGGCCTACCCCTGCAAAAATGAGCATGTTCCACCAAGCAAAACGAGCATGCTCCCCGCCCGATCCTACGAGTGGACATAATCCCAATATGTCCATTCGCCAAGGCCGGGGGAGAGCATGCTCATCCGTGGTGGTGGGGGTTTATGAAGCCTGGTTTTCGATGAGTTTGAAGATCGCACCCGTCGGATCGGTCAGGGTGGCCATGCGGCCGTAGGGAGTGTCCTCAGCTGCCTGGACGACGGTAGCGCCCAGGGAGACGGCCTGCTCGATAGTGGTATCGACCTTGTCCACAGCGAAATAGACGCCCCAGTAGGACGGCACCTCGGCAGGCAAGAAACCGGAGGCATCCATGATGCCCGCCTTGGAGTCGTCGCCCGCGCCGAGCGTGGTGTACCGGAACTCCGGGGTGTCGCCCACAACGGTGGTTTCCCAGCCGAAGACGTTTTGGTAGAAGGAAACAGCAGAGTCGTATTCCTTGGCGAAGAGCTCGTGCCAAGCGGGTGCTCCCGTTTCGGCAGCGAGTTGGTAGCCCTTCATCTCGCCGAACTGCCAGGCGCCGATGGCTGCTCCGGAGGAATCCGCGTACATTGCCATGGTTCCCTGGTCCGGAACTTCCATGGGTTCCAAGTAGATCTGGCCGCCGTTGGCGACAGTCGCTTCAGTGGTGGCCTTGATGTCGTCAGTGCGCAGGTAGGTGGACCAGACATCGGGCATCTGTGCCATATCTTCCTGCTTCTGCATGATCCCGGCCACCATCTTGCCGTCCTTCGAGGCCGTGATGTAGCCGCCGTACTTTTCCTGGTCCCCGGTCTCGTAGGTCCAGCCGAAGAGCGTGTTGTAAAAGGACTTTGCCTTCTCCGGGTCCGAGGTCATCAGGTCGATCCAGCAAGGTGCGCCGGGGGTGATGTCAGGTGTAGGCATGTTTGCTCCTGTGTTGTTGCCGCGGCTGTTGCAGCGGTTTCATGAGTGGGTGGTGGAGACAGACAAAACCCTATGCGGGGCCTCTGACAGTTTCAATGCCTTTGGTGGGTCCTATCCCATGACGAGCATCAAGATGAAGTAGATCGCTCCGCCGACCACCGAGTAAATGGCGAACGGCGTGAGGGTTCGAGTCTCAAAGAAACGAAGCAGGAACTTGGTGGCGAACCAGGCGGCGACACCCGCGCACAGCGCCCCCACCAGGAACACGCCGCGCTCGTCGGCCATGGCCGGCGTGAAGAGTTCAGGAAGCTTGAGCACGGCGGCCGCGCCAATGATCGGTGTTGCGAGCAGGAAGCTGAACCTCGCGGCGTTTTCGTTGTTCAATCCGGACAGCAAACCGCCTGCCATCGACGCACCGGAACGGGAGATGCCCGGGATCAGGGCAGCTGCTTGGGCGGAGCCGATTCCCAAGGCGCGTTTCCAAGACAGGGTGGCGATTTCGGCGTCGGAAGCGGTTGCAGTCACCGGTTGCGCTGCAGCGCGGCGGCTGTCCCGGGTCCGCAGGCGTTCCGCCGCAAAAAGCACAAGCCCGTTGACCACCAAGAATGCCGCTGCGATCAGCGGGGAACCAAAGAGGTTCCGGATGGGCTTTTCCAAAACCAGGCCGATGATTCCGGCCGGCACGGTTCCAACCACCAGGAGCCAGCCGAGCTTCGCGTAGGTATCCGAGGGAGCAATCTTTCTGTCCCGGATGGAACGGCCAAGTCCCTTGGCGATTTCAATCCAGTCCCGGAGGAAGAAGAAAAACAGCACAATTGCTGTAGCCAGGTGGGTGGCTATGAGGAAGTTCAGGAACTCAGGTGCCTTCTGGTCCAGGCCCCAACCGAATAGTTTGGGCAAAATGACGCTGTGGCCGAGGCTGGAAATCGGGAAGAGTTCGGTGATTCCCTGCAGCAGGCCCATGACGATGGCCTGGATCATATTAATCATGGGTTCGATCCTAGCCAGTACCGGTTACTGGGAGGTGAACGTTTGCTGGGAGGCAGCCGTGGCGGTCACCTGGCTGGTGTTTGCCCTGGACTACGCCATGTGCCTCCTGTTGGCCCGGCGTCGCGGCCAATGGTTCATACGGAACCTCCACGAGTTGCTGATTCTCGCACTCCCGGTTCTGCGACCGCTGAGGCTATTGCGGCTCGTAACACTTCTGAAGCTGCTCCATCGCACGGCCGGGAACGCCATGCGTGGCCGCATTCTCACATTCGTGCTCGGCTCCGCCGCCCTCCTGACGTACTGCGGTGCGCTGGCCGTGCTTGACGCGGAAGAGAACGCAGCTGGCGCCAACATCACCAACTTCGGCGATGCAATCTGGTGGGCGATGGTCACCATCACCACTGCCTCTGTTGCGTCCTGGCTCGTCGAACAGGTTTCGTCCGGAGCGGCCGCCGCCGCGACTGTGGCTGAGGAGCCCATGAAGCAGGAGATTCGCCGGCTGGCCGAGCAGGTCGAGCGCCTGACTGCCCTCCTGGAAAACGCCGACGGCGAACTACTGGGCGGCGTGGTCGGAACCCGTAGTGACCACTCGCCGTCCCCGTAGCTCGCCGTCGAGGTGCGTTCTTAGTCTTCGCTTCCGCGGATGGGGATGCTCGGGGAAGAAATGAGGACGCCGCCCTTTTCCTCGTTGGTGGCGGGGCGGATCTGGCCGCGTTCGGGGACGAAGGTAATGGCTTCGTCTTTCTGGTCGGGGGCGTTGACGAAGGAGCGGAAGCGGCGGAGCCGTTCGGGGTCCTTGAGCGTCGCGGCCCACTCGTCCTCGTAGTTTTCGACGTGGGCGGCGATGGCCGCCTCCAGCTCCTCGGCGATGCCGAGCGAGTCCTCGACGACGACCTGCCGCACGTGCTCCAGGCCGCCTTCGAGTTCTTCTTGCCAGCGCGCGGTGCGTTGGAGGCGGTCGGCGGTGCGGATGTAGTACATGAAGTATCGGTCGATGTATTTGATCAGGGTCTCATCGTCTAGCCCGCCCGCGAGGAGCTGGGCGTGAGCGGGGGTCGCGCCGCCGTTGCCGCCTACGTAGAGGTTCCAGCCGTCAGAGGTGGCGATGACGCCGACGTCCTTGCCGCGGGCTTCGGCGCATTCGCGGGCGCAGCCGGAGACGCCGAGCTTGAGCTTGTGCGGGCTGCGCAGACCGCGGTAGCGCAGTTCGAGCTTGATGGCCATCCCGACCGAGTCGAGCACGCCGTAGCGGCACCACGTGGAGCCGACGCAGGATTTCACGGTGCGTAGGCTCTTGCCGTAGGCCTGTCCGGACTCCATGCCGGCCTCGATGAGCTCGGCCCAGATGTCCGGGAGCTGCTCGAGGCGGGCGCCGAACATGTCAATGCGCTGCCCGCCGGTGATCTTCGTGTACAGGCCGTATTTCTTCGCTACGGAGCCGATGACCATGAGCTTGTCCGGCGTGATCTCACCGCCCGGGATGCGCGGGACCACGGAGTAGGTGCCGTCTTTTTGCATGTTGGCCAGGGCGCGGTCGTTGGTGTCCTGCAGGGTGCCCCGGCCCGCGCCCAGGACGTATTCGCTGTTCTGGGAGGCGAGGATGGAGGCGATGGTGGGTTTGCAGATGTCACAGCCCGCGCCGGTGCCGTATTTGGCCAGGATGTCCTCGAAGGAGGTCAGTTCCAGGACCCGGATGGCGTCGAAGAGTTCCTGGCGGGAGAGGCTGAAGTGCTCGCAGAGGGCCTTGGAGACCTCGATGCCGGACTTCTTCAGTTCCCCTTCGAGGAGCTTCTTGAGCATCGGCACGCAGGACCCGCACTGGGTGCCGGCCCGGGAGCAGGTCTTCAGTTCGCCCAGCTCCTGGACGGGGGCGTTGCCCTCGCAGGAGCCGCAGCCGTTGATGGCGTCCCGGATGGATCCGGCGGGCACGTTGTTGCACGAGCACAGGATCGCGTCGTCCGGGAGCTCGGTTTCGGGGGCTTCCCCGCCGCCTGCGGCGGTGAGGTAGGCGCCGGGTTCGGCGGACAGTTCCCGGCCGAGCATGGGGCGCAGGCTCATGTAGGGGGTGGCGTCGCCGACGAAGATGCCGCCGAGCAGGGTCTTGGCGTCGTCGGTGGTGACGATCTTCTGGTACACGCCCCGGGCCGGGTCCGCGTAGACGATTTCCAGGGAGTGCTCGGTCCTGGCGAACGCGTCCCCGAAGCTGGCCACGTCCACGCCGGAGAGCTTGAGCTTGGTGGCGGTGTCGAAGCCGGGGAAGGTCGCCTGTCCGCCGTGCAGCCGGTCGGCCACGATCTCGGCCATCGTGTTCGCCGGAGCCACGAGCCCCAGGCACATGCCATCGAAGTTCGCCACCTCACCGATCGCGAAGATGCCGGGGATCTCGGTTTCGCAACCGTCGGAAATGACAACACCGCCGCGCTGGCCAAGGGAGAACACCTGCTCCTCGCCATCTCCCGCACGGAACAGTTCATCGCGCGGCCTGACGCCGATTGCGACGATCACGATGTCGGCGTCGATGATGCGCCCGTCGGCCATGAGGACTCCGGTGACCTGGCCGTCGTCGTCGGACAACACTTCGGACGGGAACACGCCGCCGTGGATCTCGAAGCCCTTGTCCTTGATGAGGCGGCCCAGCGCTTGGCCGGCGCCTTCATCGAGCTGTGTGGCCATTAGCCACGACGCGCCGTCGATGACGATTGGGGTGGCGCCCAACTGCTCCGTGCCGGCGGCCGACTCGAGGCCGAGGAGACCACCGCCGATGGTGACCGCCTTGACCTTGCGTCCCAGTTTCTCCGTGAGCTGGGTAATGGCATCGTTGATGGCCCACACGTCTTCGAGCGTGCGGTAAACGTGCGTGTGCTCGGCGCCGGGGATCGGTAGGCGGGCGGCGTTCGAACCCGTCGCGACCACCAGGGCGTCGTAGGAGTAGCTGTTGCCGGCCGCGGTTTCCACCGACTTGGCTTCGGCGTTGATCTTGACCACTCGCTCGCCTGTGCGCAGGTCCAAGGCATCGTGGTCCCACATCGAGGCCTGGCCGAGCGTGAGGTCGTGGTCCACATCGATGAGGGCCTTGCTCAGCGTGACCCGGTCATACGGGAGGTGGGCTTCCTCGGTGAGGACCGTGACGTGCCAGCCCTCGAGACCGCGGGTGTGCATGGCGTCGGCGAATCGGTGGGCCGCTGGGCCTCCACCGGCGACCACAATTCGGCGCGGGTTCTCTGAGGGTGAAGTGTGTCCGGTCACTGGCGGCCTTTCGCATGTGCCGCAGAACCGTGTCATCCGCGACTTGTCACCTCAGACTACGGACGGGCAGTTTCGCATCAGTTTCCCTTTTGTTTCAGAAAGCTTAACCTTCGCATCACGGTGAGGATTGCGGTGGAGTGAGGTCTCCTTTACGAGCAGGACACATTGATTGCATTCCGGCGAAACATGACCGGCCTACCGTGAAACTGTGGCCGCAAACGGCCCGTGCCGATGGCGGAATTCGATCCGCTGGATTGGCAGGCTAAGCGATAGGGGCTGAAATGACCGCAATTCTGGATCGGGAAAAACTACAACAGCAAGGCACGCCGACGGCGTCCGGCTGGCACCGCGTCTGCGCAATCGACGAGCTCGAACCGGCGTGGGGCGAAGCTGCCTTGGTCGGAGGCAAGCAAGTAGCACTGTTCCGCACCACGCCGAATGAAGTCCTGGCGGTGTCCCAACAGGACCCCGCGACCCTCTCCAACGTCATGGCACGGGGGATTGTCGGTTCGCGGGGCAGCCGTCCCACCATCGCCTCACCGCTTCACAAAGAGGTCTACGACCTCGAAACCGGCGAATGCTTCACCAACCCCGAACTGCGGCTCGCGAGCTACGCCACCCGTCTTGTGGACGGATACATTGAGGTAGCCGTCTAAGCTGCCAGCTCTCGACGCCGATTCTGGCCGGTTCCGCTCACGGAACCGGCCACTGGCGTTCTCGGCGGGCTCTCACCCGCAACCCGATGCCGGCAGTGCGAAGCCGGCAACCCACCGCTTTAACGCAAAGAGGCCGGCCACGGAATCCAAAGATTCGCATGAACCGGCCCCTCAGTTGCGCGATCGTCGCGCCACGCGGAAGGTAAGGGATTTGAACCCTTGGTGCGGGGTTACCGCACACTGGTTTTCAAGACCAGCTCCTTAGGCCGCTCGGACAACCTTCCCTGCCTAGTAGTGTTTCATAGGGAGTTGGTTGTGCCAAAAACCCGACGCCGCGATTAACCCAATTAAGGTGTCCTAAAGGCCAACTCCGCTGAGCAAGGAATCGGGAGCACGTATGAAAGCCGTCTACATCTCTGAACCGGGCGGGCCCGAGGTTCTCGAGGTCCGTGAGGTCCCTTCTCCGGTTCCCGGCCCCGGCGAGGTTCTCATCGACGTCGTCGCCGCCGGCCTCAACAGGGCCGATGTCCAGCAGCGCCGCGGTTTCTACCCGCCGCCGCCGGGAGCCTCCGAAATTCCCGGCCTTGAGGTGTCCGGCAGGATTGCTGCGTTCGGGCCCGATGTAAGCAAGCCTTTCTCCGTCGGCGACAAGGTGGTGGCGTTGCTTGCGGGTGGCGGCTACGCGCAGCAAGTCGCGGTCCCGGCCGAACAGGTTCTGCGATTGCCCGACGGCGTGGATCTGGTCACCGCCGCGGCCTTGCCTGAAGTGGCTGCCACGGTGTATTCGAATCTCATCATGACTGCCCAGCTGCAAGCGGGTGAGACCGTACTCATACACGGCGCCACGGGCGGCATCGGAACCATGGCCATCCAACTCGCCAAAGCGTGCGGTGCCACAGTCGCGGCCACGGCCGGCACCGCCGAAAAGGTGGGCACCGCTAAAGCTTTTCTCGGAGCCGACATCGCCATCAACTACGCGGAAGAAGATTTCGCAGTAAGCCTCAAGGCACAAAACGGGGGCAAAGGAGCGGACGTGATCCTCGACGTCGTGGGTGCCAAATACTTGCAGCAAAACGTGGAAGCCCTCGCGGATTACGGCCGGTTGGTGGTGATCGGGCTGCAGGGTGGCGTCAAGGGTGAACTCAACCTCGGCCAGTTGCTAAGCAAGCGCGCGGCAATCATCGGTACATCGCTGCGTCCGCGTCCCGTGGCGGAAAAAGGCGTCATCATGAACGCCGTTCGCGAGTCGGTGTGGCCGATGCTCGCCGATGGCCGGATCAGGCCATTCGTGGCCAAGTCGTTCCCCCTGGAGCAGGTCCGCGAAGCCCACGAGTACTTTGATTCCGGCGAGCACATGGGCAAAGTCCTGCTGCTGCTCTAAGCCCGCCAAACCGGCCGCAAGAAGGAGGGCAATGTCCATCCGGTACAGCATCCTGGCATTGCTCCAGGAGCAGCCCCGCTACGGCTACCAGCTTCGCGTTGCCTTCGAGGAACGCACAGGCGCGGTCTGGCCCCTGAACATCGGCCAGGTGTACACAACGCTGAACCGGCTGGAGCGGGACGCTTTTGTTCGCAGGAACGGCGACGACGGCCAGGGGCACGTGCTCTACAGCATCACCGACGCCGGGGCCGCCGAGATCCGCCTATGGTTCGCAACAGCGGTGGATCGGGGAGTTCCGCCCAGGAACGAGTTGGCCATCAAACTGGCTCTGGCCGTCACGACGGCGGGCACCGACCCCACTGCGCTCATCCAGGCCCAACGTGAGATTTCCATACGGGAGCTGCAGGAGCACACCCAGGCCCGCAAGGACGTTGCCGCCAACCAGCGGGTAACTGATACGGCCAGGCTGCTCGTCCTGGATTCCCTGGTTTTTCACGCCGAGGCGGAGGTTCGCTGGCTGGATCTCTGTGAGGCCAGGCTGGTCCAACAGGCCAACGGCGCCGGCAACGGCATGGCAGGAACCTTTCGCGGCGCGGGAACGCCCACCGCATAGACTTCTCCGCAGGGGAGGTGCTGGTATGGCAACATTCACGAATGCCGACGTTCGCATCCGGCTGCTCGGTCCCGACGACGCCCACGCGCTGATCCGCCTCGCGGAGACGGACAATCTGTTCGACGAGGACCCGTCAGTTGAGCCATCAGGCGCGTTGGCGTACGACGCCGCCCGCTCCTTTTTGGGCGACCCCACCGTGCTGTTCTGGCTGGCTGAGCTCGGTGGCGAGACAGTTGGTTTCCTCCACTGTTGCATCCAGCGCCGCCGCATTGCAGGCCCATGGGCGGAACTTCTCCTCATGGAAATGGGTACTCACGCGGATTGGCGCCGTCGCGGTATCGGCCGGTACCTCCTCTCTGTCATGGAGGAGTGGATGCGGGGACATGGGATGGAGGAAGTCTGGGTCCCGGCCAACGTCTATGCCACGGGTTTCTATGAAAAATGTGGTTTCGCTAAGGACGAAGGCGAAATACTTGTCAAGGCTCTGGGCTGAGTTGCGGCCCATGAGAGTATGAACGCATGAGCGATCAGGACGACACTCAATCCAGTGGCGAGAGCTTTGACGACATCCCGGTGGAGGGCACAACCTTGGACGCTGGCACGGCGGAGAGCACATCGGAAGCTGGCCCTAAGGGCAACGGGAAGCCTGGGGTCAAGAAGGGCAGCACGCTGCAGGACCTCGTCGACGAGCCCGCCAAAGTCATGCGGATCGGCACGATGATCCGCCAGCTCCTTGAAGAAGTGAAGAGCGCCCCGTTGGACGAGGCAGCGCGGGGACGCCTTGCCGAGATCCATGAACGCTCCATCAAGGAGCTCGAAGAGGGCCTTGCTCCGGAACTTGTGGAGGAGCTGGAGCGCATCAGCCTCCCCTTCCCTGAACACAAGACTCCGTCCGACGCCGAGCTCCGGATCGCTCAGGCACAGCTGGTCGGTTGGCTTGAAGGGCTGTTCCACGGAATCCAGACCGCTATTGCGGCCCAGCAGGCGGCCCGGGAGCACGCTGTTGCCCAGCTGCAGCTTCGCCAACTTCCGCCAGGAACCATGATCGCTCCGGGCGTCGTTATTGGCGAGAACGGTGAGCCGCAGCGTGCCCACCTTCCCGGCAAGGAAGCGGAACCCGGCAAACCTTCTCGCGTTGAGGACCCGGACCGACACCCGGGTCAATACCTCTGAGCGCTGGATTGGGATTCTTTGGGGCCGTCCGGCAGGGGCGGAAGGATGATGCTGAACTTGGCAAGGGACTGTGGAGGCGCGCCCACGATCGCTTCCATCGCGGCCTTGACCGGTACCACCAGGTGCTTGAGGGCGTAGAAGACGAACAGCTTTACGTCGAACTCGTAGTAATTGCCAACGAACTGGCCGGCTTGTCTTCCAGGGTCCGTGCCGTCTGCGTCGAGGCGCAGCTCCGGGCACCCAGTGATGGACTGGACATTCCGGGGTCGCTCGCGGGGGTGCATCGCGCTTTGTCCAAAGCGGGGAACTCTCTTGCGACGACGGCGGAGGCGGCCGCCATGCTACGTCTCGCCGTCGGACCCGTCCCCGTGGGAGCGATTTCGGTGCGACGGCGCGCCGAAGCGGTCTACGAGCACGTGGACGAAGCGGAGCGGCTGTTGAGGGCGCAGGCCGACTCGCAGCGACCCGAAGAATAGGTGCAGACGCGCCTATTCCCACATAACAACTATTAAGCGCCTAGCTTAGAGACCCCGGAATTCGTAGCCACTGGGTGTGCGTGGCTGGCAGGATGGAAGCCATGACTTCGTCACCGAACCTTACTTTTAACGACGGCAACTCCATTCCCCAGCTCGGCTACGGGGTGTGGCAGGTTGAGGACGATGTAGCCGAAAAGGTGGTGCGCCAGGCCTTCGAAGCCGGCTACCGCCACATCGACACCGCCAAGATCTACGGCAACGAGGCGGGCGTAGGACGCGCCATCGCTTCCTCCGGCCTCAAGCCCGAGGAAATCTTTATCACCACCAAGCTGTGGAACGCGGACCAAGGCTACGAGTCCACCCTTGCTGCGCTTGAAGAATCCATGGATCGCCTTGGCCTGGAAACCCTCGATCTGTACCTGATTCACTGGATGCAGCCCAAACAGGACAAGTTCGTGGACACGTGGAAGGCGCTCATTGAGCTCCAGAAGCGCGGACGCATCAAGTCCATCGGCGTCTCCAACTTCAGCAAGGAAGGCCTGCAGCGCCTGATCGACGAGACCGGCGTGGTTCCGGCGATCCACCAGATTGAGTTGCACCCGTTCTTCAACCAGGCAGAACTCCGGGAGTTCGACGCCTCCCATGGCATCCTGACCCAAGCCTGGTCACCACTGGGCCAGGGCGGCGAGCTCCTTGAAAACGCCACCATCGCCCGGATCGCCGCCAAGCACGGCGCCACCCCGGCGCAGGTAGTCATTGCCTGGCACCTGGCAATCGGCAACGTCGTGATCCCCAAGTCCGTGACCGAGTCCCGGATCCAGGAGAACTTCGCAGCACTACGCGTCACCCTGGATGAAGCCGACGTCGAGGCCATCACCGGCCTGGACCGCGGCGCCGAGGGCCGCATCGGACCGGATCCGGCGGTTTCCGACTTCGCTTAGTCGCCCGGAAGTTTCGAAGTGAAGGCCCCGCACCCGTTGGAACCCAGCAGGTGCGGGGCCTTTTCGCGCTCCGGGGCAGTCAGAGTCCCGGAGGCATGGCGGGCACGGGGCCAAGCGCGACAAGGGATGGATGTGCGCCGCCGACACCGGCAGCCTTGCCGTCCAGAAGGTTCCTCGTCCCGTGGGCAATGAACCGGACCACCTGCTCCCCCACGGTGGACCCGTCTGCCTGGTCGAGGGCATAGGCCAGTTTCTCGAGCGTGCCAGTGACAGATTTGCGTGCGTACTGCTCCTCAAGACCCCAAGACACGCCTTCGGCGACGAGGTCCTCGGCAGTCACGGACGGCTGGAAGACGCGGTCGTTGACCCGCAGTGACATGTTCAGCTGGCCGTTGGGCGCCAAGGCATGGGTGGAGACGTCGTAGAGCGGTGCGATGGTGACGGCGCCATCGTCGGTCCGGAGGGTAGAGAAGTTTTTGGCGTGCGCGTCGGTGTTGCCGACCGCGGTGTGCGCAAGCAGGGTCTCGCGGTCATCGGGCCCGGCGCCGAAGATGTCACGGCGGCGCTGCAGCAGGCTCGCAAGACTCCGCAGGTTCGCGGCAGGGTTGACGCTTTCGAATTTGCTGTCGGTGTCCCAGGGCAGACCCAGGGCCTGGGCGCCGTCCTCTTGGTGGATGCGTTCGACGCTGCGGCCGGCGACCCGGCGATCGTAGCGCTCCAGCACGAGGACGGTCCGGCCCGCGAAGCTGCGCACGTCGCTGGCAAAAGTGGTCAGACCGATCCGGCGGGATAGTTCCAGACAATAGGCCTCGGCGTGTAGGGCATGTTCGTTGCCAGCGGCGGCCGGCTTGATGATGTGTGTGGAGGCGGCGCCGTCGACGCCGGCGTGCCATGCCCCGTCGAGCAGGGCAAGGGTGGTCTTGGGCTGGTACCCGGCCAGGGAGCCGCCGCCGCCGACGACGCCCAGGGCATAGTCGTTGATGAGTGTCAGCCGTACCGCGATCTGCTCGTCGGTCAGCGCTTCGTAGGATTCCGCCGGTTCACCGGGGTCTCCGCCGACCCGGATCGCGCCGGCGACGTCGCGGCCGGCGTAGGACACCAGGGCGTAAACATCGTCGCGGCTGGTCTGGGCCTGTTTGGCCAGGTTGGACCTGCCGGAGCCCTCGGGCAGAAGGCCGCCGAAAAACGCCGTCGCCGCTTCCGGTGTGGAGGCCCGGGGTCCAAGCGGCAGATTGGCGGAGAGGATACGCGAGCCGATCCCGAACCGCGCCATTCCGGCCTCGGAGGACTCGAATGCCACCGTGGAAGGGCCGCCCCGGACCATGCTGCCGATGACGGTGCCATAGAGGTGGACATCCTGGGCCTCAGCCACGGTTGCGTTCCCGGAAGGTCAGTTCGATGCCGAGTTTCTCCATGACGGCGAAGAACTGGTCGTTGAGGACTTTGGGTTTGCCGGTCTCCAGTTCGGAGAGGTATCGCTGGCTGACCCCGAGCCGTGCGGCCAGATCGCGCTGGGAAAGCCCGGTGCGTTGCCGGATACCGTAGACCATCAGGCCCAGGTCCGAAACGGACTTCATAACGCCGTGCATTCGACCACCTTGATGAGCTATTCGTAGTACAAGGGAAGTGATTACCTTTTCGTAATCGTAGCAGGATGATTACGAAAAGGTAGTCTAACTTTGGAGAATGCCATGCGAGCCCAAGCAGGGTTTGGTTGCATGGCTCATTGGCCCATCCATCGGCACCGGCTGCGTTTTTGCTCGATGGCGTGCCGTTGGAGGGCCACCGAACGGACTGGTGTGAGGGTTCCCCAAACGGCGCACGACGCCGTCAGGCCGGTCATGCCGGACCTGGCCCCGATCCCCATTGAGGAGCTTCTTACTCGGCCGCTTCGCCGGTGGGTTCCTCGCCGGTGAGTTCGACTAATCGAGGCGGGTCGTCGGGAGTTGCATGAGCCGAGTCAACGGAGGGTGGCGGGCTGTCGAGCTTGCGGGCCACATCCGGCTCCAGATCCGATCGCAACCAAACCCGGAGGGAATCGTACCGGTACAACACGCTCCCAGGGTCAGGAAACTGAGCCTGAATGGTCGTGTTGCGGCGCCACGCGAGCGCACTGATTGGTGGTCCATCCGGGTCTGGATTCGCAAGGGTCAGGCCGGCGGCCTGTGCTATCTCCCGCGCTTTGAGGAAACGTTCCCCGACAACATCAGGGACAAGGACGAAGTCCGCGGCCCGCTGGTCGTCGTTGAGCATGTCAGACATGGCGTTTAACCTCCTGCCGGTATTGTCCGTCTCGTCCTCGAAGCGCTCAAGGGTGCTGCCTGCACCGCGGGCCGCGAATTGTCTGTCGCCCGGGCCGGAACGGATAGCGCATCGTGGGCGGAATACGGTTGACTGGGGGTGGTCTGCGGTAGAGGCTGTGAGGACATCCACAGCAAGGGGGACCAGGATGAAGCATCCGCGCACTTTGGCCGCAGTCGCCGTGCTGCTCGGGTTCGCCCTTTCTGCGTGCCAGGCGGCAGTCGGGCCGCTCCCGGCGGGATCGACCTCACCGGTGCCCAGCCCGTCGTCGTCCGAGCTCGCCGCCATCGTCCAGACAGCCGTCGGGGATCGCAACGGCACTGTCCTAGACAATCCGCCGGCTCCGAGCCTCTCCGATCGGCAGACGACGGCGGCCTACCTGGCCAAGCGCGAGCGGGACCTCGCGGTGGTGGCCGCGTCCAAGGCCAGATTCAAGTCAGTAGGCTTCTGGTACACGTCGTTTACGACGAAGGTGACGGTGGAGTCTGTTGAGGTGACCGGTTCGAAAGCCGTTGTCCGCTTCAAGGAACTGACCGAGGAATACCTTTTCACGACGGCGAATGGGCCGAGCAGCGTCCCGTCCGGCTATTCGTTGCCGCAGACCGCAACGTTCCGGTCATCTGCGGACGGCTGGCAGCTCGACAGCATCAACCCTTCCGAGCACGGGGGCGGAATGCCGATGTCCATCGTCGAGGGCTGAGAACGGAAGTGCCGCTGTGGCACAATCGTCGGATGCCCCTGATTAAGGTTTTGAATGCTTCGCCGGCGTCGACTGAGAAGAAACGAGAGCTGTTGGCGGCCCTTACCGCGACCTACTCCGAAGTGATGGGGATCCGGCCGGATACCATCCGCGTCGTTCTCCAAGAAGTGCCACGGGAGAATTGGTCGGTGGCTGGAGTGACTCTCGCTGATTCAGGGCAGGACGAAGCGGTCTGACCTCCGCGCGATTCTGAGTACCCAAGGGTGAATGTGCATAGTGAGGTTCTTTTCATCGGCGGCCGGTCTGGCGTGGGGAAAGATGTTTTGCTGTAGACGCCGCACATGATGCGGGAAGATGGGTCGATGACTGGCGTTCATCTCAGCGGACAACTCGTGTGCGGCGACATTGACGAGGTTGCGGCCGTCGTCCGGCATCTCGCCTCCCATGTTGCGCTGACGCGCGCCGAACCCGGCTGTATCTCCTTCTGTGTGAGCCGTACCGAGAGCCCATTGGTGTGGCAGGTTGATGAACGGTTCCGCGATGCCGCGGCGTTCAAAGCTCATCAAGACCGGGTCGCGAGTAGCGAGTGGGGTCGCGCCACAGCCGGGATCGAGCGCCGCTACGCGATCGATGGGCTCTGACGCTCGCGCACGGGAGACACGCTGCCTTCCTAATCCGTGACCGCGGGCCACGGTTGGACTACCAGCGAGGGCCATTCCCCGCTCCACCGTTTGGTTTTGGTCAGATATACGTCCTTGGGCGCAAGGACAGGGTTCGGTACGACCTTGCGCCCGAAGAGGTCATCGTAACCGTGCGGCGCATACGCTGTGAGGCTGCCGTTGTCGTCTGCCGTGACGGCGAAGCAGCAGGTCTTCGCTGCGAAGTGGTCTATCGCGTCGGTCGTGCTGGTGAACGGTTCCGCGGGCACACCGAAATGCTCTTCATACCAAAGATGCACGCGGGCTTCGTTGCGGACTTCGACCTCCGCATCGAGGTCTTTGAACAGGTGTGCCGCCCGACGGATGACCGCGTCTTCCGCCTCGTGGGAGGTGTCCTCGTCAAAATAGAACAGATCGTAGTCCCGGATGCCGGCGCCCGGGTCCCTGCCGTCCAGCACGTTCCAGACGGTCTGGAACAGCGCACCCGCAGTCAGCCACCAGTCCCCAACACCCAGGCGCGGCGCCAGCTGAAGGATCCGCAGGTTGACCGGATTCCTTTGGATGTAGCTCAGAAAGAGTCGCGCATCATCGGAAGTCACCAGCTCATTTTGCCCCAGTCTTTCAGGGTGGTCTGAACGAGTCAGGGTGTTTCCTCTGCCGCCGGACGCCGTCGGGCAATAAACGCTCCTTGGCGATGCGCCCCGCCAGAAGCTCAGATGGTCAGTTCGCCCGACGGACCGCCGGCGCGCAGGGACCGAACGATGGCTTCTGCCTCGGCGGAGAAACCTTCGGCCGTCAGCGCGGCAGTGATGGCCGCGCCCAGGTCACCCTATATAAGTTCTTGGGAGTTTCGCGTCACGATTCGCTTCGAACCCATACTGTTCCAGTAGGGAGTGGTATGTCGAGCAGGTGGGTGTCTCGGTTTCCTGCATCGACGATGGGATCTTGATATGCCCTCCTCACAGCCTCTAAGTGTGGCCGAGCACCGCTGTCTGGGCGAACTACCGAGCCCTTGGCGATTCACCCAAGAGTTGGCAGCAGGCCATGGGGGATGAAGCCGTCTGGGCGAAGACGGGGCGGTTCGTGGTGTCCATGTGAGTAGTTAGCCGGGGAGACAGGTAGCCGCCACTCTTGGGCGCACAGCTCCAGCCCGGTTAGGCTCGCACCGCTGTGCCGGGAGACCGGCTGGGAACTCGGGGGCATCTTGTCACGCCGCAGTCTGGGCGTTGTCCCGAAAGTTCAGCCCCAGCATCCGTTCCGGATGGTGGGTCAACCGTGAATGAACATTCCAGAAAATCGGAGCCCGGCCCTGATGCCGCGGCCTGGATACTCCCTTCCAGGGAGCAGAATGCACGGGCCGGAGTCGTCTCCGCGCTCCGGCAGAACGAAGGATCGGATATGAAAAAGGCAATCTTCGCGTTCGTCAGTACCTCCATGCTGTTGTTGGCAGCACCACTGGCGGCCTCGGCCTTGCCCGTTGCAGCACCCGCGGGAGCCGCGGCGCCGTCGGTGGCCAATTCGTACAGCCCCTTGGCGGCGAAGTGGTGGGTCTGGGTGCTGAGTCAGCCCGCGTCGTCGAACCCGCTGCTGGACACGAACGGTTCCCAGTGCGCAAATCAACAGTCCGGCCCCACTTGGTTCCTCGCCGGGCTCTTCAACACCGGTGGAAGCGTTACCCGCAACTGCACCGTCCCGGCCCATACCAACCTGTTCTTCCCACTCGCTAACACCTTCGACATCGAGCTTCAGTCCGCCCACAAGACCCCGGCGTTCGTCCGAGGCGTTGTCGCGCAGGCCGGCGTCCAAAACGGGGCAAGCAACCTGACGGTCACCTTCGACGGAACAGCCGTCGGCCCAGGTGTCGTGAAATACGAAGAATCGCCGATCTTCAAGGTCACTCTGCCCAGTGACAATATCTTCGGTGACCCGACCTTCGCCGGAGTCTACGAACCCGGAGCCGATGCCGGCTACTATGCCATGATCCCCGACGTGCTTCCTGGCACCCACACCCTGAATTTCACCGGGACACTCAACGGCCAAACCATCAACTCGACGTATGCCCTGGCGGTCGCGCCATAGGAGCGCGACACCCCAGCGGTTGAACCCGGGGCCAACACCGCGGGCACCTGCCAAAGTGATCGGACCTCAATACGCGAGAATTATGTAAATGAGAACGCTTCCGGTAGGAGAGGCTCGATCGCATTTTTCGCGGATCGTGGAGCAGGGAACGGTACACGTGCCGCGGTCCTCCCGGGCGCCGACGGTTACGACGCCATGATCGAAATGGTGGCGGTATTGTCCGACGCGAAGTTGGTCAAGGATATTGGGGCAAGGGGCTGAGGGAATTGGCTGGCGGAGAAACCTTCACCATCGACGAGGTCAAGGCGGACATGCGCACGACCGAGCACGGAGCATGAACCCTCGTTATGAGGTCAGATTATCCAAGTCGGCGAAGCAGGCACTTACCCATGACGTGCGAGCCGCCAACAACCTGGTTCAGTGAGTCCTATCGCGTGTTAGTCGCGGGTGCCATTTCCCCTGGTCCTGCGGGCGCGGGCCACATGCGCGAGGTGCCGTGCGAAGTAGACGATGGCGGCCACGCTCACCACTCCCAGGATCCACGTTCCTCCGATCCCGAGTAGTGGACCACTTGACGGACATAGGAGTGCCGGGGACCGCCGCATCGCCACAAGCCACTGTGCCAGGCCTGTATCGGGCGGAGGTGATCAGGATCGTCACCGGCGGTTGAGCTCGGCTGCTCCGCCGTTTTGCCGCGAAAATCGTCTTTTCATTCGGCGGTAATTCTGACTCCGGCGACGGCCCCTGTCCAAGGGCCGTTCGGGTCGTGTCGCATCAGCGCTGCGCCGACGTATCCCTCCGGCAGCTCGACAACCTTCGAGGAGACGCCGGAGCAATCCAGATCGAGCGACAACAGCTCCTTCGACCCTGGGGCGGAGATTACCACCTGTGCGTTCGGGATTCCCACCCAAGCCGCGCCAAGTATCTCCGGGCCCTTCGCCGGGGCAGTTGGCGAGAGGGGACTGCTGTGCTGCGTAGTTGCCTTCAACATTGGTTCGCCGACATCCTCATAGGTGCAGGCCGCCAGGACAACGGCCAGCAGCATCCCTGGCACCGTCACCGTCGCACCGCGGACTAGTCTTGTTCCCCCACGACCTGACAGGGGCTGAGTCTACGGTCCGATTGCCGAATGGCAAGCACACCCGCTTCGATAGCCTTCGAGCCCAAACGGCAAGGATCGATCCAATTCGTACGGGCAAAACCATGAACCGTTAGCGCTGGTCGAAAATGGTGGGGGACCAGGCACAAAGAAGGGCGCACCTCTCGATGAGAGATGCGCCCTTCGTCATGGGCTTTGATCAGTCCTTTTTGAAGGCGTCCTTGACCTTCTCGCCGGCCTGCTTCAAATCGCCCTTGGCTTGGTCGGCCTGGCCTTCCGCCTTCAGGTTTTCATCGCCCGTGGCGTTACCGGCAGCTTCCTTGCCCTTGCCGCCGGCCTTCTCGGCAGCGTTCTCAATCTTGTCGCCTAGTCCCATGGTGTTCCCTCCTCTGGTTCGGCAGCCGATCGATACGGCCGTTACTTCATCCTAAGCATGCTTAGGGTTTGAGTTTCAAGTCCAGCTCCGTTTGTCTAACCGCCAACAAGCTCCCCGGCACCCAATGGACCCGACCAGATTGCCGTCACTCCAGCGACGCCGCTGGTCAAGGAACCCCGGCGTTGGCAACTACAGACAGGACTTCGGCCGCACACGCCCGGGCCAGCCCAGGACATTCTCAGAGACCACCAAAAAACCCCGCATTCCCGCTGAACAAGCGGGAACGCGGGGGTTTTTCAGAGCTTCCTATCAGAATCGAACTGATGACCTTTTCATTACGAGTGAAACGCTCTACCGACTGAGCTAAGGAAGCACCGCGCTATCGTCCGGAGACCGGCTGATTCACGCAAGATACAACTGTAATAGAGTCACCTCGTCCGGGTCAAAACAGCCCCAGGCGGGCCCCCCTCGGCGCCGTTGTTGCGGAATTCACCCGCACGTCGTGCCCGGTTCAGGCCGTCGTCGTGGACCGGGGGCAAGCTGGGCGGACTAACGTGGCCGCATGACTTCGGCCATCTACCAGCGAAGGGGCGCCATGAGCATGGACAGCAGCAAGAGGATCAACGCGGACGACGCCGGGGCACATCGTGCGCAGCGGCTCCGGCTTGCTGTTTTGGACATGGTGGGCACCACGATTACGGACGACGGGCGTACGGAACGTGCGATGTCCCTAGCCCTGCAGGAGTCCGGCGTCGAGCCCGGTTCCCCACGATTCGAAAGCATGCTCGGTTATGCCCGCGACACCATGGGCTTTTCGAAGTTGACCGTTTTCAGCCACCTATTCGAGGAGGTGGGACGGGCCGAGAGCGCCAACAAGGCCTTCGAGCGCGCCTATGATGATCTGATTGCCGACGGTGGCGTCCGGGCAATTCCTGGAGCCGAGGAAACCATCGATTGGATGCGGGACTCCGGCGTGAAAGTCTGCCTGGCCACAGGCTTCGGCCGGCACACACAGAACATGGTGCTTGAGTCGCTGGGCTGGATGGGGAAAGCCGATCTCAGCCTGTGCCCCGCAGACGCCGGCCGCGGACGCCCGTACCCGGACATGATCCTCACCGCCGTGCTCGCCCTTGACCTGGATGATGTCCGTGAGGTCGTTGTGGTGGGGGACACGAGTTCGGACATGTTGTGCGGTGTGCGCTCCGGCGCCTCCGCCGTGGTGGGCGTGCTCACCGGCTTCCACTCCGAGGCGGCTTTGCGAGCGGCCGGCGCCACCGCCGTCGTGCCCTCAGTCAAGTACCTTCCCGCGCTGCTGGAGCCCCGCGCGGCACGCCTCTAGCGGCCGCTCCCGCAACGACTTACCGCTTTTCCGCCAGCACCCGCATCCCGCGAGCCGCCAGTCCGCTACTTGCGCAGCCGACTTGTAGGCAAAGCTGGTAGGACGTGGAGGACGGAAAGCGCGGAGTTATCCACATAGGCAACTGCAGGGCTCCGAATGTACGCCGCCGGGAGGCATCGTGGAGCCATGGATCTCAAGGCAGCCCTTCGTGCTCGAGGCGGCACGGCCCTGCGCAGGGATCTTCTCAAAGCCGGAGTCGGCGCGTGGCAGCTCAGGACCGCGGGACGGAGGGGCGCCGTGGTGGTCCCCTACCGAGGGGTCGTAGCCCTGCCCGGCGCCCCGCCGGAATTTGCTGAGGCTTATCGGCACGGCGGTGTCCTCACGTGCATCTCGGCTGCGCCGCATCATGGCCTGTGGCAACTGCATCCGGCCAGCGAACTCCATTTAGTCTGCGGCAACGGGTTACCGCGCGACGGCGTGGTGCCGCACCGGAGCGTATGGTTGCCGCCCTTGCCATGGGGCCTTTGCGGCCCGCCGGGCGGCCCGCCGGCCCGCCAGGCCGACCAACAAATTCAGCAGATGATCCCGTCTGAGGGTACCTTTCCATCCACGAAGTAGTTGTCCACAGCATCGGACACACAGCGGTTAGAGCGGCCGTAGGCGGTGTGCCCTTCACCCTTCCACGTCACCAAGGAGGCGCTGCCGAGTTGCTTCCGCAGCGAGGCTGCCCAGGCGAGAGGCGTGGCGGGGTCTCCGGTAGTGCCGATGACCACAACCGGAGCCGTGCCTGTGTATTTGGCCGGCGCTGGCGTGTGCAGTGGCTTGTACGGCCAGTCCTTGCAGTTGATGCCGCCGTAGGCGAAGTAGTAGCCGAAGGTGGGGGAGACCTGCTTGAGGCGGGCTTCCTCGGCGCGCATCCCCGCGGTGTCCGAGACCATCGGGTAGTCCAGGCAGTTGATGGCGTTGAACGCGAACGTGGTGTTTGAACTGTAGGTGCCGTTCGGTTCCCGGTCCGCGCCAAAGTCGGCAATCCGAAGCATGAGCGAATCGTCGCCCTGGACCGCCGCTTCCAATGCCTGGGTAAGGACCGGCCACGACTCGTTGCTGTAGAGCGGCGTGAAGATGGCGCTGGCAAACGTCGCCCCTGTCACGAGGCGGCCGTCTTTGGCCCGCTTGGGATTCTGCTCGACGTCCGCCATGAGGTCCCGGATCTGCCGCACGCCGTCATCGACGCTTCCTGTCAGGGGGCATCCGGACTTTGCTTGGCAATCAGCCACATAACTGCGGAGCGCTGATTCAAACGCTCCCGCCTGACCCGCGGTGACGTCCTCGTTACTCAGGGCCGGGTCCACCGCGCCATCCAGCACCATTTTGCCGACGTTGTCCGGGTACAAGGAGGCATAGGTGGAGCCGAGTGAGGTGCCGTAGGAGAAGCCGAGATAGTTGAGCTTGGCGTCGTTCAGGACTGCGCGGAGGATGTCCATGTCCTTGGCTGAGCTAACGGTGTCTATGTGAGCCAAGGCTGGCCCGGACTTCTCCACGCACTTGGCATTGACGGCCTTGGCATCGGCCAAGGCAGCATTGATGCCTTGGTCCGTGCCGTAGGCGTAGGCCTTCTCCCGGGAAGCATCACGCTCGGCATCGCTGAGGCACGTCACCGGTGCAGAACGCTTGACTCCGCGGGGATCGAAACCCACCAGAGAGAAGCTGGAGCGCAGCTTGTCGGTGAAATGCGTCTTGGCCGCGTCCCGCACGAAGTCGTAGCCTGAGGCCCCGGGACCTCCGGGATTGACCAGCAGCGAGCCTTTCTTGGCGCCCTGGCTCTGGAGCCGGATGGCGGCGATGGAGATGTTGCCTGCATCAGGCTTGGCATAGTCCACCGGCACGTTGATCTTGGCGCACTGGAATCCTTGCTCGCAGGACGTCCAACTCACCTCTTGGGAGTAGAACTCCCGTAGCCTGTCCGGCGCCGCAGCTGCGATGGACGCGTCTGGCGTGCTGACGCTGCCGGACCCGTTTCCAGTAGCAGGCACGGAGAACACACAGCCGCTCAGGAGCAGGCTGGCGGAAATGGTGGCCGCGATTGCCGCTGCGGCCCGCCGCGGGGACGGGAACCGTGTCCGCGAAGTGGACCCGGTGGGCCGGCGTCTAGCGGGCGTCATGCGTTACTCCTCGTGCTGGGGAAGCGTGCTGTAGTTCTAAACTATCCGGCTATTGCTGAATCAGGCTGCTCGCCATGGACTCGACGGCCAGCAGCGGTGCCACGTTGGTAGTGGTGATCCGCACACGCGCCTTGTTGATGGCATCCATACGGGCCAAGGTGATTTCCGGGGTGGAACCAGACGCGTAAGCTTCCAGTTCAGTCCTGAGTTCAACGTTGACCAGTTCTACGGCGTTCCCGAGCTGGATGACCAGGACGTCCCGGTAGAAGGACAGCAGGTCGGTGAGGGTGCGGTCCAGGGAATCGGTGATGGACCGCTTGGCCCGCCGTTTCTGGTCTTCTTCAAGCTGCCTTACTTGACTTCGCATCGACGGCGGCAGGGTGCCCGACTCCGGAGCGCCCAGGCTCGCCAGCAGGGCGATCTTCTCAGCGGCGTCACGTTCGTCGTTGGAGCTGTTGGCCTCATCGGTCGCGATCTTGACCAGCTTTTCCGCCATCATCACGGCGGCCGTGACGCCCCGCAGGCACAGCGGGAAACGGACCGTCTCCAGCCGGCGCTCGCGGGCTTCAGGATCACGGGCCAACCGGCGTGCAATTCCGATGTGGCTTTGGGCTGCCCGCGCGGCCCGGTCCGCGATGGCGGGGTCGACGCCGTCGCGCCTCACCAGCAGTGCGGCGACGTCCGACGCAGGTGGGAGCCGGAGGTTTACCGCGCGGCAACGCGAGCGGATGGTAACCAGCACGTCCGCGGGCGACGGCGCGCACAGCATCCAAATGGTCCGGGGTGTGGGTTCTTCGATGGCCTTGAGTAGCACATTGGTGGTGCGCTCGGCCATGCGGTCAGCGTCTTCCACCACAATGATCCGCCAGCGTCCCGTCGCCGGCCGGTCGCCGGCCTTGGATACCAGCTGCCGGGCTTCTTCGATGGTGATGGTGACCTTCTCCGTGCGGACAAAGGTCACGTCCGAGTGGGTCTCGCCAAGGATGGTCCGGCATGATGCACATTCGCCGCAGCCACGGAGGGCAACGTCGTCCTGCTCACAGTTCAGCGCGGCAGCGAATGCCTTGGCCGCGTTGGATCGTCCCGAGCCTGGGGGCCCGGTGAACAGCCAAGCGTGCGTGGGGCCGTCGCCTTGGGCTGCCGAGCGCAATTGCGCGACGACGGGCGCCTGGCCTTGGAGTTCGTCCCAGACGGTCACCTGCGGCTCCCGAGCAATTCCTGAACGCGGCCGAGGATCTGATTGGCGAGGTCCTCCTTGGGATCCTTGGCGGGCAGCACAAGGTAGGTTTCCGGGTGGGCCGCGGCCAGCTCCAGGAACGCGGCACGGATGCGGGCGTGGAAGTCATCCGGTTCGGACTCGAGCCGGTCCTCGATGGCGTCACCCGCGGTCCTGCGGTCCCGGCCTTCGCCCGGATGGACATCCAAGAGCACCGTCAGATCAGGTTCGAGGCCTTCGGTTGCCCACTCGTTGAGTCGCCTGACATCTACGGTTCCAAGGTCCCGGCCGGCACCCTGGTAGGCGACGGAGGAATCGATGTAGCGGTCCGTGATGACCACCGAGCCCTCAGCCAGGGCAGGTCGGATCGCTTGGCTTGCATGGGCGGCCCTGGAAGCTGCGAAGATGAGGGCCTCGGTCCGGGGATCGATGGTGCCGTGGCCGTGGTCCAACACCAGGGAACGCAGCTTTTCTCCGATGGGCGTGCCGCCGGGCTCGCGAGTGCGCAGCACGGAAAAGCCGAGGGACTCAAGAGCCTCGGCCAAACGGGCGGCCTGCGTTGACTTGCCTGCCCCGTCCCCGCCTTCGAAGGCGATGAAGAGCCCGGGGCGCTGGTCCGCCATGGGGCTCTGGTCCTGCTTAAGGCGCTGCGTATTCACGGATCTAAGCGTACAGAGGAACACTGACAGAACCCGACGACGGCGTCAGCCCACTCCAGCGGAACGCACACTGCCGCAAACGCGCTCTTGCCGGTGGCGCCTTAGTCGCTCGGCTCGCCTGAGCTCCTGGCGGGCGGGGCCGTAATAGCTTTCCAACCCGGTCCCCTCCGGCCGTAGGCTGAAGCAATGAGTCTTTCCCGAGAACATGCCTCAGCCCTGTCCCCCGACACTGTGGTGGTGGCGGCAGGCCGTCCCGAACGAAGCCATGACCAACCCGTCAACCCGCCCATCGTCTTGTCCTCCACATATTTCGGCACGGGGGCACTGAGCGACGGCGACCGCGGATACGGACGCTATGCCAACCCCACCTGGGATCCTTTCGAGGAAGCGCTGGCGCAGTTGGAAGGCGCCGGGTTGCCCGGCTTGCTCTACGCTTCGGGCCTGGCCGCGGTCAGCTCCGCGTTGTCACTCGTGCCCGCTGGCGGAGTCCTCGTCATGCCGACGCACAGCTACGCGGGATCCCTCGTTATGGCCGCCGAACTCGCGGCCAAGGGAATTCTTGAGTTGCGGACCGTCGACATCGCGGACACCGACGCAGTCAAGGCGCAGCTCGCCCCCGCGGATGGAAAGCCCGCCAGCATGCTGTGGATTGAGAGCCCCACCAACCCGATGCTCGGCATCGCCGACGTACGGGCCCTGGCCACCGCTGCCCATGAAGCCGGAGCTATCGTGGTCACGGACAACACCTTCTCCACGCCGTTGGTTCAGCAGCCCCTCAGCCTGGGCTCCGACGTCGTGCTCCATTCCGTGACCAAATACCTCGCCGGCCACTCCGACGTCGTACTCGGCGCCTTGGTGACATCCAATCCGGCACTGCGCGCGGAACTCCTCCACCACCGCATTATCCACGGCGGCATCGCCGGTCCCTTCGAGGCCTGGCTCGCGCTCCGCGGCCTACGCACGCTGGCGCTGCGGATCGAGCGCTCCCAAGCCTCCGCCGCAACGTTGGCCGAGCGGCTGAGCACCCACCCGCGTGTCGAGTCCATCCGTTTCCCGGGCTTGCGAAACGATCCCGGCCATGAGCGGGCCAAATCGCAGATGAAGGGCTTCGGCTCGATCCTGTGCATCCAATTGGCCGGAGACGGAACCCGCAGTGGTGCCGAAGCCGCAGATCGACTGGTGCGCGCGTTGCAGTTGTGGATCCCTGCGACATCGTTGGGCGGGGTCGAGTCCCTCATCGAACGACGGCGTCGCCACACGGCCGAGCCCCTGAGCGTGCCGGACAATCTGGTCCGGATGAGCGTCGGGATCGAGAACGTCGAAGACCTTTGGGTGGATTTGGAGCAAGCGCTCAAGTCGCTTGACGGCTAGGCTGGAGGGCGTGGACGGAAAATTTTTGATTTCATACATCCAGAGTGGGATCTACTTCATTCTGGGACTGGTTGCCTTTGCCCTGGAGCTGTGGGCGCTGGTGGATTGCCTGCGCCACAAACCCTCGTCCTTCGAGGCAGCCTCGAAGCGCACCAAGACCTTCTGGCTGGCCCTGACCGGCATCGCTGCGGTCATCGGCGGGTTCTCCGTCCTCGGTGGCGGGGGTGGTTTCGGAATCTTTGGCATCGCTGCTGTGACTGCGGCGTGTGTCTACTTGGCGGATGTCCGTCCCGCCGTCAAGGAAATCGGCAACAGCGGCCGCAACCAGGGTCCGTACGGTCCCTGGTGATCCCCACCGGCACCCTAAGCTCGCAAGCTCGCTCAGGGAACCCTGCCGGCGTGGGCCCACGGCACCCTAAGCCCGCAAGCTCGCTCAGGGAACCCTGCCGGCGTGGGCCCACGGCCCCAGGGCTACGCCGGGGCCACCGCTGACCAGTCGACGGTGAGTTCGCCCAAGCGCCAACGCGACGTTCCGTCCTGAAGGGGCCAGCCGGCGTCGCGCATTGATTGGCACATGGCCGTCCACCGCTGCCTGTTGCCGAACGACGCAAGCGGTGCCGCCTCCAACCACGCCTGGTCCAGAGCGCCCAGGAAAGCGTGAATCCGCTCGCCCGGAATGTTGCGGTGGATCAGCGCTTTCGGCAGGCGTTCGGCGACGTCGGAGGGCAGCTCGAAACCGCCGAAGCGCATGGACAGGCTCAAGCTCAATGGCCCGTTCGGATCCAGGGCAACCCACGTCACACGGCGGCCGATTTCATCGCACGTTCCGTCGATGAACAATCCCTGCGGTGCCAAGCGTGACTGCACCAAGCCCCAGATTCCCGCCACGTCCGATTCCTCGTATTGCCGCAACACGTTGAAGGCACGGACCAGCACGGGAGTGCCCGGAACGGGAACCTCGAAACCGCCCACATGGAAGCTGAGCCCGGGCCGTTCCAAGAGCTTGGCGATCCGGACTCGCTCTGGTTCGATCTCGATCCCGCACACTCGAACGTCGGGGCGGACAGCCCGCAGCCTTTCGAAGAGCTCGACGGCGGTGGCCGGGGAAGCGCCATAGCCCAGGTCCACTACCAAGGGGTCGACGGCGGAGCGCAGCCGCCATGCCTGCGGGCCTGCCAGCCAGCGGTCCAGCCGGCGCATCCGGTTGGGATTGGTGGTGCCTCTTGTGATGTTGCCGACCGGTTTGCCGCGCCTGCCTTGCACCCGCTCTGCTTTCTGCACCACCGTCCCACTTTATCCTCCAACGCGGGGTCACTTACGGCCCATCCGATCCAAAAACACCGGCGCTAAGTGACCCCGCGTTGTGATGAACGGGTGGCGGCGTAACGCCCGGTAACGGCAGGGCCTGATCGCTTAGGATGAAAAGCATGACTTACAAGCTGATTCTGCTGCGCCACGGCCACAGCGACTGGAACGCCAAGAACCTGTTCACCGGCTGGGTGGACGTCGACCTGAACGACCAAGGCCGCGAGGAAGCAGCCCGCGGCGGAGAGCTCCTGGTCGAACACAACGTTCTCCCCGACATCCTCTACACGTCCTTGCTGAAGCGGGCCATCAACACCGCGAACATCTCCTTGGACAAAGCCGATCGCGGCTGGATCCCGGTCAAGCGTGACTGGCGCCTCAACGAGCGCCACTACGGCGCACTCCAGGGCAAGGACAAGGCCCAGACCCTCGCCGAATTCGGTGAAGAGCAGTTCATGGAATGGCGCCGCAGCTACGACACCCCGCCGCCCGCCCTCTCCGATGACAGCGAGTTCTCCCAGGTGAACGACGTGCGCTACGCAGGCCTCGGCGACGCCCTGCCGCGCACCGAATGCCTCAAGGACGTACTGGTCCGTCTCCTGCCGTACTGGGAGTCAGACATCAAGGAAGACCTCAAGGCTGGCAAGACGGTCCTGGTCACAGCCCACGGCAATTCCCTACGCGCCCTCGTCAAGCACCTGGACGGGATCAGCGACGAAGACATTACCGGTCTGAACATCCCGACGGGCATCCCGTTGGTTTACGATCTGGAAGATGACTTCCAGCCGATCAACCCCGGTGGAACCTACCTCGATCCCGAGGCCGCGGCCGAGTCCATCAAGGCTGTAGCAGCCCAAGGCAAGAAATAGGCCCTTCGAGAAAACGACGCCGGCCGGCCCACCCCGCGAGGTGAGCCGGCCGGCGTCGCAGTTTGTTAAGCCTGGTTAGAAGCCTTCTGGCTGCCATTCGCCGGTGACCAGGTAGGTCACCTTGCGGGCAACGGAGACACCGTGGTCTGCGAACCGCTCGAAATAGCGGCTGGCGAGGGCCACATCCACCGTGGTGGCTGAAGTCTCGGCCCACGAAGGATCTGCGATCGCCCTGAAAACGCTCAAGTGCAGATCGTCGACGTTGGTGTTGAGCTTGAGGATGTCGCGGGCAACTTCCAGGTCACGCGATTCCAGGAGCAGGGTAACCTTTTGGCTCATTTCAAGGTCCAGGCGGGCCATGTCCTTGAACGTTGCCGTCAACTGCTCGGGGATGACCGTGGCCGGGTAGCGGAGGCGGGCCAGTTGGGCCACGTGGCGGGCGAGGTCGCCCATCCGTTCCAGTGACGCACTCATCCGCAGGGAGCCAACGATCATCCGGAGATCGCTTGCCACGGGGCCTTGGAGGGCCAGGATATCGATGGCGCGCTCGTCAAGGCCGTTTTGCAGGAAATCGATCCGGGCGTCGGCTGCGATGACGTCCTGGGCGAGATCGACGTCTGCCCCTTCGAATGCGGTGGTCGCGTTCTGGATCGCCTCGGTAACCAGCTTTGAGATCTCGATGAGGTCCTCACCGACCTGGATGAGCTCCTCCTGAAAAACCTTGCGCACGGTGGCGTCCTCTCCTTGGAAATCTCCTCCGCACCCCTCTGACGGCGCGAAAATCTTCATAGCTTAACTATGATGCAACTAGTAAGAATGGCAGTGATCCATGAACGGTTGCGCATCTTTAGGTGAACGTTAGCCGAATCGGGGCCGTTTGGAGGCCGTTCCATATTTTGCAGTGTTTCCAGCGCATAAGCTAGATCCGTGGATCCAGTGCTCATCGGTGTCATCGCAGGCCTTGCTGGCCTGTCGTGCGGCGTCTTTGGCGTGCTCGCATTCAGGCTCAGTGAACGGCAGCGAAAGATAGTGGACCTGGATGTCACGGAACCACTGCTTCCGGAGGGCGCCGCGGAGGTGCTGTCCGTCGTCGGGCGGGCCTTTGTGGTGGTGGACGCGATCGACGGCGTCGTCCGGGCCAGTCCCGCGGCTTACGCCTACGGCCTCGTCAGGGGCCACACAGTGGTGCACAAGCAGCTGCTGGACATGACCGCGAAGGTCCGGCGCGACGGCGTAATCCTGGAGAAGACCTTCGAGTTGCCCCGCGGTCCGCTCGGCAAGGGGACCATCGTGGTGCAGGTTCGCGCAGCCATGCTCGGATGGGAATATATCGTCCTTCTGGCCGACGACCGCACCGAAATCACCCGCACCGAGGAGATCCGCAACGACTTCGTCGCGAACGTCTCGCACGAACTCAAGACCCCGGTGGGCGCCATCTCCTTGCTGGCTGAGGCCCTTGAGGCAAGCCCGGATGACGAAGAAGCCGTCCGTCGCTTTGCGAAGCGCATGCACAAGGAATCCACACGACTCGCTGCGCTGGTGCAGGACATCATTGAGCTGTCCCGGCTCCAGGGCGCCAATGTGGCGCAACAAGGACACGCTGTGGATATCAACACAGTGATTTCCGAAGCCGTAGATCGCTCGCAACTCCCGGCGGAACTCAAGAACATCAAAATCGTGGTCGGCGGCCGGACGGAAACCATGGTCTTCGGTGACCAGGACTTGTTGGTGACCGCATTGCGGAACCTCATCGACAACGCCATTCGCTATTCTCCGGAAAACACCCGTGTTGGGGTGGGCGTCCGGGCCAAAGAGGGCGTGGTGGCGATTTCCGTCACGGATCAAGGCGAAGGACTTAGCCCCGAGGACCAGGAACGGATCTTCGAGCGTTTCTACCGCGTAGATGCCGCAAGGTCGCGGCAAACCGGGGGAACCGGCTTGGGCCTGAGTATTGTCAAGCATGTGGTGTCCAACCACGGCGGCGAGGTTACCGTCTGGTCGCAGCCCGGCCAAGGTTCTACTTTCACCATCCGCCTTCCTGAAATGGAAGGCCAGGAGAACGACGACGCCGGGGCGAAGCCCCGAAACGTTATTCAGACGACGGGCGCAGTACGCGCCCTAGAGCAAGGAGCTGGCGCTTGAGCAGGATTCTGATCGTGGAGGACGAAGAGTCCTTCAGCGACCCTCTGTCCTACCTATTGGGCAAGGAAGGTTTCGATGTCCAGGTAGTGGACAACGGCAGCGACGCGTTGGTGGAGTTCGACCGCAACGGGGCCGATCTGGTGCTGCTGGACCTGCAGCTTCCGGGGACTCCAGGCACGGAGGTTTGCAGGCAGCTGCGGCAGCGTTCCAGCGTCCCGGTCATCATGCTGACCGCCAAGGACTCGGAAATCGACAAGGTGGTTGGCCTGGAACTCGGCGCGGACGACTACGTCACCAAGCCGTACTCTTCCCGGGAACTCGTGGCGCGCGTTCGTGCCGTGCTGCGCCGGCAGGGCGAGCCCGAGGAACTCATCACATCCACCGTGCAGGCCGGCCCGGTCAGGATGGACATTGAGCGCCATGTGGTGAGCGTCAACGGCGAACAAGTGTCGCTTCCGCTGAAGGAGTTCGAACTCCTTGAGATGCTCCTCCGCAATTCGGGCCGTGTGCTCACCCGTGGACAGCTGATCGACCGCGTCTGGGGCTCCGACTACGTGGGGGACACCAAGACCCTGGACGTCCACGTGAAGCGCTTGCGCAGCAAGATCGAGCCCGACCCCTCGGTTCCCCGCTATCTTGTGACGGTGCGCGGCTTAGGCTACAAGTTCGAACCGTAAGCCCGGAAGGGCTGGGAACGGCCCCGCCGAAGGCAAAAAGCGCAAGGCAAACAGCAAAAGGAAGGGCTCCCATGGTGAGAGCCCTTCCTTTGCGTTCTCGCGGGGTAACTGGGCCTGGCCGCCGGGCCGGGGGCCAGGCCGATGCCGCCTAGTGGCCGGTGCTGCTCGCGCTCGGTGAGGCGCTGCTCGTGGCTGAACCGCTGACTAAGGGGCTCGGCGTGGCCGTGGCAGGAATGTACTTCTCATATTCCTTCAAGGTGCCGTCCAGGACCGGGAACTGCACGGTGCGGGAGTCGGAGCCGGTCTTGATGGTCACGGAAACCAGGGAGCCCGGGTTTCCGCCGGTGGTGCTCAGAATCGCGGGGTCGGTGCTCTCGTTGAGGTAGGTCTGCGACTTGGCCTTGACCGGAATGCTGGTCTGCGAGCCGCTGGCTCCGTTGATGGTCAAGGTCGCATCGCTGGAGGAAGTGTTGAAGACGGCACCAATAACGCGTCCCGGCTTGTTGGCGCCAGTGGAGACAATAAGCATGTTGCGCAGTTGGAGCGAACCGAGGTCTTCCTTGACGCCGTCCGACGCTGCGTACTGGTGGCTGGTCTGCTGGGCGTTGATGTAGCCACAGCCGGTCACGGACAAGAGACCGATGCCGATGGCGGCCGCCGCCATCGCCAGTTTGCCGCGCTGGACACGGTTCATCGCAGTAATGCGCACGACACGTACTCCTCTTAGAGTCATTGGAACACTTTTCAGGCATAGCCTATCGGCAAACCAGCTCAAACAAGGATTCCGGACACCATTGTGGCGGGCCTCCCGGAGGCGTACGGTGTTCCGCGGCGCGGCGTCCTATGCACTTTTATGCCTTCCCGTCAAGGGGGTGCTGGAGGGCTGAATAGGCCATTTTCCGCGTATTTACTGGGTTCAGGACCCCTCTCCGTGCCAATCGTATGCCTTAAGCGTGATAAACTGGTCTGCGGGAAAGGGGAAAGTCCACATGGTTTTTGAGGTCGGCGAGACAGTAGTTTACCCTCACCACGGTGCAGCAAAAATTGAAGAAATCAAGATGCGCACTATCAAGGGCGAAGAGAAAATGTATCTCAAGCTCAAGGTGGCTCAGGGTGATCTGACCATTGAAGTTCCAGCAGAAAACGTAGACCTTGTTGGGGTTCGCGACGTAGTGGGCAAGGAAGGCTTGGAGCACGTTTTCGACGTTCTCCGTGCCGAGTTCACTGAAGAGCCCACCAACTGGTCCCGTCGCTACAAGGCAAACCTGGAGAAGCTTGCTTCCGGCGACGTCATCAAGGTTGCAGAGGTCGTTCGCGATCTTTGGCGCCGTGATCACGATCGCGGCCTTTCCGCAGGTGAGAAGCGAATGCTGGCCAAAGCCCGTCAGATTCTGATTTCAGAACTGGCACTGGCTGAGAAGACCGACGAAGAGAAGGCCGCAAGCGTTCTCGACGAAGTTCTGGCTTCCTAACAAAGATTCAAAGATTTAAACCCCGGTGGCAACCTGCCGCCGGGGTTTCCTTTTGCCCGAGTTAGCACCACGTAGGCTTGAGCGCATGACTACACCATCCCAGCGCGAGGCCACCGCCGTCGTCGTCGTTGCGGCAGGCTCGGGCGAGCGGCTTGGCTACGGCATGCCCAAGGCAAAGGTGCCGCTGGGCGGCGAACCCATCCTCACCCATGCCCTCCGCGGCGTCGCCACGGCAGATGTTGCCCGGCAGATTTGTGTTGCCATCCCCGCAGGGGACCTCGAGCTGCGGGAGCTCTGCGAGGAATTCCGGCAGGAGCTCGGCACTGACGGGCCTCTGGTCACAGTGGTCGACGGCGGATCCACGCGTGCCGATTCGGTCCGTGCGGCCCTAGCGGCGGTGCTCGAGGGAACGCGCGCTGTGCTGGTTCACGATGCTGCGCGAGCGCTAACTCCTGAACGGGTCTTCCACCGCGTTGCCGTCGCGCTATCCGCAGGCGCCATGGCGGTCATTCCGGCGATACCGATCGTGGACACCGTCAAGATGGTTGTGGAAACTGACGGTGACGACGCCGGAATCGCCCCGGAGATCGTCACCGGCACGGCCCCGCGGGAGCAACTGCGCGCCGTCCAGACTCCGCAAGGTTTCGACTATGAGACTTTGCTGCGTGCCCACGCGGCGGCGGCAAAGTTCGACCACGCCCAGTCCGCGGCCGTCACCGACGACGCCATGCTGGTCGAACTCCTCGGCGTCCCCGTCCACGCAGTTCGGGGCGCCAGCCAGTCGCTGAAAATCACCACGCCGCTGGACCTCATCATTGCCGAAGGCCTGCTGGAAGGTCCGCTCGGAGTCCGCTGGGTGGAAGGCTGATGGGGGCGCAGCCTGGGAACCCGGCCATCCCGTTGCCGCGCACCGGCATCGGGGTGGACGTACACGCCTACGCGCCTGAGGGCGACCCGCAACCGCTGTGGCTGGGAGGCCTCTTTTGGGAGGGGGAGCGCGGGCTCTCCGGGCATTCCGACGGCGATTGCGTGGCCCATGCGGCCGCTGACGCGCTCTTCTCGGCCTGCGGCATTGGTGACCTTGGCACGCATTTCGGCACCGACCGTCCCGAATTCGCCGGCGCTTCCGGAGCGAAGTTGCTGGGGGAGGCGGCCAGGATTGTCCGCGCCGCCGGTTTCGAGATTGGCAATGTTGCGGTGCAATTCGTGGCCAACAGGCCAAAATTCGGTCCGCGGCGCGAAGAATCGCAGCGCGTCCTCAGCGACGCCGCAGGCGCTCCCGTCAGCGTCACGGCGACCACCAGCGACGGCCTCGGCTTCACTGGCCGGGGTGAGGGCATCTCCGCCGTCGCTACGGCCCTTGTCTACGCCGTGCCGGCAGCGCCCCAAGGCGATAGCGCCTGAACTGAGATAGATGGTGTGCAACGAAGCCAGATGGCGCGCATCCGCTAATCTGGAGCGGTGACCCTGCGCTTTTACGACACTGCATCCGCCGAAGTCCGCGACTTCGTCCCCCTTGAAGCCGGCAAGGCCAGCGTCTACTACTGCGGTGCCACGGTGCAGGGGATGCCACACGTGGGACATGTCCGTTCCGCCATCGCGTTCGACCAGCTGACCCGCTGGCTCGAATACCGCGGGCTGCGCGTCACGGTGATCCGCAACGTCACCGACATCGACGACAAGATCCTCGCCAAGTCCTCGCAGTCGTTCGGGCCGGATTGGGCTGAGGAACCCACAGCCAAGCCCGAGGAAGAATGGTGGGCCTTGGCCTACCGTTACGAGCAGGAATTCGAGCAGGCCTACGACGTCCTCGGCGTTTCCCGCCCAACATACGAGCCGCGCGCCACCGGCCACATCCCGGAGATGCACGCCCTCATCCAAAGGCTCATCGACCGCGGCCACGCTTACCCTGCCCTGGACGATTCCGGGGATGTCTACTTCGATGTCCGATCCTGGAGCAAGTACGGCTCCCTGACGCGCCAGAACATTGACGACATGCAGGGCGCCGCGGACGTCGAGCCTCAATTCAGCAACAGGAAGCGCGACCCGCGCGACTTTGCGCTGTGGAAGGGCTTCAAGGACGGGGAGCCGACGACGGCGGGCTGGGTTTCGCCGTGGGGAACCGGCCGGCCGGGTTGGCATCTTGAATGCTCTGCCATGGCCACGAAATACCTGGGCCAGCAGTTCGACATCCACGGCGGCGGCTTGGACCTCCGCTTCCCGCACCATGAGAACGAAATGGCACAGTCGCAGGCCGCCGGTGACGACTTCGCCAATTTCTGGCTGCACAACGGCATGGTCACCTATGAGGGCGAAAAGATGTCCAAGTCCGTAGGCAACACGGTGAGTCCTGCGGAAATGTTGGAGCTCGCAAGTCCGCGCGTGGTCCGTTACTACCTCGGCCAGGCCCAGTACCGCTCCATCCTGGACTATCGGCCCACCTCCCTCCAGGAAGCTGCGGCTGCTGTGGAGCGCATCTACGGTTTCGTCGCTAAGGCGTCCAAGAAGTTCGGTGGCGGCTTCGCCGCCCACCCTGAGTCGAGCCCCGTGCCGGACGCTTTTGCTGCCGCCATGGACGATGATCTCAACGTGCCGCAGGCTCTTGGCGCTCTGCATGAGACCGTCCGTGCTGGCAACACGGCACTGGCGTCAGGGGACGATGCCGGAGCCCAGCAGGCGCTCCAGGCCGTGCTGGCCATGACCACAGTTCTTGGTCTCAACGATGTCCGCGGCGAAGTCCAGGAAAACTCCGGGACAGCCCAAGCCCTTGAAGTCCTTGTGGAAGCCCAGCTGCAGGCCCGCGCCGAGGCGCGCGCCAACAAGGACTGGGCCGCTTCCGACGCGATCCGCGACACTCTCGCGGCCGCCGGAATCGCCGTCGAGGATGGCGCCGATGGCGCCAGCTGGAGCCTCAAAAAGGACTGAAGAGGGGCCGTCGTCCCGATTTAAGTTGATTCAGTAGACTTGATTGCAGACGTACTCAACACAATCAAGGGTGGATTTCATGGCCAACAACGGTCGCCGGGCTGTCAAAAAGAAGAAGGGCCCCACCACTGGAACCGGTGGCCACGGTCGAAAGGCCTTGGAAGGCAGGGGTCCAACCCCTAAAGCCGAGGACCGCGAATATCACAAGGCTTACAAGAGCAGGCAGCTCGCTGAGCGCTCGGCAGCCAAGCGTGCAGCCGGGGGCACCAGCCGCTCCAACCCGGGCGCCCGCTCGGGCCCGAAGGGTCGCGCTACCGAGGAAGTAGTCACCGGACGCAACTCCGTGGTGGAGGCGCTGCGCGCCGGAATCCCCGCGAAGGCGCTGCACGTGGCTATCCGGATCGAGATGGACGATCGCGTCAAAGAGTCCCTCAAGCTCGCTGCCGAACGTGGCATCCCGCTGCTGGAAACCGGTAAGCCCGAGCTGGACCGTATGACGGAAGACGCCGTCCACCAGGGCCTCGTACTGCAGATCCCGCCGTACGAATACCAGGACGCCTACGACCTCGCCGAGCAGACGGTCGCCAAGTGGAAGAAGGGCTACATCCCCAACGCACCCCTCTTCGTTGCACTCGACGGCATTACTGATCCCCGCAACCTGGGCGCCATCATCCGCTCCGTTTCCGCCTTCAGCGGCCACGGCGTCATTGTCCCGGAGCGCCGTTCCGTCGGCGTCACCGCTTCGGCATGGAAGACCAGCGCAGGTGCGGCAGTCCGCGTCCCCGTGGCCCGGGCTGCCAACCTGAACAACGCCCTCAAGCAGTTCAAGCAGATGGGCATCTTCGTGCTGGGCCTTGATGGCGACGGCGACGTCTCGCTGCCGGATCTTTCCTTGGCCACCGATCCCGTCTGTATCGTGGTGGGTTCCGAGGGCAAGGGCCTCAGCCGCCTCGTCCGCGAAAACTGCGACCAGATCATCTCCATCCCGATCGACTCGGCCATGGAATCGCTCAACGCCTCCATGGCAGTGGGCATCTCGTTGTACGAAGTCTCAAGGCAGCGCGCCACCAAGTAGCCGACGCTCGTTCACTTTTGACCGCTTACACAGCAACGCTCGCTCACTTCATCCCGGTGGGCGAGCGTCGCTGTTTGCCCTAAAAGTTGCGGCGGTTCGCCAGGACCGGGAGCTTGACCCGCGCGTCCTCGACGACGGCGGCATCCAGCTCCGCGAACAAGAGGCCAGGTTCGGCGTCGAGCTCTTCCAGCACGGCCCCCAAAGGGGACACGACGACGGAGTGCCCCACTCCGGTCGGTGCGGCACCTTTGGGCTCGATGCCTTGGCTCGCGGGGTCGCCCTGGCCGCATGCGAGCACGAAGGTTGTGGTGTCGATCGCCCGGGCCCGCGCAAGCAACTTCCACTGTTCGGCTTTGCCTGGGCCTGCGCCCCAGGACGCGGACACAATATTCACGTCGGCGCCGCGCTCGGCATTGGCGGTAAAGAGGGCTGGGAAACGGACGTCGTAGCAGGTGGCCAGACCGAAGGTGAGGCCTCCGGCGTCGAACGTCACCGGATCGGTTCCTGCATCGACGGTGTCCGATTCCGCGAAACCGAAGGCATCGAAGAGGTGGATCTTATCGTAGCTGGTGTCCACTCCGGGGCCGGTGGCAAGCAGGGTGTTCCGGACTTTGCCGTTGCCACTGCCGTCGGAGGACACTCCCGGGGTGAACATTCCGGCCACGATCACGATCCCAAGTTCCCGGGCAATCTGCCGCACCCGATTGGCCCATGGCCCATCCAAGGGCTCGGCGATGTCGAGTAGGGAATTCCCGAACGCCCGCATGGTCGCTTCCGGGAATACCACCAGTTCAGCGCCGCCTTCCTTGGCTCGGCGGGCATAGTCTTCCAACAGGACCAGGTTGTCCGCCAGCTCGCGGCCGCTGATGATTTGAGCAAGGGCGATTCGCACAATTACCTCCACATTGGTGTATAGGCAAAGTATGCAACGACCGTGGGGAGGATAGGAACTCATCCACCTTTGGACGGGCGCATTCGGCCCATTCGACACAATCAGGGGTGGGCGCCCGGTTCGCGAAATGACCAGAAAGCCGGAAGATACGACGTTTCAGCAGGTGAGCGGCATGTTTGCCTTCGCACAGGCTGCCAGTGGCGCTACGACTAATGGGCACGCGCACTGTCATATGAAGCGCGGGCAGGGGAGAATTGGCGTCGGAGACTAAACTCTCAACTAATGGTAATGCCGATTTTTGACACAGCATCTACAGTGGACGCCTCGCGGCCGTCGCCGCTCGGGTTAAGTATTCCGCGGTCTGGGAGCCTCGACGGACACACCCCCGCAGACAGGGTCAATGTCGCCGTCTGGGCCCCCGGTCTCGCTCGAGTCGAAATCGCCTACAAGGCCCCCGGCGATTCCTGGAAAGTCCACACGTTGCCCAGGTTCGCCGATGGCGTGCACTACGGCATCCTGGATGGGCTGCCGCCTGGCACCCGGTACGGCTTCCGCGCCGCGCCGGTTGGGGACGCGCTGCCACTCTCCGTTCCCGCTCTGGACTTTGACGCCGACGACGCCGAGCAGCTGCTGCTCGATCCCTACGGCCGGGCGGTGCACCAGCGCGGAGAGCTGCTGAGCTCAGTCCGCATGGACTCCGCTTTTGATTGGGGTGACGACCGACCGCTTCGCACCCCGTGGCGGGACACCATCGTCTACGAGGCACATGTCCGCGGCCAAAGCATCCTGCACCCGGATATCCCCGCGAACCTCCGCGGAACGTATGCCGGCATGGCACACCCGGCCATGATCGAGCATTTCCAATCGTTGGGGGTGACGTCCGTCCAATTGCTGCCCATTCATTTCCACGTAGACGAACAGCACCTGCAGAACCTCGGCCTGACCAACTACTGGGGCTACAACACTGCCGCGTTCTTTGCCCCCCACGCGGACTATGCCACGCAAGCCGCCCAGCAGGCCGGGCCCCATGCCGTCCAGGACGAATTCAAAGGCATGGTGAAAATCCTGCATGCGGCCGGGATCGAAGTGATCCTCGACGTCGTCTACAACCACACGGCGGAAGGCGGACCCGACGGCGACACCATCAGTTTCAGGGGCCTGGGGGAGCGGCAGTACTATCGCCACGATGCCCACGGCCGATACCTTGACACGACCGGCTGCGGCAACACCCTCAACTTCGCCGAGCCCAGGGTAGTGGACCTGGCTATTGATTCGTTGCGCTATTGGGTGGACGAATTCCACATCGACGGCTTTCGCTTCGACCTTGCCGTGACCCTGTGCCGCAACGCGGGCAATGAGTTCGATCCCCAGCACCCTTTCCTCACACGGATCGCCGAGGATCCGGTGCTTTCCAGATCGAAGCTCATTTCCGAACCATGGGATGTTGGCTACGGCGGCTGGCAGACCGGGCGGTTCCCCAAAGGGTGGGTGGACTGGAACGATCACTTCCGCGACGGCGTACGCCGCTTCTGGCTTTCGGACCGGGGCGCTGCCGAAGCCGGGATGTCGGGGGGCAGCGTGGGAGTCCTTGCCGACGCCTTGACGGGTTCCACCCGGGTCTTTGAACCCTCGGGACGCTCCAGGCTCGCCTCGCTGAACTTCATCACGGCCCATGATGGCTTCACCCTCGCCGACCTGGTGTCCTACGACCGCAAACACAACGAGGCCAACGGCGAACAGAACCGTGACGGCCACAGCGATAACCGCAGCTACAACCACGGATTCGAAGGCCGCACGGAAAACGAGACGATTCTCGCCGCGCGTGCCCTTTCCAAGCGGAACCTCATGACCACGTTGATGCTCTCCATCGGCGTACCCATGATCACTGCCGGCGATGAACTCGGACGCACACAGCAGGGCAACAACAACGCCTACTGCCAGGACAACCAGCTCACGTGGATCGACTGGACCCAGACACCCGAATCCCATGAGATGCTCCGGAGCACCAAACGGGTGGTCCGGCTCCGCAAGGAGTTCATGCAGGCCCAGGATCCAGGCTTCCCGGACAGCCGGACGGGCCTGGAATGGTTTGACGAGAAGGGCCAGCCCATGACGGCGGCCCGTTGGCACGACCCCTCCCTTCGGATTGTGCAGCTCCTGATGAGCTCGGAGGGCGGCTCCTACCGCGGATTGATCGTGATCAATGGGAACAAGGATGACAAGAAGGTCGTCCTGCCTAAACTGATCGCCGAATCCGGCGGGGAAGCCGTATGTTCGAACTGCGCCTGACTACTTCCGAGCTCAACGACCGCAGGCAGGGAGCGCTGGTCGCCGCGGGCGAGCGGGAAGTCGTACAAGGCAACACCATCAACGTCTACCGCACGTAGGGACACCATGAAGATCTATTCCGCCGACACGTGGACGCTGGAAGAACTGCAGGAACAAGTGTCCGACGCCGGCCGCCGCACCGTGATGGTGCCCTCAGCAGCAAGCAAACACGCCGTCTTGGAAGTCTTCGGCCAGGTGCTCGATTTCCCGGAGTACTACGGCGTGGACCTTGACGCCCTCAACGATTCACTCCACGATTTCGCAGACAGCGTCTCTGAGGATGACCAGCCACCCGTCACGTTGATTTGGCAGGTTCCCGCCGCCTACCGGACGGACCGGTCCTTCGGGGTGGTTTGCGAAATCCTCCAGGACGCCGAAACCTACGCCGGGCGGGACCTGGCCGTCATCGCGGTCTTCCAGCAGTAGCGAACCAAGCCGAGCCAGCTGGGCCCGGTAAGCCGCTACGCGTTGACGATCAGCCCCAGTTCGGCCTTCGAGGCCAGGGAGGGGTGCTTCGGGAACACGCGGACGGTGTAGCCGAAGGATCCGGAGCGGTTGATCAGGATGGAGCCGGTGAACAGGTGGCGCCCGTTGCCAAGGTCCTCAAACGAGCTCAGTTCGGCCACGGCGATGTCCTCCAGCTCATCGCTTTCTTCGGCCCGGCCGTAGGCCACCTCCACGCTGACGTCGTCCGGTGTCAGGTTGTGCAGGGCGATGTAGGCGTTGACCTGGAGGGTGTCGCCGATCTGTGGCTCTTCGGTGACGCCGACGGAGTCGACGTGTTCCACGATCAGCTGCGGCCAGGCGTTGCGGATCTTCGTGATCCAGGCTGCCAGTTCCTTCGCCTCCTTGAATGAACCGGCTACGGCACGCCGTCCTGACTCCGCTGCCGGGCGGTAGAGGGTGTTGACGTAGTCCTGGAGCATGCGGTCGGCCGAGACCGCGGGGCCAAGATGGGCCAGGGTGTGCTTGATCATGGAGACCCAGTGCGTCGGGATGGTTTCCGGGCCGGACTGGGAGGGACCCGCCGCGCCGGCATCTGCGGAGACCGTGGAACCGTAGAAACGCGGGGCCACCTGGGTCTCCAGGAGCTCGTAGAGGGCCGCGGCCTCGATGTCGTCGCGTTCGGAGGGGGATGCGTCGTTGTTGGCGGTGGGGATCGCCCAGCCGTTCTCGCCGTCGTACATCTCATCCCACCAGCCGTCCAGCACGGACAGGTTCAGGGAACCGTTGATGGCCGCCTTCATGCCGGAGGTCCCGCAGGCCTCCAGGGGCCGGAGCGGGTTGTTCAGCCACACGTCGCAGCCCGGGAACAGGGTGCGGGCCATGGCGATGTCGTAGTTGGGCAGGAACACGATCCGGTGCCGGACGGCGGGGTCGTCGGTGAACTTCACCAGGTCCTGGATCATCTTCTTGCCCGCGTCATCCGCCGGGTGGGACTTGCCGGCGATGACCAGCTGGATGGGGTGCTTGGGGTGCAGCAGCAGCGCCTTGAGGCGGGCCGGGTCCCGGAGCATGAGGGTGAGCCGCTTGTACGTCGGCACGCGCCGGGCGAAGCCGATCGTCAACACGTCCGGGTCCAGCACGGTGTCCGTCCAGCCCAGTTCCGCATCCGCGGCGCCGCGCTTCTTCCACGCTGCCCGGAGCCGGCGTCGGACGTCTTCCACGAGCGACACGCGAAGCTCCCGGCGAAGTCGCCACACGTCCTCGTCGCTGACGTTGTAGGCAAGGTCCCAACGGCCCAAGGCCTCGGCCTCGGTTCCGAACTGCTTGCGGGCCAACGCGGAGATGCGCGGATCCACCCAGGAGGGCACGTGCACGCCGTTGGTGACCGAGGTGATGGGGATTTCGGAGTGGTCAAAGCCCGGCCAGAGCCCGGAGAACATCTCGCGGGACACCACGCCGTGCAGCTTGGCCACGCCGTTGGCCCGCTGCGCCAGGCGCAGGCCCATGACGGCCATGTTGAACACCGCGGGGTTGCCGCCGTCGTAGTTCTCCCGGCCCAGTTCCAGGACCTTGTCCACCGGAACATCCGGTGCCAGGCCTGCTTCGAAGAAGTGCCTGATCTGCACGGCCTCGAAGCGGTCGATCCCGGCAGGTACCGGGGTGTGCGTGGTGAACACCGTGGACGCACGCCCCGCGGCCAGGGCCTCGGACCACGTCAGCGGGGCCTCGGAGGACATGAGCTCCTGGATCCGTTCGACGCCCAGGAAACCGGCATGGCCCTCGTTGGTGTGGAACACCTCCGGAGCCGGGGTGCCCGTGAGGCGCTGGTGGACGCGCAGCGCCTTCACCCCGCCCATGCCCAGCAGGAGTTCCTGCTGCAGCCGGTGGTCACCGCCCCCGCCGTAGAGGCGGTCCGTGATCCCGCGCGCCGCGTCATCGTTGGCGGGCACGTTCGAATCGAGCAGCAGGAGCGGAACGCGTCCAACGTCGGCACGCCAGATGTGCGCGTTAAGCTTGCGTCCGTTGGGCAGCGGCAGCGAGATCAACACTGGCTTGCCGGTGCCGTCCTCGGAGGGTTCGCGCAGCAACGTCAGCGGCAGTCCGTCAGGGTCCAGCACCGGATACGTTTCCTGCTGCCAGGCGTCCCGCGAAAGGGACTGCTTGAAATAGCCCGCCTGGTAGAGCAGCCCGACGCCGATCAGCGGCACGCCCAGGTCCGACGCGGCCTTCAAGTGGTCTCCGGCCAGGATCCCCAGGCCCCCGGAATACTGCGGAAGCACCTCGGTGATGCCGAACTCGGGGGAGAAATAGGCGATGCACGCCGGAGCATCCGGACCGAGGCCCTGGTACCAGCGCGGCTCGCTCAGGTACCGGTCAAGATCCGCAGCCGCGTGCTGCACACGCTCAACAAGATCGTTGTTGGAGGCAAGTTGGTACAGCTGCTCACGGCCTATTGACCCGAGCAGACTAATGGGATCGTGGCGACTCTCCTCCCACAATTCGTGGTCGAGGCTCGCAAAGAGTTCGCGGGTAGGCCGGTGCCAAGACCAACGTAGGTTCGTCGCGAGACGCGCCAGTGGCCGGATCGGCTCGGGGAGCAAGGTACGGACTGTAAACCTTCGAATTGCCTTCACGAGCGCCACACTAATCCACTCGGTGGACAGCAGGAACAGCTTTCGGTTTCTTTTAGGTAAATGACACATTGCGCCGAAGAGTCCGGAGCACCTCTTCGCAAAATGTGATTTTTCTCGCTAACGTCGAGGTTGTGACCACTACTGCAACACCGCGATCCAGCTCAGCATCCAAGTCCAAGCAGAAGACCGGTATCACCGAAGGTCTCAGATTCGGCAGGTTCCCCATCACGGCTGTCCAGCCAGTGATCGAGGAAGGCCGGTTTCCGGCCAAGGCCTTGCCGGGTGAAGACCTTGTGGTAGGCGCTACGGTTTTCCGTGAGGGCCACGACCAGCTTGGGGTGAGCGCTATTTTGCTGGACCCCAAAGGCAAGGAGCGCCAGCGTGTCCGGCTCGCGCCGGCCCCGGGCGAGCGTGGTAAAGGAACCGATCGTTGGGAGGGGCTGCTGACTCCGACGTCGCCCGGAGCCTGGACTTTCGCGATCGAGGCCTGGCACGACCGCTACGGCACGTGGCATCACAACGCCGAAGTGAAGGTTGAGGCCGGCATCGACGTGGAGCTGATGCTCGCTGAAGGTGTCGCGCTGCTGGCGGAAGCGGCTAAGGAGAGCACTCGAGGCGCGGCGGACAAGCGCACCCTCCGTGCCGCCTCTGAGGGCCTCGCCGATACTTCGAAGACTGCCGAGGAGCGCCTGGCCGCGGGTTTCAGCGCAGAAGTCGCCGCCGTCGTCGAGCGCCAGCCGATCCGAGAAATGGTGACCGTCTCGGAACAGTACCCGCTCCTGGTGGAGCGTGACCTTGCTGGCCGTGGAGCCTGGTACGAATTCTTCCCACGTTCCGAGGGCGCCGTTTTCGACCCCGCCACGGGAACGTGGACCTCAGGCAACTTCACGTCGGCGGCCAAGCGGCTCGACGCCGTTGCGGACATGGGCTTCGACGTCATCTACCTGCCGCCCGTCCACCCGATTGGCTTTCAGCACCGTAAGGGCCGCAACAACACCCTGACTCCCGGCCCGCAGGATCCGGGCTCGCCGTGGGCCATCGGCTCCGAGGCCGGCGGCCACGACGCCATCCACCCGGAACTGGGATCGTTCGAGGATTTCGACGCTTTTGTGGTCCGCGCCAACGAGCTGGGACTCGAGGTGGCGCTGGACCTGGCGCTGCAGGCCGCCCCGGACCATCCCTGGGTGAAGACCAACCCGGAATGGTTCACAACCCGCGTGGACGGCAGCATCGCCTATGCCGAAAACCCGCCCAAGAAATACCAGGACATCTACCCGCTGAATTTCGACAACGATCCCGCCGGGCTGTCCAAGGAAATCCTGCGGATTGTCCTCCTGTGGGTGCGCCACGGCGTGAAGATTTTCCGTGTGGACAACCCCCACACCAAACCGGTGTGGTTCTGGGAATGGCTGATCGGCAAGGTCAACAAGAAGCACCCCGACGTCGTTTTCCTAGCCGAGGCGTTCACCCGCCCGGCGATGATGCACGCCCTCGGCCGGGCAGGCTTCCAGCAGTCGTACACCTACTTCACGTGGCGGAACACCAAGACCGAGCTGGAATCGTATTTCCAAGAGGTCAGCCACGTTTCCCCGGCATACTTCAGGCCTAATTTCTTCGTCAACACCCCTGACATCCTCACCGAATACCTGCAATACGGGGGTCCGGCTGCGTTCCGCATCCGCGCAGCATTGGCTGCCACGGCGAGCCCGCTCTGGGGCGTCTACGCCGGATTCGAGCTGTACGAGCACGTGGCGCGTCCGGGGGCCGAGGAGTACATCGACAACGAGAAATACGAGTTCAAGGACCGGGACTGGGATGCCGCTGCAGCGTCGGGGCACAGTCTCGCCCCCTACATCACACGGCTTAACGCCATCCGGAAGGCCCACCCCGCCTTGGGTGATCTGCAGAACCTGACCTTGCACCACAGCACGGATGACGCCACCATCGTGTTCTCCAAGCACAAGACCTTGCCTGACGGCAGCAAAGACACCTTGATCATTGTTGTAAACGTCGATCCCCACGGCACCAGGGAAAGCACCGTGACCCTGGATCTGTCCGCGCTTTCGCTGGATCCAGCCGACTTCACCGCCAACGGAAGATTCTGGGTGGATGATTTGGTCAGCGGCGAAAGCTGGGAGTGGGGCGAGTACAACTACGTTCGGCTGGACGCCCATAAAGAACCGGCACACATTCTCAATATCCGGAGGTAGCCTTAGTGAGCTTTAATCCGCAGGGTCAGAGTCAGTACTTCACGCCGAAGAACACTTTCGAGCTGAACGCCCCGGGTCTTCAACATGACCCTCATTGGTATCGAAAGGCTGTTTTCTACGAAGTGCTGGTGAGGGCTTTCGCGGACGCCAACGGCGACGGTTCGGGCGACTTCCATGGTCTGATCGAAAAGCTGGACTATCTTCAGTGGCTGGGGGTGGACTGCTTGTGGCTGCCCCCGTTTTTCGATTCGCCCCTGCG